>CAZSUJ010000211.1:0-1508 GCA_964609925.1 uncultured Chthoniobacter sp. | reverse complement strand
CTCGGGCTGACCAACGGGTCCAGCGGCACGGCCACGCTCGACGACTCCTCGCTGACCGTCGCCCAGCAACTGACCATCGGACAGCTCGGCTCCGGGACGCTCGTGCTGACCAACGGCGCCCACCTCTCCGCGGGGGCCATCGAATTGGCGGCCGCCTCCGGGGTGAGCGGCTCCCTGACCGTCGCGGGCTCCACAATCACCACGGAAAACATCCTCGCCGGCTCGGGCAACGCCACGGCGTCGTTCTCCTCCGCTCGCCTCCAACTCCCGACCAACGTGGTGGTGGTTGACACCCTCCTCATCGACGGCTTCGCCTCCGGCAACGTCGTCATCGGCAGCGGCGGACTCACCGTGGACACCCGCGGCGGCAACGCGCAAATCGCCAGCACCCTCACCGGCAACGGATCGCTCACGAAGACCGGCGTCGGCAGACTTCGACTCGACACCGCCAACGCCCACACCGGCGGCACGTTCGTCGAGCAGGGCGTGCTCGAGTTCAGCGCCGGCTCCGCCTTCGGCACCGGCGGCGTCACCCTCGGGACCGCGGAACTGCGCGCCATCACCAACGTCACTCTCTCGACGAGCCCGACCTTCCTCAACGTGACCAACGGCCAGACGGCGACGTTCTCGGCCACCGCCGGCAACACGTTCAACCTCTCGACGTCCGAACTCAACGTGCAGAACGGCGCGGGACTCGCCTTCGGCAGCGCGGGCAACACGGGCACGGTCGTGTTCGCGCCCGGCAATGTCACAACCTCCTCCAATCTCCCATCCGTCAGCGTTCAGGCCGGAACCTTGCAGGCGGGCAACAACCGGCTCACGCAGCTCACCGCCTCCGCGGCGTCCACGACGGTTGCCTCCGGAGCCACGCTGGAATTCCAAGACAACCTTTCGAGCGGCGGCATCAACGCCCTCTTCGGCGCCGGCACGGTCAACACCGGCACCAACTCCGCGACCTCGCTCACCGTGAATTCCGGCAACTTCTCCGGCAACATCGCGGGCTGGGGAGGACTGGTGAAAGAGTCGGCCGGAACACTGACCCTCGCGGGACAGAACGCCTTCACCGGCGGCACGACGGTCAACGAGGGCACGCTGCTGATCGACGGCAACCTCGGATTCGGGCTCGGCAATGTCACCGTCAACAGCGGCGGCACGCTCGGGGGCACCGGACTCGTGGGAGGAATCACCCTCAGCGGCGGCATCGTGTCGCCGGGCTCATCTCCCGGAACGCTGAACGCGGAGAGTCTTTTCTGGGAGGGAGGAACCCTTCGTTTCGAGCTCGGCCCCACCCCGGCGACTTCCGACCACCTCATCCTCTCCAGCCAACTCGTCGGTCTCGCCCTGCCCTCCGGACCCTACACGTTCGACTTCGTTGACGCCGGGTGGTCCACCAACACCACCTACGACCTGATCACCTTCAACCTGACCGACATCAACATCGGCGACTTCAACTACTCCAACGGCGGCGGCTTCTCCGGCAACTTCGCCTACAACGGCAACACGCTTCA
>CAZSUJ010000210.1:0-1543 GCA_964609925.1 uncultured Chthoniobacter sp. | reverse complement strand
GCGGACATCCGGCTACAGTGCGCAGACCATGCCAAGATGCAACCTTCCTCCGGCGGCCCTGCGTGTTGCCTTCCCCGCGATTGTCGCAGCCGTCGTCCTGACTGGATGCATCACGCCGCCCCGCCCTCCGGTCGTCCCTGCGCAAACACGCACCGCGGCCGCGAAGCTCAACACCGGGCCTTTCGCATGGGGGGTCTCCAGCGCGAGTTGGCAATACGAGAACCGCGCCGTCGGGCCGGACGGAAAGCTGCCGTTCCGCACCGATTGGGACATCCTGATGGAGCAGGGGAAGGCCCCGCCGCGGGGGAACACCGTGGTGATGAGTTGGAGCGAGTTCGACCGCGATGTCGAGGCCCTGCGTGGCATTGGCGCCACGCATTACCGCATCAGCCTCGAGTGGGCGCGCATCGAGCCCGAACCCGGCCGCTACGACGAAGCCGCCATCCGCCGCTACGTGGGCATGGTGCGCAAGCTGAAGGCTGCCGGCATCGAGCCGGTCGTCTGCCTCTGGCACTTCACCTTCCCCGACTGGCTCTACGACACGAGCAACCCGAAGAATTCCAACTGGCTGCATCCGCAAATGGATGAACGCTGGCGCGCCTACGTGAACAAGATGGTCGCCGCACTCAAGCCGCACGTCCGCTTCTTCGCCCCGCAGAACGAGCCCAACGGCCAGATCGGCACCGCCTACCTCAACGGCCTCTGGCCGCCGGCCATGACGGCCGCCTTCGGCACCTATGCCGCGGCAACCCGCGCGAGCGCCCGCCAGTTCCGCGACGCCGCAGCCATCATCAAGCGCCAGAGGCCGGACGCCGTGGTCATGTCCGTGCAAGCCCTCCCATGGTGGGAGCGTGGAATGCTCGACCCGACCCGTGCCTGCTTCAACGGGATGATGCGGCTCAATTTCGACCATCTGGACATGGTCGCGGACGTCTGCGACGTCATCGGCTTCAACTACTATTACAGCCAGAACGCAGGCCCCATTGCCGCGCTTACCGCCAACAGCCACCGCGGCAAGGGGTTCACCATGATGGGTTGGGACATCGACCCCGCGGCGCTCTACAAGCAGATCCGTCTGGTCGGCGATCGCTACGGCAAGCCGATGATGGTAACGGAGAATGGCATCGCCACGACGGACGACCGCCAGCGCGAGGCTTACCTGGCTGACCACATCGCTGCGGTGCAATTGGCCCGCCGCGACGGATACGACGTGCGCGGCTACTTCGTCTGGTCGCTCCTCGACAACTACGAGTGGCATGGCGGGTTCACCGACACGTTCGGCCTCGGCACTATGAACCCGCGCACCTACGCTCGGGAAATGAAGCCGTCGGCCTCCTCTTACCGCGACATCATCCGGCGGGGCGGGGTGCGGACCATCCCTGCCGACGTGCTGGCGGCCCGCGGAGCGCGGCGTTGACGTGGCTGCGGGCCGATGGCAAATTCCTGTCCTTTTCAGGTGAGGTGGCTGAGTGGTCGAAAGCAGAGCTTTGCTAAAGCTCCGTAGTCCAAAAGGCTACCGAGGGTTCGAATCCCTCCCTCACCG
>CAZSUJ010000209.1:0-1554 GCA_964609925.1 uncultured Chthoniobacter sp. | reverse complement strand
GCATGGGCACGTGGCCGGGACCTTCGTTCATGACCTGCACGCCCTTCGCCCAGGCACGCTTGGTGAGCTCGCCTTGAACTTCGAGTTCGCCGAACTGAGCTTTGTCATTCGCATCCGCAATCGATCCGGGGCGGAGTCCGTCGCCGATGGAGAAGCTGACATCGTAGGCCGCCATGATGTCGCAGATGTCGTCCCAGTGGGTGTAGAGGAAGTTTTCCTTGTGATGGGCAAGGCACCACTTGGCCATGATGCTGCCGCCGCGAGAGACGATACCGGTCATCCGGCTCGCGGTGAGCGGGACGAAGCGGAGGAGGACGCCCGCGTGGATCGTGAAGTAATCGACACCCTGCTCGGCCTGCTCGATCAAAGTGTCGCGGAAAAGCTCCCACGTGAGGTCCTCGGCCTTGCCGTTGACTTTCTCCAGCGCCTGGTAGATCGGCACGGTGCCGATGGGGACGGGGGAGTTGCGCAGAATCCATTCGCGGGTGGCGTGGATGTTTTTGCCCGTCGAGAGGTCCATCACGGTGTCCGCGCCCCACTTGGTCGCCCAGCGCATCTTTTCGACCTCCTCCTCGATGCTGGAGGCCACGGCGCTGTTGCCGATGTTCGCGTTGATCTTCACGAGGAAGTTGCGGCCGATGATCATCGGCTCGAGCTCGGGGTGGTTAATGTTCGCAGGGATGATCGCGCGTCCGGCGGCGACTTCATGGCGCACAAACTCGGGCGTGATCTGCGCGGGAATGCGCTGCGGGAAACGGCGGAAGACGCCCGGCGTGTAGGGGCTGTCGGGCAGCTGCGCGCTGCCAGAGTGTTGCTTGTCGAGATCGTGGCGGACGATGTCCTGCGAAAGCTCGGCGATGCGGGCGCGGCCGAGGTTTTCGCGGATGGCGATGAATTCCATCTCGGGAGTTACGATGCCCTGGCGGGCATACCAGAGTTGGGTCACCGGGTGTCCGGCGCTCGCGCGGAGCGGGCGGCGTTTCGCATTCTCGGGTGCGCGCAGCGGGGAGAGCCCGCCCCGGCGTTCGCTCATTTGCTGGGCGTGGCTGGCGCTGAGGTATCCGTTGTCCTGCGGCTTCACCTCGCGGCCGGCATACTCCTCGACATCGCCACGGGAGCGGATCCACGCGGCACGCGTGGCTGGCAGGCCCTTCTCCACGTCGCCCTGGAAATTCGGATCTCCCCACGGTCCGCTGGTATCGTAAACGCGCACGGGTTCGTTGGTTTCGAGAGTGCCATCGAGCCGTTTGGTGGGAGCGAGGGCGATTTCGCGGAACGGGACTTGTACGCCGGGTTGATCGCCCTGGACGTAAACGCGGGTGGAGTTGGGGAGTTGGTCGCTGCTGTGCGGTTCGAAGGCGTCTTTCGGTGCGATCATGATGGGCTATATTTGGAAAACCACCCGAGACACACTTCTCTCCCTGCGCCGGCATTACCCGTTTCAGGTTCAAAGGGTCGTCCGGGGCACATCGCGTGTCGCGGACCTCTCAGCCTCGGAGGGCTCCCCTGTCTGTTTGGGAAAATACGGTGCGCCGGGGGGGCGTCAATTCGGAA
>CAZSUJ010000208.1:0-1581 GCA_964609925.1 uncultured Chthoniobacter sp. | reverse complement strand
CGCACGGGCCGGGCGCAGGCCGTGGGTGACGCCTTCACCCTCGTGACCGCCGAGGACCTCGCCATGATCGAGTCCATCGAACGGTTCATCGGCATGAAGATCCCGCGGCTCAAGCTCGACAGCTTCGATTACAAATACACGACCCTGCTCGATCCGGGCGCCACGCACGTCAAGGCGCGCGCCGCCGGAGGCGGACGCCACCGCAGCGGGTATTCTTTCGGGATCAAGCGGCGGCGCTGAGGACGGGTCAGGGCAGGACGAACGACATGGCGCGTTGCCAGTCGTTGTCATCGAGGGCGCCGACGACGTTGTTGTGGCCGGCGGCGGGGACGTCGAGGAGGAGCTTCGGGCCGGTGTAGCTTTCGTAGAGTTTTCTCCCGAACTTGGCGGGGACGATGTCGTCGTCGTCCGCTACGATGAAGGCGGCGGGGCCGCGGTAAGCTTGGAGCCATTCGGCCGACGGGTATTGGTCGCGCAGGATCCAGCGGACAGGGATGAACGGGTAATGGTGCTGGGCGACGGCGGCGATGCTGTCGAAGGGTGTGACCATGAGCAGTCCGGCAACGCGCTCCGGCATCTTTGCTGCCAACCCCGCGGCGACGCCCGAGCCGATGGATTCGCCGAGCACGATGACCGGCTCATCCGTGGGGAGGGACCCGAGGGCCGAAGCGCCGGCGGTGATGAAGGCCTCCTGCGAGGGGTTGCCGGGGCGGGCGCCATAGCCCGGGTATTCGAGGATGCGGACGGTGAGGGCATGGCCGGGCGCGGCCTGCCGGAGAAGCGGCACGTAGTAGGAGCGATCGGCGGCGGATCCGGCGTTGCCGTGGGCGACGAGCACGGTGGCGCGGGGGAGTCCGTCCTGCGGGGCCACGCTTGCGTAACCGATGAGATTGCCGGCTTGGTCGCGCCACGGTTCCAGACCGCCGCGGGCGGCGGCGCGGTTCATGGCCGGCTCATCGCCGGTGGAAGGGAAATACATCATCGAGCGCTGCTGGAGGGCGAGCAGTCCGATCATGACGAGCCAGACGAGCAGGACAATCCGAACGATCCGCCACGCTGTGCCGGTCCATCCCATGGTGGTCAGTTTTTGAAGAGCCGTGCGTGCTCGCGAAGCAGGTAGCGGTCGGTCATGCCGGCGATGTAGTCGGCGGCGGCCCGGTGCAGACCGCAGTTGGGCACGCGGCGGTTGGCCTCGCGTCCGATCTGCGCGGGGTCGGCCAGGTAGGCGTGGTAAACGGCTTCGAGCATGTCGCACGCGCGCTGGTTGGCGCCGGAGACCTCGGGGTGGAAGTAGAGGTTGTCGTAGAGGAAGGAGCGCAATTCGCGGGTCTGCGCCGCAACCTCGTCGCCGTAGCCGATTAGCAGGGTGGGATGGCGGCGGACGTCATCGGCGGTCCGCACGCCGGAGGCGGCGATCTTTTCCGCGCTGGCCTCGAGCACGTCGCCGATGAGGAAGTTGGCGAGGATTCGGGCGAGGCTGTGGCGGGCGGCGCGCGGGTCGGCTTCATCGGTGGTGAATCCGGTTGCGATGCGGCGGCAGAGGGTGACGGTGCCAAGTTGCCCCGGGGTGACGAGTCCGGC
>CAZSUJ010000207.1:0-1735 GCA_964609925.1 uncultured Chthoniobacter sp. | reverse complement strand
ACCCTCGTATGCAGCTTGGGAAGCTGCCGTTCTACCATTGAACTACACCCGCGGAGAGCTTCGCGCATTCTTGCGCGGGACGGTTGTGGCGCAAGGGAAAACTGCGGGATTCAACGCGCGCCGGCCGGGAGCCAGTCTCCCGCAGGGCGCAGGGCGCGCGGGGCGGCGAGGATCTCGGCGAGCATGATGGCGTGGCGCTGGGAGTCGCGGCTGGCGAGAAGTGCCCGCATGCCGCCGCCGGTGGTCGCGGCGGGCGCGGCGGCCGGGGCCTGCTCGTAGGCGTTGAAGGCGGAGGCGAGGCGGGCCGTGACTTCATCCGGACGCACGGGGCGCGCGGGCTGCTGCCATTGCGGTTCGATCTGGCGGGGAGCCGGAGGGACTTCGATGAGCGGCGGCGGGACTTCCACGTCCTCCATGGAGGCGAATTCCTCCTCCTGCACCTCGCGAGCGAGGGCACGGCGGGCGGGCGGCGGAGCGGCGTCCGCCGGGAGGCCGAGGGCCTCCATGAGTTCGCGCATGGGATCGGCGGCGGGCCGGCCTTGCGGCTGCCGGGGAAGCGGCGGCGGCAGGGCGGAGGGGCCCGGGGCCGGGCGCTGGTCGGCACGGCCGCCGCGCTCGGCTTCGCGCTTCATCTGCGCGAGTTCGCGTTTCTCGGCGGCTTTCTGGAGCACCCAGTTCACCAGGCTGATGAGCCCGATGACGATGAGGATGACGAGTTGTTCCATGGCGGAACAGGGGGCGAGGGATCAGCGGGCCTCGGCGGTGCCGCGCTCGGAACCGGCGATGGATTCGCGCATCTGCGAGTCAGCCTGGAGGTTCTTCATGCGCATGTAGTCCATGATCCCGAGGTTGCCGCTGCGGAAGGCCTCGGCCATGGCGAGCGGGACCTGGGCCTCGGCCTCGACGACCTTGGCGCGCATCTCCTGGGTGCGGGCGCGCATCTCGCCCTCGAGGGCGATGGCGGCGGCGCGGCGGACTTCGGCCTTGGCCTGCGCGACGACTTTGTCCGCTTCGGCCTGCTCGCCCTGGAGCTTGGCGCCGATGTTGGCGCCCACATCCACGTCGGCGATGTCAACGGAGAGGATTTCGAAGGCGGTGCCGCTATCGAGGCCCTTCTCCAGCACGGTCTTGGAGATGCGGTCGGGGTTCTCCAGCACGTCCTTGTAGGAGACGGCGGAACCGATCGAGGTGACGATGCCTTCGCCGACGCGGGCGACGATGGTTTCCTCGGTGGCGCCACCGACGAAGCGGTCGAGGTTCGAGCGGACGGTGACGCGGGCTTTGACCTTCACGCCGATGCCGTCGCGGGCCACGGCGTCGATGGTGGCCCGGCCAGACTGCGGGGCGGGGCAGTCGATGACCTTCGGGTTGATGCTGGTGCGGACGGCCTCGAGGACGGTCTTGCTGGTGCCCTTGATGGCGAGGTCGATGGCGCAGGCGCGGTTGAAGTCGAGCTTGATGCCAGCTTTGTCCGCCGCGATGAGGGCGAGGACGACCGAGTCAACGTTGCCACCGGCGAGGTAGTGGGCTTCGAGTTCGTCGGTGTCGAGCGAGAGCCCGGCTTTCACCGCGGTGATGCGGCTGTCCACGATCATGCCGACGGGGACACGCCGCAGGCGCATGCCGACGAGGCGGGCGAAGGGCACGGGCGCGTCGGCGATCTTGGCGCGCAGCCAGATACCGAAAAAGTTGAAGAGGATGATGAGCAGGACCAGCCCGAGGACCAGCCCCAAAC
>CAZSUJ010000206.1:0-1744 GCA_964609925.1 uncultured Chthoniobacter sp. | reverse complement strand
CGTTCGACCTGGTCCGCGGTGGCGGAGAAGCCGGTGCGGGCGCGCAGGGATTCGAGCAGGCGCAGGGTGACGGGGACGCCGAGATCGGCTTGCAGGAACATCGCCTCGAGCTCGTCCCAATCGACGGGGCGGCCGCGGAAACGCTCGGTGATGCTGCGCAGGAATCCGAGAGCCATGGCGTCAGGCGACGGCGCGCGGGTCGCGTCCGAGTTCCTTGCGCACGCGGTCGAGCACGCCGTTGGCGAAGCGGGCGGACTCGTCGGCCCCGAAGCCGCGGGCGATCTCGATGGCCTCGTTGATGGTGACGGCGGCGGGGATGTCGGGGCGGGTGAGCAGTTCGGCCACGGCACAGCGCAGGATGGCGCGATCCACGGCCCCGAGCCGGCGCAGGTCCCAGTTCTGGAGGGCGGCGGCGAGGAGTGCGTCGATCTGCGCAAGCCGCTCGATGGTGCGGGCGAGAAGCTCGGCGGCGAAAGGGACGGGTTCCTCGCCCGCGGGGGCCGGCGGATCGTCCGGGCCTCCGGGCGCGACGCCGAGCACGCCGCGCATTTCCCGGGCGTAGAGCTGCTGCACGGCCTGGATGCGGGCCTGGCGGCGGTTTTCCTTGGAGCCGGACATCAGCGCGGGGGCAGCTTCGACTTCAACTGCTCCCGCACGCGCAGCATGGTGAAGGCGGCACGGGCGGCCTCGATGCCGCGGTTGAGCTTGCGGTCGATGCAGCGCTCGCGCGCCTCATCCTCCGTGGATACGAGCAGGACCTCGTGGATGACCGGCATGGAGTGCTTGAGCGCAATTTGCTGCAGGGCGTGGCTGACGCTGCCGGCGATGAACTCGGCGTGTTTCGTGCTGCCCTGCATGATGAGTCCGAGGGCGATGATGACGTCGTGGCGTCTCTGCGCGGCCACCATTTCGACGACCACGGGGATCTCGAAGGAGCCCGGGGTGCCGAACAGCTCGACCTCGCACGCCTCGTCAATCTGGTAGATCTCCTTGCACGCGTTGTTGACCAGCGCCTGCACGAACTCCGGGTTGTATTCGCTGGCCACGATGGCGATGCGCGGCACGTTGGGCGCGTGGTATTTGGCCGGGCGCGTGGGCAGCTTCGATGACATGCGGGGCCAGTTTTGCCGCAAGGCGGCGGGGGCGGCAATTACAGAAGATGGCCCATCTTCTTCTTCTTCGTGCTGAGATACTTCGCGTTGTGCGCGTGCGGCTTGGCCTTGATGGGCTCCCGACCGGTGATTTCGAGGCCGTGTCCGGCCAGCCCGACCATCTTGCGCGGGTTGTTCGTGAGCAGCCGGATCTTGCGCACGCCGAGGTCGGAGAGGATCTGTGCGCCGAGGCCGTATTCGCGCAGGTCCATGGGGAATCCGAGGCGGCGGTTCGCCTCGACCGTGTCGAGCCCCTCCTCCTGCAGCTTGTAGGCGTGGATCTTGGCCGGGAGACCGATGCCGCGACCCTCCTGCCGCATGTAGACGAGCACGCCCGATCCGTGGGCCGCGATCTGCCGCATCGCCTGATGCAACTGCGTGCCGCAATCGCAGCGGCGGGATCCGAAGACGTCGCCGGTGAGGCACTCGCTGTGCACGCGCACGAGCACGGGCTGCGCGGGATCGATCTCGCCGCGCACGAGCGCGAGGTGGTGGGCGCCGTCGGTGAGCGAGCGGTAGAGGTAGAGGTCGAAGTCGCCGTAATCGGTGGGCATGCTCACGCACTGCTCGCGCTCGATCAGCTTCTCGCTGCG
>CAZSUJ010000205.1:0-1811 GCA_964609925.1 uncultured Chthoniobacter sp. | reverse complement strand
ACGATGCGGCGGCCGTCCTTGTCGGCCGGGCCGAGGTTGACCAGCTTGATGAAGAGCGTCTTGCCCTGCTCGATCTCGACCGCGATCTCTTCGCCGGGCTTGAGCCCGTAGAAGAACGATGGCGTGGGCAGGACGCTCACGTCGCCGAATTCGCGCTCGAACTTTTTGAAGCCGGCGAAGACGTCCGGATACATCAAGTGGCTGTAGAGATCGTCGTCGTCGGGCGCGTGCTTGAGCTTGGACGCGAGTTCGCGCCGCACGGCGTCGAGGTCGGTCTTGGGCGCGCGGGCGGGACGCGCCGGCTTGCCGCCGAGCACGGCGCGGACGACGGCGCGCGGCCATCCGCCCACCGGCTGGCCCAGTCCGCCAGCCAGCATGTCCTTGACCGACTCCGGGAACGGCGTGCCGGGAGGGAGCCCGGGAACGTCGGAGGGCTTAATACCGCGGGTGAAGAGGAAGAGGGCCATGTCACCAACGACCTTGCTGGACGGGGTGACCTTGACGATGTCGCCGAAGAGTTGGTTCACCTCGGCGTAGCAGCGCGCGATCTCGGGCCAGCGGTGGGCGAGGCCCATGGAGGCGGCCTGTTCCTTGAGGTTGGTGAACTGGCCGCCCGGCATCTCGTGGAGGTAAACCTCCGCGCTGCCCGTGCGCGGCGAGGTGTCGAATGGCGCGTAGAACGTCCGCACCTGCTCCCAGTAGTCCGAGAACTCGTTGAGCGCCGCGAGGTCGAGCCCGGCGTCGTGGCGCGTGTGCTGGAGCGCGGCGACGAGGCTGTTGAGGTTCGGCTGCGAGGTCGAGCCGGACATCGCGGCGATGGCGGCGTCGGCCACATCGGCGCCTGATTCGATCGCGCACAGCACCGAGGCGGCGTTCACGCCGCTCGTGTCGTGGGTGTGGAAATGGATGGGCAGGTCGGTCGCATCGCGCAGGGCCTTGACGAGCGCGCGCGCGGCGAAGGGCCGGCAGAGCCCGGCCATGTCCTTGATGGCGAGGAAGTGCGCCCCCATGCGTTCGAGTTCCTTCGCGAGTCGCAGGTAGTATTTGAGCGAATACTTCGTGCGGGCCGGGTCGAGGATGTCGCCCGTGTAGCAGATCGTCCCCTCGCACACGGCGTCCACCCGGCGGACGGCTTCCATGGCCGCGCGCATGTTCGAGAGGTCGTTGAGCGAGTCGAAGACGCGGAAGATGTCCATGCCGCTCTCGGCTGCGTGCCGGATGAATCCGGCCACGACATTGGGCGGGTAGTTCGAGTAGCCGACGGCGTTCGAGCCGCGCAGCAGCATCTGGAAGCAGATGTTGGGCACGCGGGCGCGCAACTCGCGCAGACGGTCCCACGGGTCCTCGCGCAGGAAGCGCATGGCCGCGTCGAAGGTGGCGCCGCCCCACATTTCGAGGCTGAAGAGTTGCGGCGTCCGCCGTGCTACCGCGTCGGCGACGAGAAGCATGTCGTGCGTGCGCACGCGGGTGGCCAGGAGCGACTGGTGTGCGTCGCGGAACGTGGTGTCGGTGAAGAGGGCGTGCTTCTGCCGCCTGGTCCACGCGGCGAATTTCTCCGGTCCGAGTTCCAGCAGTTTCTGGCGCGTGCCGGCGGGCGGTTCGACGCGGCGGTCCACCGCGGGAAGCGGGGCTTGGACGAGACGCGAGGGCGGCTGCCAGCCCTTGGCTTCGGCGTTGCCGTTCACCGTGATGTCGGCGAGGAACTGCATGAGCTTCGAGGCGCGGTCGCGTCGCGGCTTGAACTCGAAGAGCGCGGGGGTGGTGTCGATGAACGTCGTGGTGGCGTCGCCGGAGACGAACTGCGGGTGGGT
>CAZSUJ010000204.1:0-1822 GCA_964609925.1 uncultured Chthoniobacter sp. | reverse complement strand
TGGTGGCGACGAGCCTGACCAAGGCGGTATCAGGCGAGGGTGATGTGATGGCGGGCGCTCTCACCGTCAACCCGCGCGGTCTTCTTGCCGGCGAGCCGCCCGCGGCCGGTCCAGGGGTCTACGCCCGCGACCTGCAGGTGCTGGAGAAAAACTCGTGCGATTTCCCCTCCCGCATGCGGATCATCAATGAGAACGCCGCGGAGTTGGCGCGCTTCCTCACCGGGCACCCGGCCGTCGCGGAGTTGCACTACCCTTCGCTCGCGCCACGCAACTACGACATGCTGCGCAAGCCGGACGGCGGCTACGGGTCGGTCCTGTCTTTCCTGCCGCGCGAGGCGGGCAGGAACTCGCCTGCGATTTTCGAGCGGCTCGCGGTGAGCCGTGGGATCAGCCTCGGCACGACTTACACACTGGTGAGTCCTTACGTTCAGCTCGCCCATTACCACGAGCTGCCATGGGCGCTGGGTTGCGGGATCGACCCCTATCTGCTCCGCGTGTCCGTCGGGACCGAGCCCTGGCCGGTCTTGCGCGAACGCTTCGCCTCGGCGCTGGGCTGAAAAGCGAACGGGACGGGAGGTTGCCCCCCGTCCCGTCGCGGATGAATGTTGTTGCGGGTCAGACCTGCGGAACGCGCTCCGCGAGATCGAAGAGGCCGCGGCCGACTTGCTTCACCCCGGCCATTTTGTAGATGCGGGCGGCAAGGTTCTTTTTGGCGTCGGTGACATTCCAAATGTAATTGTCCTCGCTGAGGCCCTGCAGGACGGCGTCCACGTTGAGCGGTCCGGCGGCGCGCTGCATGACTTTGATGACGGCGGGGCCGAGAGGTCCGGACGGCGAAGCGGGGCGCTTTCTGCCTTTGAAGGGTGAGGTGCGGCCGGTCTTCGGAGCAGCCGGCGCTTTGGGGGCGCGGCCGGGCTTGCGTCCGCGGCGAGGGGCGGCGGCTGCCGGGGCGGTGGCGGCGGTGTTGAGGGAAACGCCGGGCCCGAGCAGGGTGGCCAGTTCTTTCTGCAGTCGCTCGATCTCGATCGTGATGTCGAGCGCGCGACGCAGAGTGTCAGTGTTCAATGTAACCATAGGACCGCGTAGTTTCTCCGTGAAACCATAGGACGCAACATAATTGTCCGCGCCAACCCCGCGCGGCTGGCGTCTGGACAGCGATTCGCCCCGGCTGCATGCTTCCGTGCGATGGATGAAAAGAATGCCGATTGGGCGCGGAAGCTCATGGATTCCTACCGCGACCACGGCGGTCTGAATGCGTGCGACGAGCCGGGCCTGCCTTCGAAGGCGGAGGTTGCCACACTGTGCCTGCAGGTCATGCAGTTGCTCTTTCCGGGCTACCATGACGGCGGAGCGCTGGCGCGTCTCGATCTCGCGCCGGTGACGCGCGAGCGGGTGGCGCAGATGGCCGACGACCTCCGGCACATGGTCCGCGCGGCCCTGGCCATCGGGGCGGACGGCGATGCGAAGGCTGGCGAGACGGTGGGGCTGCTCTTCGACCGGCTGCCTGCGATCCGCGCGCTGCTGCAGACCGATGTCGAAGCGGCTTACGAAGGCGATCCCTCGGCGCGCACGCGCGACGAGATCATCCTGTCCTACCCGTTCATCGAGGCCGTGGCCGTGCAGCGCGTGGCCCATCTGCTCTACCGCGCGGACGTGCCCCTCATCCCGCGCATGATGACCGAGTGGGCGCATGCCCAGACGGGCATCGACATCCACCCGGGGGCGAGCATCGGCAGCCATTTCTTCATCGACCACGGCACGGGCGTTGTCATCGGCGAAACGTGCCGCATCGGTTCGCGGGTCAAGCTTTACCACGGCGTGA
>CAZSUJ010000203.1:0-1839 GCA_964609925.1 uncultured Chthoniobacter sp. | reverse complement strand
ACCTTGATCCCGTCCGCCGCGAGCTGCTCGCGTGCGTAGGCCAGCCCGCCCGGATGATCCTCCGTCTTGGGATGACGCGACCAGGCCACGATCTGCTCCTGCCGTTCTGGCGGGAGGAGCTTCAGCTTGGAGTCGGAGCGGGGCTTCATTCACGCGAGGCCCTCCATGGCGAGAAAGTCCGTGCCCTCGGCCGTCAGCTTCCAGGCACGGTTCTCGGGGGAAATCTTCTTGCCGGCCTCCTCGGCCAGCCCCTTGCCGACCAGGTAATCCAGCTCGACCCGGAGATCCTCGGCCTCGAGGCCGCGCAGGTGCGGAGGCAGCGCCAGCCGCAGCGGCTCAAGCTCGACCCCGTAGGGCCGGGCCGCGTGCAGCGCGGTCAGGATGAGGATGCGGAGATTCTCGCGGGTCTTGGCGTTCATAGCTTCGAGAGGATGGCGTCGAGCTTTCGGTCCTGGACGTTGAGCGCGGTGTTCGTGGCCTCGGTGCGCTCGTCGAGCCCTGCGATCTTGGCGGCGGCATCGGAGACCTCCTTGCGAACGTCGTTCATCGCATCGAGCAGCTCCTGCTTGTCGGACTCCATCTTGTCCTCCACGCGGTCCATGCGCGTCTCGAGCGCACCGATCCGACGGCGCTCGGACTCGAGGTGGTCGTTGTGCTGCTGGCGCGTGACAAACTCCGGCGCCTTCGTCGTCACCATCGGTTGAGGAACTGCCGAAGGGCGCCGCCAAGCCGCGATGGCCGCAGCAACGGAGGCAAGGGCCAAGAGGAGGACAAACGCGTCCTTCAGGAACGCAGGACTGATTGATTGAGCATCCATAGAAACTTAGCCCTGCCCCTCCACCAGCGCGTAGGGGATGCGGGAGACCTTGGCCCGTTGCATCTCGAGCTGGACGGTCGCTATGAAGGCCGCCCACTGCCGTGGCGGGATGGTCTGGCAGCCCTCACTGCTGACCCGTGTTTCCCCGCCCCTGTGAATGTTGATGCCGAACCAGCCGGTCTCCTCGTAGCTGTCGCGGATCACCGTGACCGGTGCCGCTTGCACGAGCGCCGTGTATTGGTTTTTGTGCCGCCCGATCCGGTAGGACCACACGCCGGGCTTCAAGACCGCGTAGGGCTTGCCCACCTTCGGATTGAGGCCGCCGCGCGCCGGGTCCGTGTTCGCATTGAAGCTGGCGAAGACGTTCGGGCTGATCACGAAGATCGCGTCGTCGTAGATCCCGAGGTCATTGCGCCCCCGGGCGCCCATGGTGTCGCGGTAGTAGCCGCGCACAGCGAGGATCGCCACCGCCTCCATCACCCGCTCCATGGCGAGCTGCAGCATCACCTTCTCGCGCGACCATTGCGGCCGCTGGGCTGGAAGCATCGGCGGCATCAGCTCGGCCTCCCTTCCGGCAGGGCCACGAACGCCGCCGCCTTGCGCTTCACCAAGTCGTGCCAGTCATGCGCGTCGTCGATCGTGGTGTGGGTCTGAACAAGCACCAGCGGTGGCGCCACGTAGGTCGCGTCAGGATCGGCCGGGAAGATCTCGTGGCCAGCCGGCAACGTCGTGCTCTGCCGCACCCAGAAGACCTGTCGCACGCTCGACGGGATCTCGATCATCGGAGCGCACGTGAGCGAAAGTGGGTTGAGCGGCAGCCAAGGCGGCAAAACCCCAGAGCGATACACGGGATCGCAAAGACACGCTGTGTCGATCCAGACGCCGAGATCCTCGCACTCGCGGGCGAGCCTTGGGAATGCGTAGCCCGCCCCCCAGGAGTAGGCGAAAACGAAGAGGCTCGGCACCGAGCCGGGAGAGTTGCGGCAGATGAAGCGCGCCAGGGAACGCATGTTGTCGCGCCA
>CAZSUJ010000202.1:0-1842 GCA_964609925.1 uncultured Chthoniobacter sp. | reverse complement strand
CGCGGCCGCCCTTCTCCCCCTCGCCCTCGCGCCCCTCCGCGCCACCACGCTCTATGTGTCACCCGGCGGTGCCGGTGCCGCCGATGGACAGTCGCCCGAGTCCGCGTTCGCCGGCGTGGCCGCCGCCCGGGACGCGGTCCGCAAGCTGCAGGCGGGCGGGCAAACCGGACCATTCACGGTGGAACTGCTCCCGGGGACCTACCCGCTCACCGAGACGATCAATTTCGGCCCCGAAGACTCGGGGACCAAGGCCGCCCCCGTGACCTACCGTGCACGCGAACCGCGCACCGCGCGCCTTACCGGCGCCAGCGCATTCCGGATTTCAGATTTCACGAAGCCGGACGAAGACCTGCTCGCCCGGCTCGACCCCTCGGCCCGCGAGAACGTCGTTGTCCTCGACCTCGGCGCCAAGGGCGTCTCCCACTCCGATCCATTCCCGCCCGTCTTCTCCGACCGCGGCGGAATTTTCGAATTGTTCGATCAAGACGGACGCCTGCCGCTCTCCCGCTGGCCCAACACCGGCTACACCACCATGGGCGAGACTCTGGTCATCGGCGACAAGAACACCCCGGGAGTCTTCAAGTTCAAAGACGACCGCCCTCTCCGCTGGCTCAAGAATCCCGACGTTTGGCTCAAAGGCCAGTGGCGCGTCGGCTGGGAAGACCCGGCGATCCGCGTGGACACCATCGATCCCGAGGCCCGGACCATCACCTTCGCCGCCGGCATCCCTGGAGGTATCGGCTCGAAATACCACCGTCCCAAGCCAGGCGAGGTCTCCAGCAAGCCGATCGGTTCGGGCGAGGAGCCTTGGGCGGCCATCAATCTGGCCGAGGAGATCGACCAACCCGGCGAGTGGGCCATCGATTTCGCCAACCGCCGCCTCATCCTCTGGCCCCGCCACGCCGGAGCCGATGACGAGATCATCATCACCCAGTTCGACCAACCGGTCATCGCCGTGAACGGCGCCACCGACCTCGTCTTCGAGAATCTCGTCATCGAGCACTCATTGGGCGACGGCATCACGTTGGAAAACGTCGACCGCTGCCTCGTGGCCGGCTGCGTCATCCGCAACATCGCCGGACGCGGCGTCGTCCTCCACGGCATGAACTCCGGCATCCAGAGTTGCGACATCCACGACATCGGCGAGGGCGCCGTCTACGTGAGCGGCGGCGACCGCAAGACGATCACCAAGTCGAACAACTTCGTCGTCAACAACCACCTCCACCACTTCGGCATCCTCAAGCGCCAATACTCGCCGGGCATCGGCGTCGGCATCTTGGCCAACCCGGCCGACCCCAAGGTGGTCCGCGATGCCGTCGGCATCCGCTGCGCGAACAATGTCATCCACCACGCCCCCCGCGACGCTTTCCTCTACTCGGGCAACGACAACCTCTACGAGTTGAACGAGGTCTACTACTGCGGTTTCGACACCAAGGACACCGGCGTCTTCTACTCGTGGCTCGACTGGACCATGCGCGGGAACGTCATTCGGCACAACTTCATGCACAGCACCATCGGCGGAGTGAACCCTGACGACGGCGCCTCGGGCAACATCGCCTACGGCAACGTGTTCGCCGGCCCGCGCATCGGTGTCTGGATCGCCTCCGGCCCGGACAACATCACGCGCCACAACATCTTCGTGAAGGACGAGGGCCCCGTCTTCGCCATCGACGACCGCGGGGTCAGCCGCGGCTACGCCACCAACCAGCGCCTCATCAAGCGTCTCGAGGAGATCAACCCGACCCAGGACCCGTGGGCCTCCGCGCACCCCGAGGTCGCCACCATGCTGACCAACCGCCCCGAGCTGCCCTGGCGCACCGTCTTCGCCAGCAACATCATCGT
>CAZSUJ010000201.1:0-1878 GCA_964609925.1 uncultured Chthoniobacter sp. | reverse complement strand
CCAAAGGGCTCGACCGCGGACGGCCGAAGATGGTCGAGGCCGCGTGGTATATGCTGAAGTGTCTGTTTCTGCTCTCACCGTTGCCCTGGCCTTCCGCTTTGCGCGTGGCGCTGTTGCGCAGCTTCGGCGCCCGGATCGGACGTGGAGTAAACATCAAGCCGCGGGTGAATGTGCACTTCCCTTGGAAACTCGCGGTGGGCGATCATGCTTGGATCGGCGAGGAGGTTTTTATCCTGAACTTTGAACCGGTGGCGATCGGGGCGCAGGCTTGCGTTTCCCAGAGGGTGTTTCTGTGCACGGGGAACCACGACTTTCGCGATCCCGCTTTCTCCTACCGCAACGCTCCGATAGAGATCGGTGGTGGCGCCTGGGTCGGCGCTGGCGCTTTCATCGGCCCAGGGGTGACAGTCGGCACCGAGGCCGTGGTGGCAGCAGGGGCGGTGGTCACCCGGAGCATCCCAGAAAACTCCATCTGCGGGGGCAATCCTGCACAGGTGCGCGGAGAGCGTTGGACCGTCTGGCGTGGCTGACGCGGAACGAATGGCGATGTTGAAATTCCTCACAGATTCCTGGGAGCTCGCGGCGGCGGTGGGGATGTTGGTTTTCGCGTGGGCGGTTCCATGGTTGCTGGGGCGGGCTTTGCGGCGGCGGATGGCGGCGGCGCGGAAAGCCGGAAGAAAGACCCGGGCGCTCGAGATGGTGGTGGCGGCCGGGCCGCTGCTGAGATGGGGGATGGTGCTGGGCGCCGGAGCGCTGGCCGTCGCGCATTTCTCGATGCCGGAGCGGGTGGAGAAGTGGATGGTGTTCGGATTGCAGAGCATCTTCACGCTGCTCTGCGCATGGGTTGCGGCGCGCATCGTCGGTGCAGCCCTCGATGGCTGGGCGCGGCATGCGGCGGATCCGGACACGATGCAATCGCGCGCGACGCTGGCGCCGTTGCTGGCAAACGGGGTGAAGGTCGGGTTCCTCCTGCTGGCCTTCCTGTTGATCCTGCAGAACGGGGGCTACAACGTCGCGGGCCTGATCGCCGGCTTGGGCATAGGCGGCGTGGCGGTGGCGCTGGCGGCGAAGGATACGCTGGCGAATCTGTTCGGGTCGCTGTCCCTGCTGATGGACCGGCCGTTCGCCGTGGGGGATTTCGTGAGGTTCGATGTTTACGAGGGAACGGTGGAGCGCATCGGCCTGCGGAGCACACGGCTGCGCACGCCGGACGGGCTCGTGGTGGCGGTGCCGAACGAGCGGATCGCGTCGGCTCCCGTGACGAATGTGAGCCAGCGCGAGACGCGCCGCATGGTGATGAACCTCGGGCTGGTTTACGACCTGACGACGGAGCAGATGCGCAATGCGCTGGCTATTGTCCGGTCCGTCTTCCAGAGCCACGAGCAGACGGAGGATGCGTGGGTGTTCTTCAACGAGTTCGGCCAGAGCGCGCTGAACATCCAGGTGACCTATTGGTGCAAGCAGGTCACGCCGCGCGAGTTCCTGCAGGCGGTGGAGGAGATCAACCTCGAGATCAAGGCCCGCTTCGAGGAGGCGGGGATTGCCATGGCATTCCCGACGCGGACGGTCTTGCTGAAGCAGCAAGCAGCGGCCAGTGACAAGTGACGGGCGAAGGGGAAGAATGAAGTGGCGGCTGGGGGTAGCTGCGGGACACTTCCTACTTCATCCTTCTGACTTCTTACTTTTCCGCAGTGACGTAGCCGGCGCGGGTGATGATGCGGCGGGCGGCGGGAGACGAGACAAAGTCTAGGAAGAGGCGGGCGTTGGCGGACTCGCGACCGCGCAGCGTGCACAGCCAGAGAGGGCGGGCGAAGGGATAGTTGCCATCGCGGATGGTGGCGGTGGTGGGGGCGATGCCGTTGACGGGAACGGCCACAA
>CAZSUJ010000200.1:0-1882 GCA_964609925.1 uncultured Chthoniobacter sp. | reverse complement strand
TCATCGACATCCGCTACGAAGGCGACGACGCCCTCGTCACCGCCCACATCCCCCCCGCCCTCGAAGCCCGCTTCGCCCACTACCGCGAGCACGCCTGACGTTCGCATCCCGTCCGCGGCGCCATGGCGGCAGGCAATATTTGCGCAGATCGGCCGCGTTGATCTTCCGTCGCGGAAGAAACGACACCAACAGCCCCTAGCTTAGTTGGAAATTCCGCGGGTAGGGACGATCCGCCGGATCGTCCGCCACCAAAGAGTGGACGACCGAGGCCGGTCGTCCCCACCAAATTCCAAACTCAATTCGTATTCGGATCTTGGTATCCCAGCCCGCAGCCCCCGGCACACGCTGTTCCCCGACGGGAACGTCGGGCCGGTTTCGGCCCGCGTGAAGACCGAGGCTCGCGAGCAACGGCATGTGGCGACTTCAGCCAGTTCAGGCGTGGCCGCCGCGAAAGCCACCCATGAGGTAGATGACCAGAGCGACCACGAGGATCAGGCCCAATCCGCCTCCGCCGAAGACGGGGCCACCGAGGTAGAAACCACCCCCACCCAGCAAGAGCAGGAGCACAACCAAGATTAGTATAGTGTTCATGCTGCGACGCTAAGCCGGCCCGACGGTTGCGGCCATGGGGTGAAACCCTGCCTTGCGGGAGGCTGCTCGAGGTCCCCATCTGCCGGGTCAGTGTCGAGGACCGAAGATTGACCCAACTCCAGCAGTCAGGGCCATGACCAACGCCGCCCCGACCGTAAAGCGGCCCGCCGAGGCGAACGCACCCTGCCCTCCCCCGCCCCAAGCCGCTGCAGCGCCATCTGCGGCCGGCTCAACTTGCGTAGGCGCGAAAAGTGTGTGTTTGTCATACAAATGAAGGCCACCCTTACAGAACTGCGCCGCGACACCAGCCGGGTCCTTCGTCCCGTGATCCATGCGGCGAAGAAGGTCACGCTGACCGAACACAACGAGCCGGTGGCGGAGATCGTTCCTCTGGGCCGGCCGGATCGCCGCCGGGCCCATAGAACTGCTTGCGCAGATCGGTCCCGTTGACCTTCCGTCGCGGAAGAAGTGATCTACCTTCTCGATAGCAACGTGGTTTCCGAGCTCTGGAAGCCGAAGCCTTCACCGGCTGTTGTTGACTGGCTCGCCTCCTCCGAATGGATGGTGCCCGTGGTCGTCATTGCGGAAATCCAAGAAGGTGCGGAGGCGGCCCCGAGCAAGGCGCGATCCCTGGAGATCAATGCCAGACTGGATGCCTTCGTGGAAGAATGCTTCGGCCTTGTGTTGGACTGGGACACGGACACAGCGCGGACATGTGCGCGTCTTGCCCACAGCAGCGCCGCGAAACGCCAGCCCCAGTCCCTCTGGGACAGCCTCATCGATGCCATGGCTGTCCGGCATGGCGCCAAGATCGCATCGCGCAACGTCAGAGACTTCCGCCACTCTGCGACCTACGACCCGTGGACAGGCTTGGAGCACCTGCCCAGCTGAGCAACGCAAGTCACCCGCTGCCACCAGCCGGCGCGAGCACTCCGCGAGAACCTCGACTCGGGGCTCCCGAGGACAACCCAAACCCGCACCGCCGCACCGGCGCTCGCTCGACCTGCCAACCGGCTCTGCCTTGCCCGGACAGCTGCTGCAGAAAGGCCTCGACATCAGGGACTCCAGCCTCCACGAATTTGCGAGGCGAGAGATACTTCTTCCCAGCCATGACCCGATCGGTCCAAAACGGAATCAGCGATTCCTGCACGCCCTTTTGCCGGGCCAAGTCCCCAAATTGGTCGCGAAAGCCTGAATGGGCCACAAGCTATGCAAGAATCGAACAACCGCCCCTCATTTACAAGTAATATGCGACATGTCGCAAAACCCAATATTGACGACATGTCGTATA
>CAZSUJ010000199.1:0-1903 GCA_964609925.1 uncultured Chthoniobacter sp. | reverse complement strand
TGCTCACATCCGGACGCTTCGCCGACGAGATCGCGCTGGTGGCCCGAGTCGGCAGGACCGCGGCTTGAAAGACGGACGACTGAGTCTAGGCTGACTCGGTGCGTGTTCTCGTTTCAGCCATAGCCTGCAACCCCGCCCAAGGCTCTGAGGGGGCGGTCGGCTGGAAGGCGATTTCCGCTTTGGCCGGCGCGCACCATGTCCATGTCCTCACTTCGGAGGCCAACCGCGGGGACATTGTCTCACACTACGGAGGCAAACTGCCGACAAATCCGGCATTCACGTTCTTCGGCGTAAATGCCGGTTACGCCACTAATAGGTTTCTGGCGAGGTGCCAGAGTTGGCTGCGCTACAGGGATTGGATGCGGGAAGTTCTGCCCCAAGCCAGAGCTTTGGCCGAGCGGCAGTCTTTCGATGTCGTGCATCATCTCACCTTCGCCACCGTCCGAGTGGCTTCTCCACTGTGGAAACTGGGCATCCCCCTGGTGTTCGGGCCAACAGGCGGAGGCGAGACGATCCCGGCTGCCGCCCTCACCTCGATGAGCAGAGGGCAACGCGCCTTCGAGCGACTCCGAAGCATGTCCAACGGCATGCTTCCGTTCGACGGGCGAGTCCGCGCGACAATCCGCCATGCATCCGTTCTACTCGCATCCAACCGCGTCACTGCGAATCTTCTTCGAAAGCTCGGGGCCGCGCCCGGTAGCGTCTTTGACCTGCCCGTGGTGTTCTTCACCGATGAGCAGGTGAGAGAGTTGACCTCCCGTCCCAAGTTGTGGAGTGGCCCGCACGAGCCGCTACGACTTTTCGCGAGCGGCATGGTGGAGGGACGCAAGGGCATCTCGATCGCTCTGCACGCTATCGCCAAAGCAAAAGCTAAGGGCGTATCCGTGGAATTCATCATGCCGTCGCGCGGACCCGAATTCGTGCATCTGCAAGCCTTGTCTGCCCGGCTAGGTCTGGAGGATGTGGTCCGGTTCCCGGACTCCCTCCCCCGAGAGGAGTTCTGGCGAACATTGATGAGGTCGGATGTAGTCATGATGCCGAGCCTTCGTGACAACTGCCCCGCCACCCTACTTGAGGCCATGCTTTGTCGTTGTGTCCCCTTTGTCGTGGACTGCAACGGCCCAGGCGAGATGGTTCCGGGGAGCGTCGGCATCAAGACAGACCCAGCAACACCCGAGACCATGGCAAGCAACTTTGCCGCGGAGTTGGTCCGTCTGGCGGAAGACCGCGGCAGATTGCGGCAGATGGGCGAGGCGGCAGCTGCACACGTCCGTAGGAGGTTCAGCGAGGAAGCTTACCTCCGCAGCATCGGCGAGGCCTACAACCGCGCGGTCCGATCATGACGAACACGGCCGGAGCCGGCCCAGAGCAAGTCGTAGTGCGCATTCGCTCGGGGCTGGGCAACCAGTTGTTTCAGTTCGCTTGCGGGCTGGCGCTGGCCCGGCGAATGGGGGCAGATCTGCGGCTGGACACGTCGTGGTTCCAACTCATCGCAAAGATGCACCAACCGGTGCGCAGGCTGCGACTCAGCGAACTCGGCCTTGGAGCGCCCGAGGCGTTCAAGCCGCCCAGACGTGAAGCCGTTGGTCTTCTCGTCGCATTCTTCGACCGCTGGAGAAAGGGACGCGCGCTGGCTGAAAAACTGGGCGGCATGATAATCATCCAGGAAACGCAGACCATGCGGCGGAGTGGTTGGGACGGGGCGGCGGGAGCCCAGCAGATTTACCTCAACGGCTACTGGCAGACGTTCGACCACTTCCTCGAGGTGCGCGACGAGATCCACGCAAGGCTCGCTCTGAGCACGCGACCGGCATCGCGCGGAGCGGCGGCACTCTTGGACGGCATCCGCCGACGCCGGACGGCTTTCATCCATGTTCGCCGCGGCGACTACACCGCGCTAATG
>CAZSUJ010000198.1:0-1976 GCA_964609925.1 uncultured Chthoniobacter sp. | reverse complement strand
ACTACATGCAGGTGAACGCGGCGAGTCTCGGCCTCGACGGACCGGTGGCGTTCTACGCGCTGACAGGGCTCCTCTCGTCGTTCCTCGACAATGCGCCGACCTATCTCACCTTCCTCGCGGCCGCGCTGGGGCAGCAGGGGCTGAGCCTCGACAAGACCGCCGACGTGGCCGCGTTCGCGGCGGACCACGCGATGACGCTCAAGGCGATTTCCATCGGCGCCGTGTTCTTCGGCGCGGCGACCTACATCGGCAACGGGCCGAACTTCATGGTCAAGTCCATCGCCGAGCATGCGAAGGTGCGCACGCCGACATTCTTCGGCTACATCCTCTGCTACACCCTGCCGATCCTGCTCCCGCTGCTGGCGCTGGTGGCGTGGCTTTTCTTCGCGTGAGCGCAGCCTTGGCCGCGATCAGAATCCCGGGATCTGCTTCAACGCGTCCTTGATCAGGCGGTCGGCTTCCGCCTCAGCGTCTTGCGCGTCGCCCGAACCCGCCGGCGCGGAAGCCGCCGCGGGGGCGTCCGACCAATCGAGTCCCTGGGCCATGACCTTGACGGTGCAGCCTGTGGCCGCAGGCTGGATCATGATCGTGAGCGAAGCGCCGTCCTTGTTCCAACGGAGGATGGCGTTCGACGGACCTTTGACACCGCCAGCGGCTTCCTTCCACCCGGCCTCCTTTAGCTTGTCCGAGAACTCCTTGGTCACGGCGGGGACCTTCGCAGCCGAGCGGAACGAGATCTGGCCGACCATGGAGTTGCTCGTGACATCCTCGGCGGACTCGGGCAGCGGAACCGACGAGGCCGCAGGCGCCGGGCCGGCGGGCGTCGCAGGCTCCTCCTCGGCCTCCGGCGCACCGGCCTTGACCTCCGGCGCACCGGCGAAAGCCCCGGGCGGCAGGGGTGCGGAAAAGGTCAGGTCCACGTCCCATTTCTGGCCGAAAGATTCGAGCTCGCCTCCGGTGGTCAGCCGGCCCGAAACGCGCTCCCCCTCGACTTTGAAGTCCTCGATCCTGATCACGCCGAGGGAGGAGAAGGGCGATTGGGCGTGGGCTGTGTGAGCGACTTCGCAGCCGAAAACGTCTCCGTCCTTGAACGTGCTGATGATCAAGGCGCTCCCTAGCTTCTTGAATCCGGCGTCGAACGACGGCCGCTTCGACGCCGAGGGGTCTTTCTCCGTGAAGGTCAGCTGGATCGCTGGCTTGTCGCTGAAAGGTTCGCGGGTCTCGACGACGACATGCCCGATTTTGCCATCCTTGCCGTCACCAAGGAACTTGCCCTCGACGGTGGCCGGGGCGGCCGCGGACGAAATGGCGATGGAGAGCAGCAGAAGCAATGACGAGATTGGGAGGACGCGGTTCATGACGAGTGGGAGAATGGCGCTCCGGGCCGCCCCGCGGCAAAGAATTTCGGCCGCAGCGATCGAGGCAGCTCGGAGGGCGTAATTGCGGAGGTTCTCCGGAGCGCAGAACCACAAAGGCGGGCGGCTTCGCCGCGCGGGGATCGGCGGCGACTGAAGTCGCCGCTCCGTCCTTGGCTACGGGGTGACGGTCACTTCGATGCAGTAGAAGCGGGCGCCGGAGGGCGGGGTCGAGGTATCCGTGACGGTCACATCGCCGCCGGTGCCGGCGGCGGGGTTGACCTGGCCGCCGCCGAGGGCGGTCACGGGCTGCCATGACCCGCCGGTGAGGTTGTCGCGGTAGAGCACGCGGTAGTTGCGGCCGGCAACGGTCGGGAACGTCACATGGAAGCCGGCGCCGTTGCGCACGACGGAAGGACGCGGGCCGGTGCTGGAGGCGTTCTTCGGATCGGAGCCGGTGGTGTATTCGGCGCGATCGCTGAAGCCGTCACCATCCCAGTCGAGCGAGCCGTCGCGATCGAGGTTGCCGAAGTTCGTCAACTCCCACGCGTCGGGCATCCCGTCGGTGTCGCTGTCCACGCTGCCGCCGCCATTGTCGAACCCGAGGGTGACGGTGTGCGG
>CAZSUJ010000197.1:0-2005 GCA_964609925.1 uncultured Chthoniobacter sp. | reverse complement strand
TCGATCAGGTGGTCGAAATCCTTGATCGCGTGGGCGCAATCCGCCTTCGCGTGTTTCAGGTCGTGCAAAGCATGCTTGAGGTCGCGTTCCGCGTGGCGGAGGTCGCTGATGGCGTGCTTGATCTTGGCGGCGGCTTTCGGGTTCTTGGCGAGGAACGATTCGATCTTCATTGAAAGCGATTTACCACAGCCGATCCCGCGTCGAAAAGCCGGGAATCTTTCCACTGTGCGCTGAAGTCGTGAGCGGCGCGGGCCAGACGCAGAGAATGGCGGAAGGGGTGGGATTGGCTTCGCTGCGCTCAGCCTGTCTTCGGCTCGAACTCCGTTCTCATCCCACCGGAGGGTTTAAACCTCGCCTTTGGCGAGAATGGCGGAAGGGGTGGGATTCGAACCCACGGTGGGCATTACCCCACGTTCGATTTCGAGTCGAGTGCCTTAAACCAACTCAGCCACCCTTCCGAACGAGGAGTCTTTTACCGCACGAATCGGCGGGCCGCAACTGCTTCATGTGCCGCAGAAAGTCCGGTAGGGGGCGGCATCCGACGGTCCGGGTTCGCGGAAGCGCAGGTTGGCGGCGCTTGCGCTGAATGGATCGGCCAGCACTTCAAGAAGGCGGTGCACGACGGTGAGATCGCCCTCCGCGGCGGCGGCGAGGGCCTCCTCAACGCGATGGTTGCGCGGGATGACCACGGGATTGACAGAGCGCATGAGGGAGAGGGCGGCGTCGCGCGGCACGCCCTCCCGGTCGAGGCGTGCGTGCCAGCGCGCGATCCACGGCTGGAGCTCAGGCGGGGGAGGGGCTCCATCGCCGGCGAGCGAGATGAAGGTGTTGGTGAAGTCCGCACCGGCCTCCTGCATCAGACGGAACAGGTCGTTGATGAGATCATCATCATCGGGGGCTGTGGAGCGGAGCCCGATCTTGGCCCGCAGGCCAGCGGACCAATGGTTCTGGAAAAGCGGGCCGAACCGTTCCACGGCTGCACCGGCGATTTTGGCCGCCTCTTTCTCGTCGTCGGCGATGAGAGCGAGGAGGCTCTCCGCGAGGCGGGCGAGGTTCCATTGCGCGATGGCCGGCTGGCTGCCGTAGGCGTAGCGGCCATGGCGGTCGATTGAACTGAAGACCGTGGCCGGATCGTAGCGGTCCATAAACGCGCAAGGGCCGTAATCGATGGTTTCTCCGGAGAGGGCCATGTTGTCGGTGTTCATCACGCCGTGGACGAAACCGACGAGCATCCAGCGCGAGATGAGTTCCGCCTGCCGCGCGACGACGGCGTCCAAGAGCGCAAGCGCGGGGTTTTCCGCGCCGAGGGCGGTCGGGTAGTGGCGCGCGAGGGTGTATTCGGTGAGCGCGCGCAGCAGGTCCGCATTACCGAGGGCAGCCGCATACTCGAAGGTCCCGACGCGGATGTGGCTCGCGGCCACGCGGGTCAGCACGGCGCCGGGCAGCGGTTCGTCACGCATGATCCCCTCGCCGGTGGCAGCCACGGCGAGGCTGCGTGTGGTGGGGATGCCGAGTGCGTGCATGGCCTCGCTGATGATGTATTCGCGGAGCATCGGTCCGAGGGCCGCGCGTCCGTCGCCTCGGCGGGAATACGGCGTGGGGCCGGAGCCCTTGAGTTGGATGTCGAAGCGCCCGCCGCCGGGCGTGATTTGCTCGCCCAACAGGATCGCGCGTCCGTCGCCGAGATTCGTGAAATGCCCGAACTGATGTCCGGCGTAAGCTTGCGCGATCGGCTCGGCCCCGTCGGGGAGCGCGTTGCCGGCGAAGATGTCCGCGCGTTCATTCAGGGCATCCGCATCGAGCCCGAGCGACGATGCGAGCGGGCGGTTCAGGACAACGAACTGGGGCCGGCGAACCGGGGATGGTTCCGCGCGTGCGAAAAGCGCGGAAGGCAGCCGCGCGTAGGTGTTGTCGAGGCGCCAGCCGTCGTTTGTTTTCCCGTCGCTCTCTGCGGACATCCGGCTACAGTGCGCAGACCATGCCAAGATGCAACCTTCCTCCGGCG
>CAZSUJ010000196.1:0-2016 GCA_964609925.1 uncultured Chthoniobacter sp. | reverse complement strand
CGCTCGTAAAGCCGGAGCAACTCCCGACCCTCGCGCTCGGGATAAGTCGGGATCTCCGCATGTTCCCCCAACAGGCGGAATGCCCCGCCGAACAACCCGTCCAACTCGGCCCGCGTGCAGCCGAAAGGCGGCCCCTCATCGTGGTCCGGGTCGGCGTAGAAAACCGCGAGAAGACGTCCCCCGGGACGGAGCGCGGACGCCACCGCCGCGACGTAGTCGGCCCGGCGCGCGGGATCGATCGCGCAAAAGCACGTGTGCTCGAACACACCGTCGAACGCGCTCCGCAACTCCGGCGGCAGATTGAAGAGGTCCCCCAGCACGTAAGTTTCGCCGGCCGCATGCGGATGCTCCCTCGCGCGCTCGATGGCCAGCGGCGCGATGTCGAGTCCGACCACCTCGAGCCCGCGCCGCGCCAACTCGCGCACGTCGTGTCCGGACCCGCACCCCGGCACCAGGACCCGTCCGGCCAGCACCGCATGGGTCAGCAGATCGCGCAGCACCGGATGACCCCCTCCCTTGTCCCAAGGCGTGTCGCCCTCTTCGTAGCGCTGGTTCCAGTCCATGCGGACATTATCCCGCCACGGCCGGGCGATGGCAGGACTTTTCGCCGCTTCGCCGGGCCGGGCGGACGCGATCGACGCGCAGGACGCACGCCGGTCCCGCACCGAGAGGTTCGACGCGACCCGTCAACTCCACCACCGGATGCCGCGCGAGCACGGCACCGCCCGCGCGATGCGCATCGGCGAACAACTCGCACTCGAGGATGTCCGTGCGGTCGCAGATGCTGACGAACTGCATGGCGCGCCCGTCCGACTGATGGTGGTGCCGCCGCGCGACGATGAGCCCGCACGTCGTGACGGTCCGCCCGGCGAAGTCGCGCACCGCGCCGACCGGGCAATACGTGTCCCACGCCACGTCGGGGAACATCTCGACCGGATGGGCGCCCGCAGGGAAGCCGAGCAGTTCCATCTCGTCGCGCAGCCGCTGGAGGTGGTCCGGCTCGGTGCGCATCGCCGGGGCCGGGGCACCCTGCGCCTCGAGCGGCAGCGGCGTTCCCGCAGCCACCGGCGCCAGCGCGCGCAATTCCCAGAACAATCCCGTGCGCGAACCGCCGAAGCCGTCGAGCGCGCCCGCCCGCAGCAGCGCAAGGCATTCGTCCCACGACGGTGCCGTGCGGCGGTGGAAATCCGCGACCGACGCGAACGGCCGCCCGCCCTCAACCCGTCCGAGCAGAGCGTCGCTCAATCCCTTCACCATGCACAAAGGCACCTTGATCACCGGCCCTCTTCCACCCGGACCCTCCAAACGCTGAACACTGAAAACTGAAAACTCCCGCACACTCCCATTCACATCCGGCCCCGCGAACCCGATCCCCAACCGCCGCGACTCGATCGTGTAGAACAAGCGCGAGTAGAACCCCTTGCCGTGGGTCAGCACGGCCGCGAGGAATTCGGCCGGATAATGGCGCTTCAATTGCGCGGCCTCGTAGGCCTCGATCCCGTAGGCCGTCGAGTGCGCGCGGCAGAACGCGTAGCCGCGGAAGTGCATGAGCAAATCCCACACCACCGCGATCTCGTCGTCCGTGCGCCCACGCGCCCGCGCCGCCCGCGCGAATTCGTCGCGCCATTCCTCGACCCGCGCCATGCGGTTCTTCACCAGCATGCGGCGGAGGATGTCCGCCCGCCCCGCGTCCCAACCCGCGAAGACCTCGCAGATCTGCAGCACATGCTCCTCGTAGGCGACCACGCCGTAAGTCGAACGCAGGACCGGCTCCAGGCTCGGATGCGCGTAGCGCACAGGCTCGACGCCCCGCGCACGGCGCGCGAACTCCTCCTTGCGCAGGTTGTTGGCCGCGCCCGGGCGGATGACCGAGACGATGGCGATCAGCTGGTCGATGGCCCGCACTCCCGCCATGCGCGCGAGCGACGTCATGGCCGGGCTCTCGATATGGTGCACGCCGCGCGCCTCGCCCGACGCGATCATGCGCCACACCTCGGGATCGTCCCAAGCGCCGGC
>CAZSUJ010000195.1:0-2126 GCA_964609925.1 uncultured Chthoniobacter sp. | reverse complement strand
TCCGGCTCTTCGACAACGGACGCTACACGGAAGGCGAGGTCCGCCAAGGACGCCTGGTGCCCTACGACATCGCATGAAGGGGAACCACCGATTTGGTTTGCCGCGCTGGCGTCCGGAGCTGGCCTGCTCCGTGCGAAGGCCGCGGGCCCGCACCGGCGCCGCGCGGCAAACCTCCGCCACGAAAGCACAAACTCCGCCTCCCTCCAAGAAGCCGCAACTGGCTGCCGCCGACCGACCCCGTTAGTCTCAAGCCTTCAACCGCAACTCCACCACACCCACCATGAGCAAAACACCCGTCCACCAAGAAGTCCTCGCCGCCAACGAAGCCTACGCCGCCGGTTTCGGCGACAAAGGCCGCCTCCCCCTGCCGCCCGCGCGGCGCTTCACCGTGCTGACATGCATGGATGCCCGGCTCGATCCCGCAAAGTTCGCCGGACTGGCCGAAGGCGATGCGCACGTCATCCGCAACGCAGGCGGCCGCGCCAGCGACGACGCGATCCGCTCTCTCGTCATCTCCTACAAGCTTCTCGGCACGAAGGAATTCTTCGTCATCCACCACACCGATTGCGGCATGGTGCTCTTCAACAGCCCGATCATGGGCGACCTCCTCTCGAAGAGCCTGGAGACCGCCGTCGTCGATGAGCACGGATGGCGCGACATCGGCCAAGGGCCGGGCTCGGAGGCCGGGCGCCAGATCGACTGGCTCACATTCACCGATGAGGACCAGGCGGTCATCGACGACGTGGCGAAGATCCGCAACCACCCGCTCGTGCCCAAGAACATCCCGATCTACGGCTACATCTACGACGTCCGCAGCGGGAAGCTGAACGAAGTCCCCGGCGCCGCTGAGGCGGGCGCGGCGCGCTGAGCGATGTCTGCCGTCCCCGGGACTGTGGCCCGCCGCTGCTGCGAGCAGATGCTGCGTCCGTTCTGGGAGGCGGTGGAAACCGGATTGCTCGAATCGGGCAGCCTGGGCGGGTTCCTCGCGGGCGGCTCCGGCTACGAACTTCACCGGTTCACCCTGCGCGGGGAGACCGACGGCAACACCACCGTGCGGCTGGGAGTTTTCGCCACGATCCACGGCGACGAACCGCAGGGGGCGAAAGCCTTGGTGGAGCTGGCGCGGTCAGCCCGGCGCGAACCGGACCTGTTCCGCGGCTACGAACTGCAACTCTACCCGCTCTGCAACCCCACCGGCTACGAGGACGGCACGCGTCATTCGCGGCGGGGCGAGGACCTCAACCGGCATTTCTGGCGCGGATCATCCGAGCCGGAGATCGCACTTTTGGAAGCGGAGATCACCGCCCGGCATTTCCACGGAATCGTGTCCCTGCACGAGGATGACACGAGCGACGGCCTTTACGGGTTCGTGCGCGGTGCGACCATCAGCCGCGAGTTGCTGGCGCCCGCGCTGAAGGCGGCTTCGCGTCACCTGCCGATCAACCGCGCCCCGATCATCGACGGGTTCCGCGCCCGCGACGGAATCATCGAGGAAGGCTACGAAGGCATCCTTTCGGCCGGTCGCAGCGAACCGCGCCCCTTCGAGATCGTGTTCGAGACCCCGGCCTCGGCCGATGAGGCCGCGCAAGTCCAAGCCGCCACCGAGGCGCTGCGCGCCATCATCCAGCGCTACCGCTCGATGCTCTCGGTGGCCGAGGGAATCTGACCGTCCGAGTAAGGCAAAGGCAGGCCGTCCTCCCGCATCTTGGCCAGGCTCGCACGCACGCTGTCGGCCAGCGTGTGCCGGTCGAGGATGCCCGCGATGGCGTTGCGCACATCGAGCATGACCATGCGCAGCCCGCAGTGCGCCTCGTCGGGGCACGAGCACTTCTCGTAGAGCGTGTGACTCACGCAACGGATCGGCGCCAGCGGGCCGTCGATCATCCGCACAATCTCGCCGATGGAGATGCTGTCCATCGGGCGGTTGAGGTAGTAACCGCCGTTCTTGCCGCGCTTGGCTGCGATGATGCCCGCCTTGCGCAGTTGCATCAGGATGTGATCGAGGAAGCCCTTGGGCAGGTTATCCTGCGCCACGATCTCGTGGGCCTGCAACATGGGACGTCCCATCTCTTGCGCCGTCCCGAGTTCGATCAAAGCCCGCAGGGCATACTCCCCGCGTTTGGAAA
>CAZSUJ010000194.1:0-2150 GCA_964609925.1 uncultured Chthoniobacter sp. | reverse complement strand
TTTCGCGGAGCAACCCGGAGGCGTCGAGCAGGTCGAAGCCGCGCACGCGCCGGGGATGGCCGAGGATCTTCATGAGTTCCTCGCGGATGCGTTCGGAGCTCACGGCGCGGATGTCGGCCGAGTGGGCGCACAACGCCTCCCACGTGGCCGGCTCGATCTCGTAGTCGAACCGCGCGGCGAAGCGAACGGCACGGAGCAGGCGCAATTTGTCCTCGCGGAACCGCGCGACCGGGTCGCCGATGGCGCGGAGGATGCGTGCTTCGAGGTCGCGGCGCCCGCCGACGAAGTCGATCGTCTCGCCCGACACGGGGTCGCGGAAGAGACCATTGATCGTGAAGTCGCGCCGCGCGGCGTCCTCCTCCGGGGTGGAGAACGTCACCGCTTCCGGCCGTCGCCCGTCCAGGTATTCGTGGTCCGAGCGGAAGGTGGCCACTTCGAAGGCGCGGCCGTGTTCCATGACGAGGATGACGCCGAAGTGGGCTCCCACCGCCTGCGTGTGGGCGAAGAGCGCCTGCACCTCGGCCGGACGCGCCGATGTGGCGATATCGAAGTCGTGCGGCTCGTTCCCGAGCAGCGCGTCACGCACGCAGCCGCCGGCGAAGTAGGCCGTGTGACCGGCCTCCTGCAGTCGGCGGGCGATTCCAGTCGCTACCGCTTCCAGTTCCACGGCGTGTCGCGGGTCGCTCAGGCCGGGAAGTGCCCGGCGCAGATGACCAGAGTGAGTGCCAGCACGACGAGGGCGGGGACGGATTTCCTAAACGGATCACCGATCTTCACGTGCATGGCGATGGCGCCGACCATGAGAATGGCGACCACGACGGCCGCGGGCAGAACGATCGGCGGAAAGGCAAGCCCGGCAAGCAGGCAGGCGGCGGCGCCAACCTTGAGCGCGCCGACCACAAGGCAGGACCAGGCGGGAAGACCGTAGGCCGCGAACTCCTCGCGCATGTTCGCCGCCGCGCCGCCGCGGTAGGCCGTGGAGCGGCTGAAGCGCAGGAGCCAGACGTTCAGCAGGCCGAGTGCCACGACGACCTGGCAGATGGCGACGAGTGTGTTCATGGATTGCAGCGCGGCTCGATGGTGAGTGACGGCGAGCGTAGTGCGCTTTAGTTTGGCTGGTAAGGAGAATCTCTTTGCCGTCCCTTCACGCCACGCTGGTCGCGGTATCCGCCGCGGCGTTCCTGTTCTACGGTCTCGCCTGCATTTTCTCGCGGCCGCTGGTGGCCGAGTTCGAGCGCTACCGCCTGGCGCGGTTCCGCGTGTTGGTGGGTTTGCTCGAGATCGCCGGGGCGGTCGGGTTGCTCGCGGGGCAATTCATCCCGGCACTCGAGGCCGCGGCGGCAGCCGGACTGACCGCGCTCATGGGTTGCGGACTTTGGGCGCGCTGGCGCATCCGCGATCCGTGGCACCTTCTCTTGCCGGCCTTCCTCTTCGGGGTGATCAACGCCGTGCTCTTTGTTTCCAGCCTGCGTCGCTTCATCACCGGCTGATTTTGTGCTGGCGGCGCGCGGCGCGGAGGACTAAGGCAGTCATTCATGAGCCTGCCCCACGTCTGCCAGAAATCGCCCAAGGTCGAAGAAATGGAACCCGGCACCTACTGGTGGTGCTCCTGCGGCCTCTCGGCCACGCAGCCGTTCTGCGACGGCTCGCACAAGGGCAAGGGATTCTCTTCCGTCAAGGTCGAGATCACCGAGAAGCGCAAGGTCGCTTGGTGCATGTGCAAGCACACGGCGAATCCGCCCTTCTGCGACGGTTCGCACGCGCAGTTGCCTTGAGCGGCGGCTATCCGCGCAACCTCACCAGCAGGTCGCCCGCGTCCACCGCGTCGCCCGCGGCCACGCACACATCCTCCACCAGACCGTCGGCCGGCGCGTAGAGCGTGGTCTGCATCTTCATCGCCTCCAAGGTGAGGAGCTTGTCGCCCTTGGCCACGCGCGCGCCGTTGCCGGGTCCGACCGATGTGACCATGCCGGGGATGGGGGCGCCGATCTCGAGCGGTTTGGCCGGGTCGGCCTTGCGCCGCGCCTTCTTGACGGTCTGCAGCGATTTGTCGAGGACGGTGACCTCCCTCGGCATGCCGTTGAGTTCGAAGAACACGATGCGGCGGCCGTCCTTGTCGGCCGGGCCGAGGTTGACCAGCTTGATGAAGA
>CAZSUJ010000193.1:0-2209 GCA_964609925.1 uncultured Chthoniobacter sp. | reverse complement strand
CCCCGGCGCGTGCGCGGCTTCGACCTGCTCGACGCCTCCGGGTTGCTCCGCGAAATTCTCCCGGAGATCGAGGCGCTCAAGGGCTGCGAGCAGCCGCCCCAGTTCCATCCCGAGGGCGATGTCTTCGTCCACACGCGCGCCATGCTCGGACTCCTGCCGCCGGCCGCCCCGGCGACGCTCGCGCTGGCCGTGCTGTGCCACGACATCGGCAAGCCGCCGACCTTTCGCTACCATGCGGACGAGGACCGCATCCGTTTCAACGGACACGATCGCATCGGCGCCGAGATGACCGAACGGCTGATGGAGCGGTTGCGCTTCTCGCGGGCCGACACCGACCGGGTGACGGAGGCCGTGCGGCAACACATGGTCTTCAAGGACGTGAAGAACATGCGGACGTCGAAGCTCAAGCGGTTCATGGCGCGCGAGGGCTTCGGCGACGAACTCGAACTCCACCGCGTGGACTGCCTGAGCAGCCACGGCGCGCTGGACAACCACGAATTCCTCACGGCCAAGGCCGTGGAATTCGCCGAAGAGCCGCTCATCCCCCCGCCGCTCATCACCGGACGCGACCTCATCGCGATGGGCCACAGGCCGGGCCCTGGCTTCGGCCCGATCCTCGAGGCAGTCCAGACCCTGCAACTCGAGGGCGCCCTGACCAAGCCGGAGGAAGCACTCGAGTGGGTGCGCCAGAACCATCCCGTCCCGCCCGAAGGCGCACGGGGAGCAGTCACATAGTGCTCGACGCTCCGGGGCGGATAAACCAGCTTACCGCCATGAGCCCGATGACCATGAAGTTGCAGTTCCTAGTTTGGACGGCGCTTTTTCTCGTCGCGTCCGTTGCGATCTCCGCGCCGCCGCCGCGGGTCACCGCCAAGGTCGAGCAATCGCAGAAAGTCAAAATCGAGGGCGGCGACTTTGACGACAAGCTGCAGCGGATCGCCTTCGACATCACGATCACGAACCAAAGTCTCAGCCAGCCTTGCGAGGGACTTTCGCTTCAGTTCTACATGGTCGGCCAAGCGGTCACCCAGCCGAGCCGGCTCACGCTTCTGCAAAAGGAGAAGCGGGATTTTTCGCTCGAGGCGCGCGGAGTTTTCACGACACAAACCCCGGAAGTGCAGCTGAAGTGGGACACCACGGGCGCGGCGTTCGGGGATAAATACCGCGGCTGGGTCCTCCGCGTCCTCGACAGCGAGGGCAATCAAGTCCTCCAGCAATCAAGTTCCGCCTTCCTGAGCAACACCGTGAATCTCGCGGGGATGAGCGTCGGCGATTCGTTCGACAAGCAGGGCAAGCCGATGGGCGCAGCCCGCCAATGACGCGCCGCGGCGCGGTCCGGACAACCGAGGCTTGCCGCAGGCCGCGCTGACACGGGAGTATCCGCCCGTGCAAGATCTGGCCGAAGCCGCCGCGCTCCTCGAGGGCAGTCTCCGCTCGCGCCGCAACCTCCTGCCCGGCGCTCCGATTCGCGCCGGACGCGAGGCGCTGGCCGGCCTGCGCGAAGCCCGGACTGCGCCGCGATTGATTCCCGCCGCCACTCCGCCCGCTCCTGCTGCCGCGCCCGCGACGAACCCCGAGGGAGCAGACAAGCTTTCCGCCATCGCGGAGGCCGTGAGCGCCTGCCGCAAGTGCGAGCATCTCGCCGCCTCCCGCACGCAGACGGTCTTCGGCACGGGCAATCCCGAGGCCGACCTTATGTTCGTGGGCGAAGCACCCGGGGCGGACGAGGACAAGCTCGGCGAGCCATTCGTGGGCCGCGCCGGCGAGTTGCTCACGCGGATCATCGGCGCCATGGGACTCTCGCGCGGCGACATCTACATCGCCAATGTCCTCAAGTGCCGCCCCGACATGCCCAAAGGCGCGCCGGGGAACCGTCCGCCCACACCGCTCGAGATGCAGCGATGCCTCCCCTACCTCCGCGAGCAGATCGCCATCATCCGCCCGCGAGTGCTCGTCGCGCTGGGCAAGACAGCCATGCTCGGACTGGTCGGAGCCGATGAACCGATGGGCGCGATGCGCGGGCGGTGGTTCGACTTTGCGGGCATCCCGCTCCTGCCGACCTATCATCCGTCCTATCTGCTGCGCAACGGCTCGAACGCCGAGAAGCGCAAGGTCTGGGAGGACATGCTGCTGGTGATGGAGAAGCTCGGTCTCCCGATCTCGGCCAAGCAGCGCGGCTATTTCCTCGAGTCGAAGTAACCGCCGCATG
>CAZSUJ010000192.1:0-2220 GCA_964609925.1 uncultured Chthoniobacter sp. | reverse complement strand
AGTTGGCCACGCTGGCGCGCAGGCCGTCGATCACCTCGATGTCGAGGTTCTGGTGTCCGCGCAGCAGGAGGTCAAGCAGGTTGGGCGAGAGGCCGAAGCGGACGAAGAGCTTGTTCGGCCCGGTGAGCGTGTAGGAGGCGGTGAGGTTGCCGAGCGTGGCCGAGGGCAGGACGATCTTCTTGCTCACACCGCCCTGGCTGAAGACCCAACCGGTCTCGCCCGCGGCCGGGGTGACATTGTAGGTGGCGTTGACGCCGGCGTTGCTGCCGCTCGCGCCGGTGACGGTCCACCAATCCTTGAACCCGCTGGTGCGGTAGGCCGTCTCGTTCGTCGCGCCCTCGTCCTCGGTGTCGGTGTTGCTGTAGGACGCGAAGTTGCCGGCGACCTGCCAGACCTTGCCGTTGGCAGGGTCGCGCATCCACGCAGCGGTCATGCGTCCGCCCTTGGCCTCGAAGAGGGCGAAGACGCGGGAGTTGTAGAGGAGGTATTCGTTGGCGCCGTCGAGGTCCACGTCGGCGGCCTCGCTGCCGAGGGTGGCCGGACCGGCGGTGCTGGCCCACTGCTGCACGCGTTCGTAGACCTTGGCGAAGCGGGCCTGGGCCTGGCTGTTGCGGGCGAAGTCAGCCATGGTCTGGCCGATTTGCGAGGCCGGGTTGATGTAGTCGCCGGTGCTGAACTTGCTCAGGTCGGTCGAAGTGGCCGGGAAGTGGAACCCGCTCTGGAACATGGCGCCGCCGATGACGGCACGCGCGACGCTCTGGAGGTTCGCGGTGGTGACAGCCTGGGTGGCGTTCCATGCGGCGTTGGCATGGCCGTTGACGCCGACGCGGCCGAACGTCTCCGTGGCGCCGAAGTTCGAATCGCGCAGGCGATTATACCAGTTGTCGTAATTCTCGGTCGTGGCCCAATCGACCCAGTCCTTGGCCGTCTGCACGAGCGTGCGGCCGGTGCCTTGGTTCACCGTGCCCCACGTGGTGTAGGTGTTGCCGTCCTGTCCGCGGTAGGCGACTTCGCCGCCGGCGATCTGCTCCGCCGTGACGACGCGAATCCACGGGCGGCTCGCGAGCCAGCGGACGTTCGAATCGTAGCTGGTGGCCTTGGCGTCGCTGAGGAAGTCGCCGAGGTCGCGCCAGAGGACGACGACCTGGTCCTGCACGCTGCTGCGCGAACGGCGGGACAGCAACTGGCGCACGGGGAGCGTGGAGCCTTCGTCGAGCGTCTGGTCGAGGTAGCCGCTGGTGACGTCGTGGATCGGGAAGATCTTGAGGTTGTTGACCTGATTGAGGCGGTAGCCGTCGGTGCCGAGGGCGGACGAGCGTCCGAACCACTTGAGGAGGTGGCGCATCTGGTCGGCGAAGGTGTAGCCGTAGCCCATGTTGCGGATGATATCGACCGAGCTGGTGTCGAGGACGCGCTCGGAGGCCCAGAACACGTTGCGCGAGGCGACGGGGCCGGTGGTGCCGTAGATCGTGTCGAGGAAGGTCTCGGCCACGGCCTTGTTCGCGTTGTTGAAGTCCTGCACGAAATACTTCGGCACGTGGTCGGCGAAGGTCGAGCCGACGAGGTAGGCGCGGTTCGAGGCGATGAGGGACTTGAGGCGGGAGTTGAAGGTCGGACCGTCGTTGTTCGGCCAGGCGCCGGCGTTCGGGTTGCGCGCCCACTGGAGGGCGGAGGCGAGGGTCGGCGTGAGGTGGAGGGTGAGCGGGGCGTTGTAGGCCTCGTGGGTCTGCAGGAGCCGCGAGTAGCCGACGGCCGGGGTGCCGCTGCGGATGAGGCCCTGCGTGACATTGGCCGGCTGGATCGAGTTGTTGCCGTGGGCGAGGAGCATCACCTTCGAGGACCTGCCGCGATCGTTGAACTTGCGGTTGTTGATGTTGCCCTGCGCGGTGTCGCGGCCGAAGTAGAAGTCCAATTTGCCGTTGAGGCGGATGTTGTCCTGGTCCTTCCAGTAGTCGGAGGCGAGCCAGTCGTCGGCGATGGTGTCGCGGATGTCGTTGCGTCCGGCGATGTCACCCGAACCGCTGCCCGTGGTGTTGGGCATGGTGGTGAAGACCTGGAAGTTCAGCTTGGCCGGATCGCCGTCCCAACCGGCATCCACGAGGTGGCGGCGCTCGACGGCCATCTCCACGGCATCGAAGCGGCTGGACCATTGGACCACATTCGAGCCGCCGAAGCCGCGGGCCTCGACGCCGCCCGCGGTCACGGGGTTCTGGAATTGCG
>CAZSUJ010000191.1:0-2228 GCA_964609925.1 uncultured Chthoniobacter sp. | reverse complement strand
GCGTAGGCGTTGTGGTTGTGGATGCTTTCGAAATTCTCGGCCTCGACCTGCCACCAGGTGATGCGCTGGTCGGCGATGACGCGGGCGGCGACGTTGCGCACCAGGTCCTCGACGAACACCGGGTTGGCGTAGGCGCGCTCGGTCACGGCCTTCTCGTCGGGGCGCTTGAGCACGCTGTAGAGCTCGCTGCTGGCCGAACTCTCGATGATGCCGACCATCTCGTCGAGAGGAAGGGCGTCGGCCGAGCGCAGGCGCAGGGTCACCTGGCCGCGCTGGTTGTGCGCGCCGGTGGCACTGATGGCCTTCGAGCAGGGACAGAGGGTGGTGACATTGGCCACGACCGTTGTGATGAGATCGTGTTTCTTCTCGTCCGCCGTCGCGCTGTAGCGCGCGGTGTAATCCACGAGTCCGGGCGCGCCGGTGACGGGCGCCTTCTTCTCGAGGAAGAAGGGGAATTCGAACTCGAGTTGGGCGCGCTTGCTGTGCAGGCGGCGGATGAGCGAGCGCAGGAGGTGGCCGATGTCGCCGGCGCGGAGCACGGGGCCGTGGGCTTGGAGCACCTCGAGGAAGCGGCTCATGTGCGTTCCCTTGAACTCGTGCGGCAGCTCGACCGTGAGCTGGATCGTCGCGATTGTGCTCTGCGGATCGCCCGGGCCGACGGCGACCTGGATGGGAAAGCGCAGGTTCTTGACCCCGACGCGGTCGATGACGATGCGGCGGTGGTCCAGTTCGCTCTGGGTGTCGCGCAGCGGGGCGGCCGACGGGGCGTCTTCCAATTGCTTCATCCGCGGGGAATCTAGTCGCGCGAGGCCGGTGGCAAAAGGGATTTGTCCGCGCGCCTCAGAACCGCAGGCCGATGTCCCGGGCCCGCGACAGGAACAGCCGGCTCAGCAGGAGGTAGAGGCCCATCATGGGCAGGGTGACAAGAAGGGCGCCGGCGGCGAAGAGTCCCGGCTGGCCCGAGGCGGCGTCCTCGTGCAGGAGGCGCAGGCCGAGCGGGAGGGTGAACGCCTTGCTGTCCTGCAGGATGATGGCGGCGACGACGTATTCATTCCACGCGGCGGCGAACGAGAACAGGGCGGTTACGGCCAGTCCCGGGGCGGAGACGGGCAGGACGACGCGGCGGAAGATCTCGGCCGGGGTGCAGCCGTCCATGCTCGCCGCCTCCTCGATCGTCTCGGGCACGCTGTCGTAGAAGCTCTTCATCTGCCAGATGCAGAACGGCAGCACGGTGGCGAGATAGACGAGCATGAGGCCGAAGAACGTGTTGATCAGCTGCCACTGCACGAGGAGCAGGAAGATGGGGAGCAGGAGCATCGTCGCGGGGAAAATCTGCGTGACCATGAGGCTGTTGAGCACGGTCATGCGCCCGAAGAACCGGAACCGCGAGAGGGCGTAGCCGGCCGTAGCGGAGAGGAAGACCCCCACGACGGTCACGCCGGCGGCCACGACGAGGGAGTTCGAGAGCCAGCGCAGGAACTCCGTGTCGCGCATGAGGGCGTAGAAATTGTCGAGGCTGAGCTGGCCGGGCCACCACGAGGCGGGGTCGCCGGCGGGGCGGTTGTTGCCGAGCGCGGCGACGGTGACGTGCCAGAGCGGAATGATCGCGATAACAACGGCGACGGTCAGGAAAGCGTAGGATCCGACCTTGCGCGCGAGGCTGTCATGCCAGCGCGTGAGGGGATCGCCGGTTGGTTTGGGGCGGCGCTTGTTTTTCTCCTTGGTGGCCATGGAAGGACCGCAGCCCCGCAAGGCTACGGACGGCCGGGCCTGCAGAAAAGCCGCGAAATCTGCCGCCGCCCCTTGACGTGGCGCTGTGACGCGCGGACTATCCGCCTTCGCATGCGCCGCGTTTTCCCCCTCGGCCTCCTTGTGGCCCTCATCTCGCCTTGCTGGGCGTCGTCCATCCGTCACGAAGCGGAGGGCGCGGATGAGGTCCGTTACACGCTCACGAAGACGGCCGACTTCCTCGAAGTCCGCGCGACCGGGGCGGGCGTGGACCGTCCTGATCAGGCGCTGTTCGTCGCGCTCGGCACGGACAAAGGACAGGGCAGTTCGCTGGTGCCGGCCTCGCCCGGCGCGGACGGCGAGGCCGTCTGGCTGCCGTTTCCCGCCGAGGTGCTGGTCACGGCGCGGATGAAGGCGGATGGCGCTCAGGGTTCGGTGCGCCGTTGGAACGAATGGGACTGGGCCTCCCCGGCCGACGGCGGCTTGTCTGTCGCAGCCGA
>CAZSUJ010000190.1:0-2260 GCA_964609925.1 uncultured Chthoniobacter sp. | reverse complement strand
GGGGCAGTCGAGGGCTTGGGAGAAGACTTGCATGAGCGCGTCCTCGGAACCCGTGACGCGGCCGTCGCGGAGGACGGCGCGCGAGGCGGCGGCGATCAACTCGCCGCGCAGGGCGAACGTCGCCGTGGCGAGGTTGGCGAGCGCTTGCTCCAAACGTGCGGCGTCCGCGGGTGCTTCCGGGAGGCGGCACAGCGGTGCGAATGACGGGCTGGCGGCCATGGCCTCGGTGAACGCAGCGGCCGCAGTCTCGGGCGCGGTGTCGGCGCGCAGGAGCGCGGCGATGAGCACGGAGACGTCCTCCGCGAAGGCCGCGGGATCGGCGACGAGTTGTTTGCGGTCGGCGTCGGGTTTGTCGCGGCGGATGAGGTGTCGGCGCACGATCCACCAAACGCCGAAGCCGAACGCGTCGAGGCCGGACTCGCGGGCCACGCTGTCGAGGTGCGCGAGCAGATCCGCGCGGTCGGCTGCGGGAAGCTGGCCGATCGCGGGCAGCAGCATGCCGACGAGAGCGAGGCGGCGGTCGGCCGGGACTTCGGTGAGCCGCTCGCGATAACGGCGGACGCCGGACGGCTCGGCTGCTCCGGGCAGCGGCGGCAGCAAGGCGGTGACAAGGTCGCGCGCGGCGGCCGGGTCGCGCCATTCATCCCCGAACACTCCCGAGAGGTTGGCGTGAACAGCCTGCGCTTGCGCGAGGTTCTCGGGCACGGGAGCGGCCGCTCCCGCGAACGAGGAAACGCCTTCCGCAGGCGGGGTTTCAGTGTCGCCGGGCACGGGCGGCGGATTGGTGTCGAACGTGCCGTCCCACGAGGGATCGAGCGCGCGGATGCGTTCCTCGATCGGCGGGTGGGTGGCGAACATGCCGGCCCACGAGATGGTGAGCGCGCTGGCGAAGAAGAGGTGCGCCACGTCCTGGCTGTGCTCGTGCTGCACGCGGGACCCGCGGGCGCCTATTTTCCGCAACGCCCCGGCCAGGCCATCGGGGTTGCGCGTGAATTGCACGGCTGCGGCGTCGGCGAGGAATTCGCGTTGGCGGGAGACGGCGCTTTGCAGGAGGCGTCCGAAAAGCACGCCGATCCAGCCGGCGCAGAGGAGGATGAGTCCGAGCGCGATGATGGCGAACACGCCTCCGCCCTTGCGGTCGCCGCTGCTGCGCCTTCCGCCGCCCGTCCGCACGGACATGCGCAGGATGCCTTGGCCGATAATCGAGAGGACGAGCAGGCCGTAAACGAGGCCGATGAGGTGGATGTTCAGCCTCATGTCGCCGTTGAGGATGTGGGAGAACTCGTGGGCCACCACGCCCTGCAACTCGTCGCGGTTGAGTTTCTCCAGGCATCCGCGCGTGACTGCCACGGCCGCGTCGTCCGGCGTGAATCCGGCGGCGAACGCGTTGATCCCGCGCTCATGGTCGAGCACGTAGATTTCGGGCACGGGCACGCCCGAGGCGATGGCCATCTCCTCGACCACGTTGCGCAGGCGGCGTTCGTGGGTGTCGGTCGTGGCAGGATCGAGCGGGCGTCCGCCCACGCTGCGAGCCACCGTGCCCCCGCCCGAGCGCAGTGAGAGGATCTTGCCGATGGAGGAGCCCCCGACAACGAGGATGGTCGCGCCGGCGACGATCTTGAAGACTGTCGGGTCCCACCAGCCGACATCTCCGCCGCCGCCCACGACGAAGGCGATGACGGCGAGGTAGATCGCGCCGATCAGCGCGGCGACCGCGGCGAGGAAAAGGACGACGAGGTGCCGCGAGCGGGCGCGGGCCGCGTCCTGCGCGGCGAAGAAGTCCGTCGCCATGGCAGGCGCCGGCTCAGCTGAAGCTGACTTTCACCGGCTCGCGCTCGGCCTCGCTGCCGACCTCGAAGAGTTCGGCCGGGCCGAAGTTGAGCGCCCCGGCGATGATGACGGCGGGGAATTGCTCGCGCTTCGTGTTGTAGGCCGTGACGGCGTCGTTGTAGGCCTGCCGGGCGAAGGCGATCTTGTTCTCGGTCGAGGTCAGCTCCTCGGTGAGCTGCATCATGTTCTGGTTGGCCTTGAGGTCGGGGTAGGCCTCGGCCAGCGCAAAGAATTTCCCCATGGCCCCCGTGAGGGCGGCTTCAGCCCCGACGAGGCCCTTGATCGCGCCGGGGTCGCCGGGATGCGCGGCGGCGTTGCTGCTGGCGCTGGCGGCCGAGTTGCGGGCGGCGATGACCGCCTCGAGGGTTTCGCGCTCGTGCTTGAGGTAGCCCTTGGCTGTCTCGACGAGGTTCGGGATGAGGTCGTAGCG
>CAZSUJ010000189.1:0-2281 GCA_964609925.1 uncultured Chthoniobacter sp. | reverse complement strand
TGGAGAATCCCGACCGTCTCATCCGCCGAACCGCCGTCCTGCACGAAATACTCGAGACGCGGGTAGTTCTGGCCCAGCACGCTGAAGATCGTGCGCTCGATGAAGCGCCCCTGACCGAACGACGGGGTGACGATGGCGATCGTGGGATCAGCGGACGACGCGGGGAGGTCCGGGACGGAAACCCTCGTCATCGGCCGAGGCGCGTATTGGCGCAGGCGCCCCAAGCGCGGACGCAGCGGACGGGGCACGAAGCCCAGCAGACCGGTCGGCAGGACCGACAGGGCAGAGGAGGCGAACCCGGAACTCACAACGAAGCAAGTGCCGCGCTGAATTTGGCCAGCCCCGGGCGCGGATCCAGGACTTCGTCGTAGTAACGGCGCGCCTCGCGCGCATGCGTGTCGTAGTCGGACTCGATGGACGCGAGGATCGCAGGGATGTCACTCAATCTCTCGTAGGCACCCCCGCATCGATACGAGCGGAACAGATCGCGGTAGGTGGGGAGGTTGCTCGTGACAAGAGGGAGCCCGCACATGGCAGCGTAAGCCGCCTTGCCCGAAGCCGCGCCGATGTTCATCACGTTCTGGTAAGTGGTCCAGCCCTCGGGATTCGGCGAATAGGAGAGCAGCGCGAAGTCCGCGGATGCGTAGAGTTCGTGCAGGCGTTCCATCGGGAGGAAGTCGCGGCTGACGGAAATGCGCGGATGGCGCTCGAGCTGGTCGAGGAACAGCCTCAAGCGGGCCGCGCGCTGGTAGCGGGCGTGCACGACGAGCTGGTAGTCGTCGCTCAGCACATCCGCGATGCTCTCGAGCAGGTCGCGCGAGCAGTAGGCGTCCATGCTGCCGGCGAGCAGCAGGATCTTCTTCTCCGGTGAAATCCCGAGCTTGGCGCGCAGGATGTCGTGGCGTCCAACCTCGACCGGCCGTGGGGCGACCGGGACATGGACAAGTTTCTCGGAGGAGAAGCCGTTCTCCCGGCAGAGGATCCCGCCGCGCAGCGCATCCTGCACCAAGACGAGACGCACATTGCGCGAGGCCTCGACCTCGGCGGACTTGATGCGCTCCTCGTGGATGTCGGAGATCTCGTCGCGGAACATGATCTCGAAGGACGCGTAGGCGAGGGACAAGTCCCATGCGCGCGCGAGGCTCGCAGCCGGGGGAAGCCCGCGCGGATCGACCCCGATGATTGCGTTGTAGTGCCGCCGGATGGATCCGCGGAATGGCAGGGCGAGCAGCGGAAGAGCCCGGGCCACCAGGCGACCGACAATCGCCGGTTGGCGGAACGGAGTCCACAAAGGCGCCGGCCCGGAGACCTTGCACAGCGATCCATCACGGCCCTGCGTGAGGAGGAACGATCCCTCCGGCGAGACGACGAGGCACCGCCCGAGCGAGCGCGCCAATTCCGGGCCGAGCTCTTGGATCGTGGGATGCGAGTCCCAGTCGTTCCACGGAAACAGAATGATCGCACCCTTGGTGTTCATCGAAGCGCTGGGGTCAGCCGGCAAAGGGGAGCGGCGCACGCCGCGGGGATTCACGACGCGGGCGCAACTGCACGGAGCACCACGTAACCATACCAGTCCGTGTCCGAAAGAGCCTGTCGCCGCAGCCACGGACCCGCCTCGACCACGGCGAACCCGGCCTCATCGGCGAGAAGTCCGATTTCCGGAAGGAAGAGATAGCGCATCGGATGCACTTCGCGGAACTCCTGCGCAGGACCGCCATCCGCGCCCGTCACGGTGAAGTCGTAGTTCACCTCGACCACATTCCGGTCGGCGCAGATCACCGGCACGGTGCGGCGCAGGACCGTGCACCCCGTCCCCTGCTCCGTGCGCTCCACGTTCCGCGGACGGTCGGAAAGCACTCCGGGTCCGTGCCAGAAATCGAAAACAAACAACCCTCCCTCCGCGAGTCCCGAACGGGCCGAACGGAAAAAGCCGCGAAGCGCCTCGTTCGTGGCCTGATAGCTGGCCACGTGGAAGAGGGAGACCGCGGCGTCGTGGACTTCCGCGCTTTGAAAATTCGCCGCGTCGCCTTGAACCGCGCGGAACCGTGCACGCTCGTCCGCCGGACGACCTTCGAACCTCGCCAACGCCTTGCGCACCATGCCTTCGCTAAGGTCCACGCCCGAGACAGTGCAACCGGCACGGACGAAATGCTCCGCGTGCGCCCCGGTGCCGCAACCGAGCTCGAGGATCGATTGGATGCGCGGTTCATGCGAGCGCAGGAGGCCAAGGACGAAATCCGCCTCAGCCGCGTAGTCCTTGCCGCGGTAGAAGAGATCGTAG
>CAZSUJ010000188.1:0-2289 GCA_964609925.1 uncultured Chthoniobacter sp. | reverse complement strand
AGGAGAACATCCGACCGGCCGGACTCACGGTGCTCGAGGCCGTCGAGTTGGGCTGTCTCGCGCGTGGCTGCGGCGAGGACGAGGCACGCGCCATCGCATGGGAGATGCTGCGGCGGATGGATCTTGAGGATTGTGCGGTGCGCGACTGCACGCGGGTCTCGGGCGGTGAGTGGCAGCGGGCGTCGTTCGCCCGTGCCGTGGCGCAGCTTTGGGACTGCGGATCCCCCGGCGTCCTCCTCCTCGACGAGCCTGTCTCGAGCCTCGACCCCGCGCACCAGCACAGCCTGTTGGCGGAGGTGCGGCGCCTCGCCGCGGATGGTTTCGCCGTGGTCGCGGTTCTCCACGACCTCAACCTCACCTCCCAATATGCGGACGACGTCGTCTTGCTGCAGGACGGGCGTCTGCGCGCGCACGGCGCGGCGGAGGAGTTGATGGAACCTCGGATCCTTTCGGAGATTTACGGATGCCCCGTGGCTGCCCTCGAAGACCGCGAGCGAGGTCTGCGCTCGTTGGTCATCCTGCCGTCCGGGGCCGAGCGGCCTCGTTGATCAATCGCCCAAGCAAAGACCCAACGCGCGGGCGTGGCGCAGGATCTGGCTGTCCACCCCGACCTCGCGGCGGCGGTTCACTGCGTCGGCCAACGCCACGTCCGTGACCGATCCGAACCGGTAGCTTACCATGCGCCCGAACATGCCGTCCGCCGCCAACTCGACCGTGCGGACGCCGAACTGCTGGCCGAGCACGCGGTCGAACGCGGTGGGTGCGCCGCCGCGCTGCACATGGCCGAGCGTGACGCAGCGTGTCTCGCGCCCCGTTCGCCCGGCGATGAGCGACTCCACGTAGTTGCCGATGCCGCCGAGGCGGCTGTCGCCGGTGGAGGTCTGCCGTCGTATCTGCCGTCCGGTCTTCGCGCGCGCCCCTTCGGCCACGACGGCCACGACGGAGCGCTGGCCGCGGCGCTCGGCGTCGCGGACGAACTTCGTCACGCGGTCCGGGTCGAAGGGAAACTCGGGCAGGAGCGCGATGTCGGCGCCGCCGGCCACCGCTCCGTGGAGCGCGAGCCAGCCGGTGTGTCGTCCCATCACCTCAACGATCATGACGCGTCGATGGCTCTCGGCCGTGGTCCGGACTTCCGCCACCGCGCCGGCCACCCGGGCCACGGCGGTGTCGAAACCGAACGTCACGTCGGTGGAGTCGAGGTCGTTGTCGATCGTCTTCGGCACCCCGAGCACACGCAGTCCGCCGCGGGAAAGTTGGAGGGCCGTGCGCAGGGAGCCGTCGCCACCCATGACGACGAGCGCGCCGGCGCGATTCTGCTCGAGCACCTGGCGCGCGGCGCGAAGCAGCGGCTCGGGGAGGACGAATGCCCCGCCGGGTCCGCGCCGCAATTGGAAACGCCCCTTGTTTGTCGAGCCGAGGATCGTGCCGCCGGTGGCTTCGATGCCCTGCGTGTTGGCGGGAGTGAGCACTCGCGCGGCCACAGGCTCGAGCAGGCCCTCGTATCCCTCGCAGAGTCCCACCGTCTCAATGCCGCGCTGCGCCGCGGCGCAGACGATGCCGCGGATGACGGCGTTCAGTCCCGGACAGTCCCCGCCCGCGGTGAGCAGGGCCAAGCGCATGGCGGGCATGACCGCGGACCTCAGAGCGCCGAGCGCTTGGTGACCTGACGCCCGGCAGCCGACCACTGCTCGTGCAGCGCCCAACCTTGGCGCACGAGTTGCAGCCCCTCGTTGAAACGGTCAGGCGAAGCAAGCAGCACAACGATGAGCCGGCGCGGAATTGCGAGCTTCTGCCCGTTGACCTCGACGGCTTGCGGCGCTCGCTCCGAGGAGAGAATAAGGCAATCGCCCGCCCGCGCGGTGCGCCCGGTCTTCACACCGTCGATGTCGTCCATGCCGAGGAGTTGGTTCGTGTTGGTCAGCATGAACCCGCGGCGCTGCCCGTCCGCCCCGGTGATCGAGATCTCGCGCGTCTTTTGCGACACGTAGAAATTGAAGCCCGGGTGCTTGTAGGCGTAGAGCGTCAGGCGGGCGAGGTCGGCGGCGGTCGAATGCGGCGGTGTCTCCATGTTGTCGAGACCGTGCGGGTTGAGGAAGAGCGTGCGCTTCATCTTCAGCTTGCGCGCGAGGGCGTTCATGTGGGCGGTGAAATTGTCCACCGGGCCGAGGTTCGCGGGGTTGGGCAGACGCGCACCGACCTGGTAGGCCAGCGTGTAGGCCGCATGGTTGTCGGAGACCATCATGGCCGCGTAGAGCAGGTCGCGCATCGAGACGGTGTCCCCCGGGACCA
>CAZSUJ010000187.1:0-2324 GCA_964609925.1 uncultured Chthoniobacter sp. | reverse complement strand
GCGCTGCGGTTGATGGACCGGCTCGGGGAGCGGGGGACTTTCTACAAGGTCGGCCTGCAATTGTTCATCGCGGAGGGGCCCGCGATGATCGCGGATGTGCGGAGCCGCGGGGCCCGCGTGTTTCTCGACCTCAAACTGCACGACATCCCGAACACGGTCGCGTCGGCGGTGCGGTCGGCCTGCGAAATGGAGGTGGACCTTTGCACCATCCATCTGGGCGGCGGCCCCGAGATGTGCGCGGCGGCGGTCGAGGCGGCGGGCGGGCGCACGACAATCCTCGGCGTGACGGTGCTGACTAGTTCGGACGAAGCGACGTTGCGGGCCTGCGGGGTCGGCGGTGATGTGGCCGGTCAGGTGCTGCGGCTTGCGCGGATGGGATTCGATGCGGGGGTGAGGGGATTCGTGGCCAGCGCGTTGGAGTTGCCTGCGTTGCGCAGCGAACTGGGGCCGGAGCCATTGATGGTCATCCCGGGTGTGCGCCCGGCGGGGGCGGAAGTCGGCGACCAGAAACGTGTGGCCGGTCCGGCGGAGGTCGTGCGGCGCGGTGCGACACATCTGGTCATCGGCCGCCCGATCAGCCGGGCGGGGGATCCGGCGGCGGCGTATGATGCGATCATCAAGGAAATCCGCGGGGATTGACAAGTGGACTAAGTAAGACTAACTAGGTTCTCATGAAGTTAGTCAACATCCACGAAGCCAAAACACACCTGTCCAAACTGCTGGAAGAGGTCATGGCGGGCGAGACCGTGGTCGTGGCCAAGGCTGGCAAGCCGATGGTCCAGTTGGTCAAGATTGGTTCGATGGCCGGAAATCGTCCATTGGGCCTCCTCGCCGGGAAGGGGAAAGAGCTGCCCGGATGCTGGGATGCCGATGCGGAGTTGGACGAGTCCTTCTACGGTTCCATCAAGCCGATGGCAGTATCCAAGGTCGCCGAGTGATCCGGTGAAGCTCCTGCTCGACTCTCACGTGCTGGTGTGGGCGCTGCTCGATCCGGGCCGGCTCGCAGGGAGGGTGGCGGCGGAGATCGCTTCACCGGCCAATCTCGTGGTCGTGAGCACGGCGTCCGTCTGGGAGTTGGAGATCAAGCGTGCGTGCGGGAAGCTTGAGTTGCCCGACACGTGGACGGACGCGGTTGATGCGGCTGGCTTCGTGGAGCTGCCCGTCATCCGTCGGCATGCGCTCGCGGCGGCGCGGTTGCCGTGGCATCACCGCGATCCGTTCGACCGGGTGCTCATCGCCCAGGCTTTGGCCGAGGGGCTGCAGTTCGTAACGACCGACCGGATGGCTTTGGCTTACGGGGTGCCGCTGCTCGAAGCGTAACGGCGGCGTCAGTCGCGGAAGTTTGTGTAGTTGAGCGACACGCCGAAGTCCTTCGCGCGGAGGGCGGCGATGGCGGCGGTTCAGGGCGGCAGGAGGCAGGGGATCATCCTCCGACCATGTCGGCGGTAGATCTTGAAGTCGCGATCCGTGGTCAGAACCTGCCCAGCGGACGGCACCTCCGACATTCGGACCACGCATGCGTCCGCGAAGCTCATCGGAACGTCGTCGTATTTGTCGAGCAGGTCCATGATGCCATCCGAATCCGGAGAAGCCACGGGGACGATTAGCAAGGCGCCCCGCCGACAGGCGGTCCGCAAACTCTGGCGGCCGGCGGGGCCGAGCAGATGCTCGGCCTCCGACAAAACGGCTTCGCAAGTCGTCCACGGCGGTGGGTTGGCCTTTGCGACGGCCACGGCCCACTCATGGTGGCGGTCAGGGCGGCTCCACAGAGCCACGAGGAATCCGGCATCAGCGACTGGCCTTTTCACGTCCGTATCCGCGGGCCTTCAGGTAATGCTTCTTGCGAGCGCTCAGGTCCCGCGGCTGGCTCTCGTCCTTTCCGATCAAATCGGAGATGAGGCCGAAGCCGGGGCCTGCCTCGGGCTTGACGGAGGCGGCCAAGCGGGCCCGGGCCACTGCGGATTTCGTGGAATTGCGTCGTTGCGCCTCGGCTTGGAGGTCGAGGGCCAACTCATCGGGGATGCGCAGGACGAGCGTTTGCATGCAACGATAAGTATTACACGCACGCCGTCGGCGCAATACCGGGGCGGGGAACGCTGTCCGACACAGCGCGCAACCGCTGATCAGTCGCGGAAGTTCGTGTAATTGAGCGACACGCCGAAGTCCTTCGTGCGGAGGGCGGAGATGGCGGCTTGGAGGTCGTCGCGCTTCTTCCCGGTCACTCGGATCTGGCGGTCTTGGAGGGCGGATTGGATTTTGAGGCCGGAGCCCTTGAGGAACTTCGAGATTTCCTTGGCCTTGTCGCCCTCGAGGCCCTGCTTGAA
>CAZSUJ010000186.1:0-2357 GCA_964609925.1 uncultured Chthoniobacter sp. | reverse complement strand
ACAACTGCGGCGACTGGGTCGAGCATTGCACGGCGCTGGTCGAGGAAGACGACGGGACGATCCGCATGCATCACCAGCATCCGGCCACGGCCGCCTCCCTGGCCACGGCGGGGGTTTGAAGCGCGGGCGTTCCGCATTCCCTGTAGCAGCGGTCTCCCGACCGCCGGAGCGTGAGCGCAGACGGCGATGGCGACATCGCCGCTACAGAGGGCAGGCTCAGGGCGTGACTTTGGCTTCGAGGAAGTAGAACGACCGGTTGGTGGTCGGGACGCGGAATTCCTTGCGCTCGTATTCGGCGGGGAGAAGGACGCCCGACTGGTCGGCCGCGTTGCTGATGACAAGGTCGGCCGCGTTGACCCACGGGCCGGCGGAAACATCGGCCGCGCGCTTGATGACGTAGGTCACGCCGCCGGGCGGATTCTTGCGCTGGACCCAGTTGAAGACGGCGTTGGTGCCCTGATGGCGCCCGGTCATTCCGACGAATCCCGGAACGGTCGGGTTCCCGTCGAGGGCGAACTCGGTGAAGTTGTCGTAGCCATCGCCGTCCGGGTCCGCCGTGCCTTCGTCCTCGGGCGGGACGATGGACGGATAGTTCGTGAGCCAGTTGGCGTAGTTGGGCGGAAGCGGGTTGGCGTCGGCCACCTCGATGATGCCGGAGTCGAGGAACTGGTTCGTGTTCCACACGAGGTTGGTGTCGGCGAGCACGGGGAGGTCGAGCGTGGGCGGAGTGGTGATGGTGCCGAATCCGACGAGCGAGAACGTGTCGCCGATGGCGGGTGTCCAGCCGGGATCGCCGACGACTTGGACCAAGCCGCCGAGGTCGAGGCCTCCGGCAGCGGAGATCTGGTCGTTGATGCCGTTGGAGAACAAGCGGAGGAGGGTGAAGCCGGGGACGCTGAGTGTGCCGAGGGACGTGATGTTGCCGCGCGAATCCCCGGTGCCCGGGGCGAGCACGCCGCTGACGGTGAGATTTCCCGTCACCGTGCCATCGCCTGTGAGCGTGGCGTTGGAATCGATGAAGAGCGGGGCTCCCAGCGTTGTATTGAGTTCGAGGGTGGCGAGGCTCGTGACCGTGACTCCGAGCGTGAGGGACGAAGCGTTGCCGTTCAGGACGAGGAGACCGGAGCCGCCGATGACGATGCCGTCGGCCGTGCCGTCACCCGAGACGCCGGCCCACGGGCCGTTGAAGATTGTCGTGTTGTTTACATCGAGCCGAAGGTCGCCCGACGTGCCCGAACTGCGGAAGAAGTCGTTCGTCCCGCCGAAGGTGAGCGGTTCGGTGCCACCGAGCACGGCCACGGCGCCGTCGCGCCCGGCGATGGAAAGACCGTTGGGCAGGGCGAGTCCGCCGGAGACGTCGGTGCGCAGCAAGCCATCCTGCAACTGCGCCTGCCCGGAGCCGGTGGCCGCGGCGTTGTTGACGATGAAAGTGCCGCCATGCACGGGCACCGCCCCGGCGGCACCCACGCGGATGGCGCCGACGGAGTTGCTGCCGTTGAGCACGAGGGTGCCGGCCCCGTTCTTGAGGATCCGTCCGGTGCCGAGGCCCGAGAGGCTGCCGTTGACCTGCACGGTCACGTTGCTCGCCGTCGCGATTGTCTGATCGCCTGTGGGGAAGGACAAGTTGGCCTGCAGGTTGACCAAGCCGTTGGTCACCGCCGCCGTGGAGAGGCTAGCCAGCGAAACGGTGCCGGACGAGCTGAGCACGCCGGGCGCGGCGAAGGCGAGGTCGCCGAGGCTGCGGACCAAGCCGGACAAGTGCAGCGTGCCTGAGTTCTCCAGCGTGGTGGCGGTGTTGGTGACTGCGCCGGCGAGGGTCAACACAGAGCCTGAGGGGATGTTGAATGCTCCCGCACCACTGACCGGGCGCGAGGCACCGAGCGTGAGGTTGTTCGTGACCCCCAGGGTGCCGCCGATCAGAACAAGAGGGTTGGTCGCTGCGCCCAGGGCCGCGTCGTCGCCGACGCGTAGCGTGCCCGCATCCAATTCGACACCAGCCACGAACGAGTTGCTGCCGGCCAAGACCAGTGTGCCAAGGCCGTCCTTGTGCAGCCACGCCCCCGAGCCGGCCAGCTCATTGCTCAGCACAGTCGTGACCCCGGCCTCGGTGTTCAGACTGTTGGTCGGAGAACCCAGCGTGATGACCCCGCCGGAAAGCGTGTATCCGTCCGCGCTGAACGTGGTGCTCTCACTCGCCGTGACACCCGCGGGATCCACCACGACGGCACCGCCCGCCGTTCCGAAACGTGCCGCTTTAGCCGGGTTCCAGACGCCGAGCGTGGAAGTGGCGGTGTCGAACCAGTTCGTCCCGGTGTCCGACCACGTTCCCGCCCCGCCCGGATTCACGCCGTCGCCAT
>CAZSUJ010000185.1:0-2410 GCA_964609925.1 uncultured Chthoniobacter sp. | reverse complement strand
CGGTTGAGTAGGACGATGAGTTTGCGCATGACGGCGGTGAGGGCGAGCTTGGCCGGTTTGCCTTTGGCGATCAGGCGCTGGTAGAAGTCGCGCAGGATGGGGTTCCAACGGCTGGCGGCCACCGCGGCCATGTAAAGCACGTTGCGCACAGCCACGCGTCCGCCGCGGATGGTGCGGCGTCCTTGGAGGGTGCCGCTGTCCTTGGCGAAGGGAGCCACGCCGACCAGAGCGGCGATCTCCTTGTCCGACACTCGCCCCAGCTCCGGCAGGTGGCTGAGCAAGGCCATGGCCGTCACCGGTCCCACGCCCCGCACCGAGGTTAGACGCTCAGCCTCGGCCTTGAGTCCCGGATCGGAGTCGATGTGCTGCTCCAAGAGCTCATCGACTTCGGCGATCTGCGCATCAAGGAAGGCGATGCTCTTCTCCAGCAGTTGCGCCAGACGGGCCGAAGCGGTTTCCAGCCGATTGCTCTCCTTGGTGCGCAACTCCACCAACTGGCGGCGCCGGTCATGCAAAGCGCGCAACTCTTCCCGCACCGCCTCCACCGGCTGCCAGAGGCGCGGCCGGCGCTCGCGGCCGAACTCGGCCAAGAGCCCGGCATCGAGCCGGTCGTTCTTGGCCCGCTGGCCTCGGCTGCGGGCAAAGTGCCGCACGTCCTCAGCGTGGACTCGGCTGGCCCTGATCCCCGCGGCCACCAAGGCCTCCAGAACGGCCTTCTCATAGCCCCCGCTGGCCTCGCAAACCACCTGCACCGGATCTTTGATCCCCGTCAGGACGGAGATCAACTCGGCCCGACCCGCGGCGTCGTTGCCAAAACGTTGTTCCTTGATCCCCGGACCGGCCAAGTCCAGATGGGCTTTGGCTACATCGAGTCCGAGGTGGATGACCTGCTGCTGCGCTGGCGTTTTCATCATGGGATGTTCTCCGACTTGCTCATGCGGGCTCGCAAGCGACCTCACGGCCCTTTCAACAGTTCGAGTTTATCCCCGGCGCAACCAGGCGACCTCGCTGACCCCCGGCGTGTGGACGCCAAGTCATTGGATCGGTCTGTCCTGGTCGCTGCCGACGGCGTCCGTCGACGCCGCCCGCTGCCGGGGTTCCCACAATGTGGCTGCTCCAAGCTCAGCCTGTCACCGCGGAATCTTTCCGACCCACCGCCGCCGAGGGAAGCCTCCTGCGACGAGCTGGGTCGCCCATTCTCGGAGGCTCCCCTCGGCGCCCCCTTGCGAGCAGGGGGAACATACAAGTCATGGTTTATTGACATTTTTCTGATGGCGGAGTGAAAGCTTGCCAATGCCGAGGCAAGTTCGCATCAGGTTTCCGGGTCGATGCTCCGGTAAAGGCGCGTGGGGATTGACTGCTTTGCAGTCTGTGCAGGTTTGAGGCTGCAAATTTGTCGAGCCGCGATACGCGGCGTGGCGCTGCCGGGAGGCGATTCGTGGCTGGAACAACGGTGAAGCTTGACTGGAGTCGAAAGCGTTCGCATATGGGAGAGAGATCCTACGGCTGCCGTTGATCCGCCTGGCGCGCGAGCGGTTGCCGGGGTTGACCAATGTCAGAGGATCCGTGAGAAAAGCCTGAAATTACAACAAACCATGACTGACCCCTATGGCTGACCCCTATGGCTCCATTCATGGCTGGTTTCTAGATAGCGGCGCGAAGTTTTGGGAAAATGGACGTAGGCCTTAAGGATTTTATGGGCACAATAGACATTACTCTCATTGTTCCTGTATTGACGCTTCTCTATCTGGGTCTCTGGGCTTTCACGCACTGGAGATTTCGTCGCATGGTCTCGACGGTCTTTAAAAGGCATTGTTACGCTGATCCCGATTTAGGGACAATAAATACGCATTTGGAATTGCTCAATAGTGAGTCGCCGAAGCATGTGTTTTCTGTAAGGCGCTTTGCAAATGTTCAACTTCGCAGCGGGCGTGTTACACTCATATTTGGGCCGGTTGGTTTTCTATCCGTCCCAGGGACACGCGGGAATATGTGGAATGAAACGAGCTGTGTTTATTCCCTCGCGGATCTCCATCAAGTGGAATGGATGTTGAAAAACTCTGATGTCTTTGAGTTGGCATTTCGCGGTTCTGAAGCCGCCGTGTTCTGGGTCAAGCTCTCGATTTTGCGACGTGAAGTTGTGTCTGATCCGGGCGCTGACCAGCAATCCGTCCACCGCGCAGCAGACCGGCGCGGAGGCCAACCGCTATGACCTCGTGGGAAACCGGCTCACACGGCAGACGGGGCAGGCCATAGGGGTCAGTCATGGTTTAGTCACATTTCTCTGATGGCGCGTTGAGATACGCGGCATGCCGTAGGCAAACGGGGTCAGTCAACAACTCTTGGCAGGTGGTGCTGGATGCGGAGTCGGTTGGCAGTTTCTGACCGTCGGGCGCGGTGGATTGTGGGG
>CAZSUJ010000184.1:0-2477 GCA_964609925.1 uncultured Chthoniobacter sp. | reverse complement strand
CTGCCGCCTCGCGACTTCCCCGACTACGAGGCCGGTTCGTGGGGCCCAGCAGCCGCCGACCGTCTCCTCGAGCGCGACGGACGCGCTTGGGAAAACCCGGCCTAGAGCCCGCGCCGATGGATCCCGCCCCCCCAGGCAAGACGCCCAAGAAAACCGAGGCCTACCCGATGCGGCCGCCGCCGGCCGGCCCCGGGGCGGTCATCCTCGCCGGAGACGTGGGCGGCACAAAGACGTGGCTCGCCATCTTCCACGCGGACTCCGCCGATGCGGCAGCACCCCTCACCCTGCGTCGCGCGGAGAAATTCTCCAGCCAATCCGCCACCGGGCTGGACCTTCTGATCGAGGAATTCCTTCGCGACGAACACACCCCGATCGACTTTGCCTGCTTCGGCCTGCCGGGCCCCGTCTCAGGCACCCGCGCCAAGCTGGTCAATCTCCCGTGGGAAGTTGATGCCGTGGAACTCTCCGCCCGCTTCTCGTTCCGCGGCTGCTTCCTCATCAACGACCTCGTTGCCAACGCCTACGGCATCGGCGAACTCGCCCCCACCGACTTCGCCGTCCTCCACCCGGGCAGCGCCGACGCTGCCGGCAACATGGCCGTCATCTCACCCGGCACGGGACTCGGGCAGGCCGGGATCTTTTGGGACGGACACAAGCACATCCCGTTCGCCTGCGAAGGAGGCCACAGCGACTTCGCACCCCGCACCGACGTGGAGGTCGATCTCCTCCGCCACCTCTTCCACCCCTACGGCCACGTGAGCTGTGAGCGCGTCCTCAGCGGCAGCATGGGCATCCCCAACATCTACGCGTTCCTGCGCGACACCGGCCGCGCCAGCGAGATGCCGGCCGTGGCCGAGGCGCTGAAGACCGGCGACCCGGGCGCGGTTGTTTCAAAATACGCCGCCGACGGCTCCTGCCCGCTGTGCGTGCAGACGATGCAACTCTTCGCCTCCATCCTCGGCGGCGAGGCCGGCAACCTCGCCCTCAAGGTCATGGCCACCGGTGGCGTCTTCATCGGCGGCGGCATCGCAGCCAAGACCCTCCCGCTCCTCCAGCAGGGGGCGCTGCTCAAGGCGTTCTTCGCCAAAGGACGCTTCAGCGACTTCATGCGCGCCATCCCGCTGCGCGTCATCCTCAACGACCAAGCCGCCCTCCTCGGCGCCTCCCGCTACGCGCTCCACGGTGCCGAAACTCAGCGCGCCGGCCATTAGCGTGTCCCGGCGCCTTGGCGACCTGGCGTAACACGCCTTGAAATGCGGATACATGTAGTTTACATTTTTCTGCATGGAGTCCGTGATCAGCTCGACAGAGGCCGCGCGCCACTTGGGGGACCTCCTGGCCAGGGTGCGACACGGTGGCGAATGCTTTGTCGTTACTAAAAGCGACAAGCCATTGGCTCGCCTCGTGCCCTGTGCTCCGCCAGAGCGGGCAACCGGTGAGGCAATCATGGGCGCGCTGGCCGGGTTGCCTCATGACCCGGATTTTGCGGATGATCTGGAGCGCGTGAATCGAACGGACCGCATCCCGGCCGATCCATGGGCCTGATCCTCGACACCTCAGCCTTGGTCGCCTTGGAACGATCGGCCGGGCGTCTCTTGCTGCCGCCGGATGATACCTACGCCCTTCCGACGATCGTATGGGCCGAGGCCTTGGTTGGTGTGCGCTTGGCAGCGGACGCATCCCGCGCAGCCCGCCGGTTGGCGCGGCTGGAAGCGATCCGGAAGCTCACAGGGTTGGAGGACTTCACGCCGGTCGTGGCCGAGCATTACGCGGACATATTCAGCGACCTCTCGCGCCGTGGTTGCCTCATTCCACAAAACGACATCGCCGTGGCCGCCACCGCCCGTGCCCTCAAGTTTGGAGTGCTCGTGGGCCCGGCCGACGAAGCGCATTTCCGCGCGGTCGCGGCTTTGGAGGTGCGAGTCCTCCAATGAGCCAGCCGGACCTGCCAGTGGCCCGCAAGAACGCAATCAGCAAGCCCCGCCGCCCCCTCATTTTCCTTCAAGTTTCCGTCCTCCGCCTTCATCCTTTCGTCCCCACCCCGGGGGTGTAGCTCAACGGTCAGAGCAGGCGGCTCATAATCGCTTGGTTGCAGGTTCGAGTCCTGCCGCCCCCACCGAATCCACCAACCACCATGCCCACCTTCGACATCGTCTCGGAAATCGACCGACAGGAAATCCTCAACGCCATCGACCAGGCACGCCGCGAACTCGCCACGCGCTTCGACTTCAAGGGCTCCACAGCCTCGCTCGAAATCGAAAAGGACGGCAACCTCCGCCTCACCGCCGAGGACGCCTCTCGGCTCAAGGGCCTGCGCGAGATCATCGTGGCCAAGCTCGCCAAGCGGAACGTGGACCTGCGCAACGTCGAGCAGAAGGACCCCGAAATCTCCCCGCTCGGCCACGCCCGGCAACTCTTCGTCTTCAAGCAGGGCCTCGAGGGCGACAAGGCCAAGGAAATCTCGAAGTTCCTCAAGG
>CAZSUJ010000183.1:0-2489 GCA_964609925.1 uncultured Chthoniobacter sp. | reverse complement strand
TGGCCGATGACTACTGGCGGCTGGTGGCGTCGGCTCCGGGCCATGCGACGGAGCTGGCTTTGGTAGAGGCAGCGATCGCGAGTGACGGAGTCTGGAAGCAGGACGACGAATGGCGCGTCATGACCTGGACGACGCTGTCCATCCAGAAGATCAAACATAATGAGAAGGATATATTTCACGTCTCGGTCGAGTGCGACGGACAGAGGTTTGCCTGCGATTGTCCGGATCTCCGTCGAGCCTACTACTTTGCATGCTGGTATCGGCATTTGATGATCCAGCAATTCCAGTCGATTGGCCCGAATTGGGTGGAATCTGAACGGCATTGACGAAGGCTCCGCACAAAACACTGGAGCCGGCGTTGGGAGCGATCCTTGGAGTTCAGATCGGATACACCGGCAGCTGAGGCAGCCGCGCCGGAAGTGGCTGCGGCGAGGACTTGGGCTGCGTTGGCTTCAGACGAGTTGGTGGCTCTCGGGTTGGAGCACGACTTCGGCGAGGACGAGGTGGGGCGGGGCGTCGATGGCCTGCAGGGCAAGGTCGGCCGCCGTGGCGACCGGGATCATCTTGTCCCGCTGGACGTTCATGCCGAGCCCGTCCCAGAACGGCGTGTCCACGCCGCCGAGGAAGAACAGTCCGAAACGGATGCCGCTGCGTTGGTGTTCCTGGGACAGGGACTTGATGAGGCCGGTGACGCCGAACTTGCTGGCGCTGTAGGCCGCCGCGTTCTTCATCACGGCCTTGCCGAGGATGCCGGGGAAGGTGAGGAAGAGGCCCTTCTTTTGCGCGGCCATCACGCGGCAGGCTTCCTTGGCCACGAGGAAGGTCCCGCGCAGGTTCGTGTTCACGACCTTGGTGAACTCGGCATCGGACGTCTCCGCGGCCGGCTTGATCAGGCCGATGCCCGCGCAGTGGACCACGCAATCAAGACCGTCCATCGCCGCCGCGGCGCGGTCCACCAGGTCCGCCGCGGCTCCCGGTGCCGTGATGTCGCCCGGGACGGTCGTCACCGAGGCGGCTCCCGCACAGGCGGCCGCGACCTCCGCGAGCCGCTCCGGGGAGCGCCCGGCCAGGGTGAGCGCGGCCCCGCGCGTGGCGAGGCGCAGGGCCAGTTCCCGTCCGATTCCGCTCGAGGCACCCGTGATGAGGAAAGATTTCATGACCCCACGTTACGCCTGCCGCGGGCGGGTGGAAACATGGGGACGCGGGCCGCGCATGTTTTGCATCGCCAAGCCGAAGGCCCCGCTGCTTCCCTTGAAGGCATGAAATCCCACCGTGAAGAACTCTGGTTCGAGGTGCCCGCGCGGCGCCAGTTGATCAACATCACGTCGCGGGTCGAGAAGTGCCTGCGCGAAAGCGGCATCCAGGAAGGGCTCTGCCTCGTCAACGCCATGCACATCACGTCGAGCGTCTTCATCAACGACGACGAGGCCGGCCTGCACCGCGACTTCGAGCGATGGCTGGAGAAGCTCGCCCCCGAGAAGCCGCACGACCAATACGACCACAACGGGGCCGAGGACAATGCCGACGCCCACCTCAAGCGCACGATCATGGGACGCGAGGTCGTCGTGGCCGTGACCAAGGGGCGGCTCGACTTCGGGCCGTGGGAGCAGATCTTCTACGGCGAATTCGACGGCCGACGCCGCAAGCGCGTGCTCGTCAAGATCATCGGCGAATAGGCGGCGGACGATGCTCTATTACCTCGTCAAACTGCTGGCCAGCGCCGCCCTGATCGTCGTCATCAGCGAGGTCTCGAAGCGCACGGGCTACGTGGGCGGGCTCATCGCATCCCTGCCGCTCGTCTCGCTGCTGGCCATCGGGTGGATGTGGTTCGAGACGCACGATGCCGCGCGCATCGCCGATTTCTCGCGCAGCGTGTTCTGGTTCGTCCTGCCCAGCCTGCTGTTCTTTGTCCTCCTGCCCTGGCTGCTCCCGCGGCTCGGGTTCTGGGCCGCGCTCGCGCTGTCGTGCGTCGCCACCGCCGCCGGCTACGCCGCGATGGCCGCCGCCCTGCAACGGGCCGGCATGAAGTTCTGACCCCGGCGATGCGCGCCCTGATCCGAAAGCTCACGGGCATTGCATCAGCGCCTGGAGGGCGAGCGGCCTCGCGAGCCGCTTCGGGCCAGTTGCGTCCGGTTCAACGTGCAACGGCGCTGTTCGTGGCTGCCACCGTCCTCTTGGCTGCCGCGGCCGCGCAGGCGTCACCGCCGCAGCGCATCGTGAGCCTCGCGCCGAACCTCACCGCGATGGTCATCGCACTCGGCAGCGAAGAGCGGCTCGCGGCCGTCACGCCGTTCTGCGCGGCGGCGGAGAGTGTTCCGCGTCTGCCCGGCGGGCTGCAGCCCGAAGCGGAGACGGTGCTCGGGTTTTCCCCGGACCTCATCCTCACCTCACCGCTCACGCCGGAGGCGACACGGCAGCAGTTGAAGAAACTCGGCCTGCGGGTCGAGGTCATGGACACGTCCTCGCTCACGGCCATCCGCGGGACCATG
>CAZSUJ010000182.1:0-2490 GCA_964609925.1 uncultured Chthoniobacter sp. | reverse complement strand
GCATCGGGGGAGCCGGCGCCCTGCGCAACATCAGCGGCAGCAACAGCTACGGCGGTCTCATCACCCTCGGCTCCAGCGCCCGCGTCAATTCCGACGCCGGCACGCTCAACATCACCAACACGGCCACGATCACCGGCGCCGGCCACACGCTCAGCTTCGGCGGCGCGGGAAACACGATCCTGCGCAGCGAGATCGCCACCGGCACCGGAGGTCTGGTCAAGGACGGCGCCGGCACCCTCGTCCTCTCCGGCAACAACTCCTACACCGGTGGCACGCTCATCAGCGCAGGCACCCTGCAGGTCGGCAACGGCGGCGCAACCGGCACCATCGCCGCCGGGAGCGCCATCACAAACAACGCCACCCTCGCCTTCCGGGTCGGCACCAGCACGCGGGTCATCGGCAGCACGATCAGCGGCACCGGCGCGGTCGTCATGGACAGCCCCGGCGGCCAGGTGGACCTCACTGCGAGCAACAGCTACACCGGCGGCACCACCGTCACCGCCGGCCAACTGCACGCGATCACCGCGAACAGCTTCGGCACCGGGGCGCTCACCATCGCCGGGACCAACGCCGTCAACCTCGCCGAGGTCCACTACACCAACAGCGTCTCACCGCTGCTCGTCGGCCCGCTCACCCTGAACGGAAACGCCGTCGTCGCCCTCAACTCGGGCAGCTACGTCCAGAGCTCCGGCCTCGTCACGGTCAACAGCACCAACAATTTCATCAACATCTCCGGGAACACATGGACGACCGGCACGAACCTCCTCATCACCGGCACCTCGGTCTCCCTTGCCTCCGGCCCGACCAACATCCTCCTCACCGGCTCGACCCTCAACGGCGGCACGCTCTCGCTCGGCGGCACCACGAACGTCGGCCGCTTCACCTACACGTTCAACACGAACGCATCCTCGATCTTCCTCGTATCGTCCGGGCGCGCGTATGACCTCCTCTGGACCGGCGCGCAGAACACCACATGGAACACCTCCGCCACCAACTGGCGCGAGGCGACCAACGGCCTGAACCCGATCGCCCCCGACATACCGTTCGTGGATGACGACAATGTCTGGTTCGGCACCGCGGCCACGACATCGCCGATCACCGTCGTGACCGGCGGCGTGCAGGCCTCGGAGATGACGGTGACCAACACCAACGGCACCGTTGCCTTCAACGGCGGGCAGATCACCGCACACAACCTGACCAAGACCGGCGCGGGCAACCTCGTGATCTCGAACGTGCTGGACCTCGAGGGAACGCTCGACCCCGGGATCCTCCTCAACACCGGCAGCGGCAACGTGACCCTCGCCGGCGCGTGGACCAACGGCGGCCTCGTGCAAGCCGGCTCCGGCACGGTCACGCTCGCCGTCAGCAACAGCTTCGCCGGCGGCACCGTGATCTCCAATGGTGTCGTCGTCACCGGAACCAACGGCGCCCTCGGCAACGGCGATCTCACGGTCAACGGCGGCACGCTCAGCATGGGGACGACCACCCAAACCGCCGGCACGGTCACGCTATCGAACGGAACGATCAGCGGCAGCGGGACGCTCACCGGCACGGACTACCAGGTGGAGAACGGCTCGATCTCGGTCGTCCTCGCCGGCGCCGCCGGCATGACCAAGAGCGGCACCGGCACGGTCACGCTGAGCGGCTCGAACACCTTCACCGGCGGCCTCGACATCCACAACGGCGTCTTGCAGGTCGCCTCGGACGCCAACCTCGGCGGAGTCGGCGGCGGGGTGGATTTCGACCTCACCGACAACGGTGTGTTGCGCACCACGGCCGGCTTCACCAGCAGCCGCGGCTTCACGTTCAGCACGCGGGGCACGTTCGACGTGACGACGAATTCGCTCGCGCTCGACGGTTCCCTCTCCGGCCCCGGCGCGCTCGTCAAGTCGGGTGCCGGCACGCTCGTCATCAACACGGACAGCAACACGCAGTCCGGCGGCATCCTCATCAGCAGCGGCGTCCTGCAAGTCGGCACGGGCGGCACCGTCGGGTCGCTCAACGGCGGCAGCATCACCAACAACGCCGCCCTCGTGATCAACCGCAGCGATGCCGTCCTCCTCACCAACACCATCTCCGGCACCGGATCGCTGACCAACGCGGGCGCCGGAACACTCACCCTCACCGCGGCCAACACCTACTCCGGCGCCACCGTTGTGGCCGCGGGGACCGTGCAGATCGGCAATGGCGGAACCACCGGCAGCCTCTCGACCAGCGGCACGATCACGAACAACGGCACGCTCATCTTCAACCGCAGCGACAGCATCGCCCAGGGCTCCGACTTTTCCGCCGCCGGCATCAGCGGCACCGGCAATCTCGTCAAGCAGGGTGCCGGGGACCTCATCCTCAACGCCAACAGCACATTCACCGGCACCACCCGCGTCGCCGAGGGCACGCTCGTTCTCAGCAACACCTCCGGCCAGTCGCTCAGCGGGACAACCAGCATCCAAGTGGACAGCGGCGCGACCCTCGCCCTCGGGGCCGACAACC
>CAZSUJ010000181.1:0-2493 GCA_964609925.1 uncultured Chthoniobacter sp. | reverse complement strand
GCTTCGTCGCCGCCCATCTGGCTGGCCATCGTGTAGGCTGCGGCGGCGGTGGGGCAGGCGGCGAAGACAAGGACGATCCGGGTGTCGGCGGGAGAGAGGCCGAACCATTTCGCCAAGAGCCATGCAGCCGCGGGCAGGGCGGCGATTTTCAGCACGGTCGCGACGCTGATACCGCCGAGGCGTCCGCGCAGGGGCGCGGCGATGAGCGAGCCGCCAATGCAGATGAGGGCGGCAGGGATGGCCATGCCGCCGAGTGTTTGCAGGGCGCGGTCGGCCGCCACCGGCAGGGCCAATCCCGCCGAACCCCACGCGATGCCGAGCAGTCCGCCCATGACCACCGGGTTCAAGGCGAGGCGCTCGGCCATGTGGAGCGGGGTAAGGCCGCGGGGTTGGAGGACGACTAGGACGAGGAGGTTGTTGACCACGGTCATCATGGTCATGGCAATCGCCGCGGTGGCGAGGAGTTCGGGTTTCTCGCCGAGGGAAAAAAGGCCGAGGCTGTGGGCGAGGATGGGGAGCCCGATGTAGGCAAGGTTGCCGAAAAACGCGCACTCGACGAATGTCCGCCGCTCATGCGCGGGCAGGCGGAGCACGCCGGCCGCGGCGGCGGCGAGGGCGAGCGTGACGAGGGTTGCCGCGGTCACGGCGAGGGCGATCCAGAAGCTGTTCGCCGGCGGCGTGCCGGCGTGTGCCGCGGCGCGGAAAATGAGGGCGGGCAGCGCGACCCAGTAGGTGAGTTTGTTGAGTCCGCCGATGAGATCGGGACCGATGAACCGGACGCGCGCCAGCATGCTGCCGAGCGCGATGAGCAGCATGACGGGAACGAGGACGTTGAAGATGTGCACGGCTAAGCGTTCCGCGCCTCCCGTGCGGCGATGAGCGATGCGGCGGCAATGCAAGCCGCCGAGAGGAAGAGCGCCGGCACGCCGAAGTGCGAGTAGAGCCACGCGCCGGCGATCGCGCCGGCGAAGTAGACCAGCCACACGCCGCCCTCGAAGCGGGCGTCGGGCGCGCCCGATGCTGCCGCGCCGGGCGCCGACACCGCATGGCGCGCGAACGCCGCGAGGACGCCCGTCACATAGGTGGTGGAGGAGGTCCTTTGGTGGAGCATGACGGCGCTTTGCAGCCCCATGGCCGAGGCGGTGGCGGTCACGATGACAAGGTCGGCCGCGGGCTCCACGGACGAGCCAAGCAGCCAGCCGACGGCCACGGCGACGAGCATGCCGAACTCGAGGGCGAGAACGCGGGAGACCGGCAGGCCATTGCGGACGAGGAGCCACGAGCCGGCGAGGGCTCCGGTGACGAAGCCCGCGACCGACAGCCCGGAGGCGAGGCCGGCGTGCCATTGTCCCTGCGCGAGGGCCGTCGCGAGGAGGATGGTGTTGCCCGTCTGCGCCGCGGTCAGGACTTGGAAGCCCACGATGATGATCGCGTCGGCCGCGCCCGCGCCGAGCGCGAGGAGCATGACGAGTCTCTTGGTGCCGGGGCCGGGTGCTTCTGCCACGCCGCGCATGTCGCAGAGCTTCGGGGTTCGCGGCAAGGAGATAAGGAACCCATGCGTGACTTCTTGCGCCGGGGGGGCGGACTGCGCTTTCGTAGCAGATCTTGAAATACGATTTCGACAGATGCCCGGACCGCAACGGCACGGGGAGCCTCAAGTGGGAGCGTTATGCCGGACGCGACGTCCTGCCGATGTGGGTGGCTGACATGGACTTCACCTCGCCGCCCGAAGTCATCGAGGCATTGCGCCGTCGGGCCGATCACGGGGTGTTCGGCTACACCGTGCCGCCGCGTGCGACCATCGAGGCGGTGCTGGAATACCTCGCCACGCGTCACGGCGCGGCCGTGCAGGCGGAGCACATCGTTTGGTTCCCCGGACTCGTGCCGGCCCTCAACGTCGCCTGCCGCGCGTTTGCCGGCGGTGGGGGCGAGGTTCTCACCTGCACGCCGGTCTATCCGCCGTTCCTCAGTGCGCCCGGCTTCGCGGGCGTGGGGCTGCGCACGGTGGACCTGCGGGAGGAGGGCGGGACTTGGAACATCGACTTCGACGCGCTCGAGGCGGCGGTGACGCCGGCAACACGCGTGTTCATCCTCTGCAACCCGCACAATCCGGTCGGCCGGGTGTTCCCCGCGGAGACGGTCGGTCGGCTCGCGGAATTCTGCCGTCGGCACAGGCTCGTTTTGGTGTCCGACGAGATCCATTGCGACCTCGTGCTCGACGACGGCCCGCACACGAGCGGGTTGGCTTTCGCCGGACCGGACGGGCCGCCGGTGGTGGCGATGTTCGCGCCGAGCAAGACGTTCAACCTCGCGGGCCTCGCGTGCGCGTTCTTGGTCATTCCGGACGCGGCCACCCGCCGCACCTTCGAGAAGGCGGCGCGCGGACTCATCACGGAGATCAACGCGTTCGGCTACGCGGGTTGCGAGGCGGCGCTGCGGCACGGATGGGCGTGGCGCGACGAGTTGCTGGGCGTGTTGCGGGGCAACCGTGAC
>CAZSUJ010000180.1:0-2618 GCA_964609925.1 uncultured Chthoniobacter sp. | reverse complement strand
TCCATCCAGAGGGCCTGGCGGAAATACGGGCAGCGGGTGTGGTGGAATCCCCACCAACCGGCGGCGACGGCGAGCTTGCCGAGTTCGCGGAACGAGAAGGCCCGGGCGGCGGAGAGACGGGCATCGTGCCGCGTCATGGCCTCGCGGTAAACGACCTGCGTGACCGCGAAGATGGCGGCGGACGCGAGGCGTGAGCGGCGGAGGTCGGTTACGAGGGCGGCGCGGGCCGCCAACTCGCGGCAGCGCCGCAGGAGGCGCACGGCGTCGCTTTCGCCGAGGTGGTGGAGCAGAAGATTGCAGAGCACGATGTCGAACGGCTTGCCGGGATCGAAGGCGAGGACATCGGAGCGGACGAAGCGGATTTCGGGGAATTCGCCGGACATTTTTTCCGCGATCTGCAGCGTCGGGCCCTGCCGGTCCACCGCCGTGATGACGACCGGGCACATGAGTTCGCGTGCGCGGGTGGCGAGGAGGCGCGGCACGTCGGCCCCGCCGGTGCCGAGATCGACGATGCGGAGAGGTTTGCCCTCGCGCAGGATCGGTTCGAGGCGGTCGAGAACGGTGCGGTGTCCGCCATAAACGCGGTTGAGCGCCTCGAGGTTGGCCAGGTCGCGCTCCAGTTCGGGCGACGCGGTTTCCGCCACGTCCATCCACTCGGGTTCGGATTCCTCGAATTTGCGGATCATGGTTCCAGGGCCAGCGCGGCGAGCATGCGCCCGGTGCGACCGCGCTCGACGCGGTAGGAATAGTAGGAATCCGTGTCGCTTCCGGTGCAGATGCCGCAATCGCGCACCTCCCCCGCCCCGGCGACGCGGGCCTGCGCGGCGATCTGCGCGGCAAAGTCCGTCTCGTAGAGCGGCGGACGGATGCACGGGCTGATCTCGACGGCGAGGTCGGCCGGATCAACGCCGAACTCCGAGCGGAGCAGGGCGATGGCGCGGCCGGTGATGTTCAACTCCGTGCCCGCGCGGCCGGAATGGACCAGCCCGATGGCGCGGCCGCGGCGGTCGGCCAGATAGACGGCCGCGCAGTCGGCGACGTAAATGCCGAGCACGAGGCCGGGTTCTGCGGTGACGAGTCCGTCGGCACCGTCGTGGCAACCGGACGCGAGGGCGATCTCGACCACGCTGCCGTGCACCTGCTCGGCCGTGGCGAACTGCGCGGGGTCGAATCCGGCAGCGCGAAGGATTCGCTCATGCGGCCCGGCGAGGCGGGCCAGCGCGGTGGCGCGGTCGGCATCGACATCCACGCCGGGGACGCGGGGGATGAACGCGGCGCGCACGCCGGGGAACGACCGCAGCGGCTGGAATGGCTCCGCCACGTCAGCGGGTGGAAGCCTTCTTGTTGCCCGAGGGCACCGGGGTGGGCGTCGGCTTCGGCTTCTTCTCACGCGAAGCCTTCGGAATGGTCTGGTCCTTGCGCGGGGTTACTCCGTTGAGCACGCCCGGGTTCGGGTTGGGCGAGTTGTTGAGCAGGTCGTTGCGGCGGCGCTCGCGCGCAGTCAGCATCGGGTCGTCGAACGTGTCGGCATACACGGTGTCGAGCGAGAGCACGCGATTGTATTCGGCCAGCGCGGTGATGTAGCGGAACTGTCCCTCGAGTTCGGTCGTCTGGGCCTGGAGGAGGCTGACCTGCGCGTTGAGGACGTCGAGCTGGGTGCCGGCGCCGGCGTCGAGGCGTTCCCGCGAGAGGCGGAGGGCCTCGGTGGCCTGCACAACGTTGGCGCGCTGGCTGTCCACGACTTCCTGCGCCTCGATGAGGTTCGACACGGCGCGCTGGACGTCGAGTTCCACGCCGCGGGCGGAGTTGTCGTAGTTGATCTTCGACTGTGCGAGGGCCGCGCGCGCCGACTGCGTGGCACCCACCGTCTGCAGGCCGTCGAAGATGGCCCAGCTTCCGGTCACGCCGAAGAAAAGGCCGTTGGCGGCGGCGTCGAGCTGGTTCGAGGTCGGCACATTGAACGCTGTGTAGCCCGCGGTGGCGTTGAGGGTCGGCTGGAAGCCCGCCAGTGCGGCCTTGATCTGCTCGACGTTGATGAGGATGCCCTGGCGCTGGATCTTGAGCGAAGGATTGCGCGTCAGTGCGGCGAAAATGGCCTCAGCCAGGTCGATCTTGATCGGCGAGTAGTCGAGCTGCCCGGTGACGTTGACCGGGGTCTTGGTCGGGTCGCTCGGGTAGTCCAAGCCGAGTTGGCGGACCAGGGCGAACTGGGCGATGCGCAGGTTGTTGCGCGCCTCGATGACCGGCGGGATGGCGTTGGCCAAGGCAACTTCCGCCTGCAGGACGTTGAAGCGCGGCACGGTGCCGGCCTCGAAGCGGCTCTGCTGGTCCTGCAACTGGCTCTGCAGCACGGCGACCGATTCCTCGCGGACGCGGATGAGGGCGCGGTTGAAGATGACGTCGTAGAAGAGGACCTTCGTGTCGGCCACGACCTTGTCGATCGTCTGGCGCAGGGCGTAGAAGGAGCTTTCGTTGGCCAGCTTCGCCGCGGAGAAATTCGCCTGGTTGCGCCAGCCGGACCAGATGTTCTGGTTGACGGCAAGCTGGACGTTCCACGTCATGTTGTTGATGTCGGGGCCGCCGCCTCCGCCCATGCCAACGCCCACGGTGCTGGGCGA
>CAZSUJ010000179.1:0-2673 GCA_964609925.1 uncultured Chthoniobacter sp. | reverse complement strand
GGCTATTTCCTGAACCACGGAAGTCCCTGCACGGCCTGCATTGACGGCAACTTCACCAAGGCCGCGCTCACCGGGTGCTGGCATGACAGCCGGCTGGCCAGCGGATGGATGGGGCTGGTCCTGATGCGTCTCCGCGCGCTCGGCGTTTTCCGCCAGGTGCGCGCATGGATCGCGCTCAGCCGGGCGCAGAAAGAGTTGCATGTGCGAATGGGGATTCCGGAGGAACGCATCCATGTGCTCCCGCATTTCTTCAAGCGGCGGGGCAACTTGCCGGCGCCAAGCCCGGGGCGCGATGTGCTTTTCGTCGGCCGGCTCTCGCGTGAGAAGGGTGTGCACGAACTGCTCGGGGCGTGGGCCAAGGCCCGCCGTGACGGGGCGCGATTGCTGATCGTCGGCGATGGACCGGAGCGCGAGGCGCTCGAGGGGCAGGCCCGGCGCGCCGGGCTCTCCGATGTCGAGTTCCTCGGTTTCTGCAAGGGCGGCGAGCTCGACGCCGTCTGGTCGCGGGCCGCTTTCTCCGTCGTGCCTTCCATCTGGCAGGAGCCGCTCGGGCTCGTCGTTTACGAAGCCTGGGAGCGCGGGTGCGGGGTGGTAGTGTCGGACGTGGGCGGGCTGGCCGACACGGTTGATGGTGGAATCAACGGCATCAAGGTTCCACCGGGCGATGAGGCTGCGTTGGCCGGTGCCATCACGGACCTGCTCGCGCACCCTTCGAAAGCCCGCGAAATGGGCGTTGCGGGGCTGCGCAAACTCGATGAGAGTTGCACGCGCGAGCGCTGGCTGGAGAACGTGATGCGCGTGTTCGATCAAGTCCTCGAACCCTCCGCCGGCGGGCGCGCAGCAGATCATGGTTGAATTCTTCGAGCCGAAGGCGCCGCAACGGGGCTGGCGACTCCACTTGCTGCCGGCAGCGGTGCTGGCCGCTGTGGTGGCTGTCGAGATAGCCACGCCGGACATCAGGGTCACTCCGTCCCTCATGACGATTGCCCTCGCGTGCCTTTCCCTTGTGCTCCCGCCGAGGGCGCTCGCCGCATGGTCGGCGGCGTTCTTCCTTCCTGTTCTCGCCGCGCTGATTTTCCTTCCCGTCAACGGGGCGCCCGAGTCGCCCATGGTGATCGCCCTGCGATGCACGGCCTACATCTTTGTCGCCGTGATGGCATACGCGATCAGCCGCCACCGGGTCACCCGGGAACGGCAGTTCAACAACCTCCTCGGTCTGTTCGACTCGCTGGGCACGCCGATCGTGGTGTCGGACGAGGACGGTGAGATCAATTTTGCGAACCGCGCCTGCTGCAAGATGTTGGGGCGGTCGCCCGAAGACGTGCGCGGCATGTCCTTCTTCGCGCTCTTCGCGCACCCCGACCACCAAGGCAAGGCGATCGAACACTACCTCGAGTTGCTGTCCTCCGAGTCGGGGACGGGGACCGAAGTGACTCTGACCGTGCGGGGCGTCGGCCGGGAGACTGTGCTCTCGGCACTCTGCTCGGTCTTCCCTATCGACCGACGGCGCCTCCTCGTCTCGCAACTCCTCGACTCGCCCGCCTGATGCGCGTCAACGCCCGCGATCTCGCCTACGCCCTCCTGCATCCGCTGCGGGCCGCCCGCTACGCGCGGCACCGCGACTTGATCAGCTACGCCGAATGTGCGCGCCATCTTCCCGCCGCCCCCGTCATCGTTGAGGCGGGAGCTTTCGACGGGACAAACACACGCGACTTTCTCGCGCACTGGCCCGGCTGCCGCGTTCACGCGTTCGAGCCTGTCGCGACTTCCTTCCGCCGCCTCCGCGCGGTTGCGGACGAGTTCCCCGACCGCGTCTTCGCCCACCCGCTCGCCATCGGCAGCGTCCCCGGCAAGGCGGCGATGCACGTTTCGGGTGCGCCCGGCGGCGGAGAGCAGTCCTCGTCACTTCTTCCGCCGGCGGCCACGTTGGAGGAGTTTCCGTTCGTGGAATTCACGGGAGCGACCGCCGAGGTTGAGGTGGTCACGCTTGACGGCTGGGCGGCGGCGCACGGTGTGGGGCGGGTCGATTTCCTCTGGCTCGACTTGCAGGGTCTCGAACTGGACGCGCTCAAGGGTGCTCAGGGGCTGCTTCGCGATTGCGCCGCCATCCATTGCGAAGTGCAGCGACTCCCTCTCTACGAGGGGGCTGTGCTTTATCCCGAGTTGCGCGGGTGGCTGTCGCGGCAAGGGTTCCGCCCGGTTTGCGAGGCGGTGTTCCGTCGGGGCGGCAACGTGCTGTTCGCCCGCGCCTAATCCCAGCCGGGCACCCGGCGCCAAGCGGGCAGCGCCCAGTCCTCCAGACCGGTTCCCGGGCGGTTCCAGTAGGATTCGGGCGCGACGACCGGCCGTCCGGGGTCCTCTCCGAGCGCGCCGCCCCACCACGAGAACGAGCTGTTGGCCACGATGCCGCCGTGGCAGGCGGCCATGAGCCGGAGGTCCTCGAGATCCCGGTCCGGCGATTCATAATCGGCCAGCTGCCAGTCCCCGAGGAAGCCGAGGTTCGCCCGCGCCCAGTCTGCGTCCTCCGAGAACACGAGCCACGAAGGCTCCCCGAGTTCCCCGGCCACGACGGCGGCGGCCCGCCGGTAGTAGCTTGCCGACAACAGCCCGGAGTCTCCCATTAGCGCGGTGTAGTCGCCGCGGCGAACATGGATGAAAGCCGTCCGGCGTCGG
>CAZSUJ010000178.1:0-2712 GCA_964609925.1 uncultured Chthoniobacter sp. | reverse complement strand
CGTCGTGGCGCGGTCCATGGTGAATCCCGCCGTGGCGCGCAGCGTGCCGCCGTTGAAGGTCAGCGTGCCATTGGTCCTGCCGAGGAGCGCATTTTGCGCGACCGCCAGCACGCCGCCGTTCAATTCCGTGCCGTTGGAGTAATTGTTGAGGGTGTTGGTGAGCGTTGTTGTTCCGGGACCCTCGTGGATCACCCTGATCAGCCCGGGAGTCCCTCCGTCGGTGCCCAGCAGGGCGCCGAAGATGTAGTTTGTAGCGTTGTGGTTGAAGATGACATCCCCCGTCCCGGTCACCTCCGGCGCATTGAATGTGCCGGGAGCGCCTCCCTCCCCGATGCGAAACTCGCCCGAGGGTCCCATGCTGAGTCCTCTGCCGATGTTCAGCGTGCCTGCGTCGGAAAGAATGACCCTCCCCTGGCCGCCCGCGAAGCTGCCCACTGCCAAGGAACTTAGGTCCGGCATTCCCACCGACACCGTGCCGCCCCGGATCAGCAGCGTTCCCGTTCCCCCGCTGCTGGCGATGCGGGACTGATTGGATGCAGACAAAATCCCCCCCGCCAAGACCTCCACGGTTCCTGTGGCGCCGGAGCCACCTCCCAAAAAGAAGGATAATGTCTCCTGGGTGTTGGTGACTCGCGCCGTGCCACCGTTGTCGATGATGGCTGAGTCCGAAGCGGTCGGAACCGACGATGAGACCCAATTCGAAGCGACACCCCAGTTTCCGGTCCCGGCGCCCCAGGTGACGTCGGCCGCATCGGCCGCGGGCAGGAGATTGAGGAAGGAGATGGCTGCGATGGCCGGGATGCGGGCTTTCGGGTTCATGGCGCTTTTTTTGGTTCGCAACCGGGGCTGCGGCCGCCAAAACAAAGCGAGAATCAAGATGTTGTAAAGCCCCGCTGGACATTCATTCCCAGGCCCTCCGGCCGTGTCCGGCAGCGCCGCTCAAAACTCCCCCCGCGGCTTTGCGGAGCCGGATTCCCGTGCCATCCTTGCGCATGAGAATTCTCGCCCTGCTCGCTGCCGCTGCCGTCCTGCTCGCCCCCGCGCACGCCGCGGAAAAGAAGCCAATTCTTCTCGTCCTGACCAACCACGGCGACCTCGGAAAGACCGGCGAACGCACCGGCTTCTTCCTCGGCGAAGCCGCCCACCCGTGGGAGATCTTCGAGGCCGCCGGTTACGGCGTCCGCTTGGCCAGCCCCCGCGGCGGCTTCGCGCCCCTCGACCCCAAGAGCCTCGATCTGGACGACCCCGCCAACGCGGCCTTCTGGAAGAAGTTCGGCGTCGAGAAGGACGGACAACGCGGCGTGCCGGACACCCTCGCGCTGTCCGACGTGGATCCCGCGGATTACGCCGCCATTTTCTTCGCCGGCGGCCACGGCACGATGTGGGACTTCGCCGATTCCGCGGCCCTGCAAAAGGTCGCCGCAGCCATCTACGAACAGGGCGGCGCCGTCGGGGCCGTCTGCCACGGACCCGCCGCCTTGGTGAACATCCGGCTCAAGGACGGCAAGCCCCTCGTGGCCGGACGCAAGGTCGCCGTCTTCACGAATTCCGAGGAGGAAGCCGTGAAACTCACCGATGTCGTCCCCTTTCTGCTCGAAACCGAGCTGACCAAAGCCGGGGCCACCGTCGTGCCCGCACCGGATTTCAGCGAGAACGCCATCCGCGACGGCCGGCTTGTCACCGGACAAAACCCCGCCTCCGCCAAGAAAGCCGCCACCCTGCTGCTCGAAGCCCTCGCCGGCGGGAGCTGATCTCCGCCCGCCCGCGGAGATCTCAGAGGATCGTCACCGGCGTGCCCACACCGACCAGCGTGTAGAACGTCGCGGCATCCCAGTTCGCGAGCCGGATGCAGCCGTGGCTGCCCGAGCGTCCGATGATTTCCGGATAGGCCGTGCCGTGGATGCCGGTGCCGGGGCGGTTCAGCCCCGCCCACAAGATGCCCACCGGACTGTTCGGCCCGGGAGGGAACATGTGGAAATCCTTCGTCCGCTCCCCGCGTTTAAGAACCCCCTCGTCATAGCGGAATGTCGGCCACGGCACGGACATCGCGATCTTCCATTGTCCTGCGGGGGCGGGATGCTCCGGCGAGCCGGGCGTGATGGGGAACGCCGCCACGATCCGGTCGCCTTCGCGGATCACCAACATGCGTGAAGCGGTGTCCACCACGACGTTGCGGGCCGCCGCCACCGAGGACGGTGCAGCCCGGTAGCTCCCCGGGAAGGACTCCGTGTGGAATGGCCGGGTCACGTTCGGCACGCGCAGCACCGTCCCGACCGGCACCGCGTCGATCTCCTTCCCCGGATTCAATTGCGCGAGAAAGGCGCGAGACGTGTGGTAGCGCTCGGCCAGCAATTCGCCGAGGCCCACGTAAGGCAGCCGCTTTTGCTTCGCGATGTCCGCCGGTTCTTCCGCCATCGTGCCCAGCACGGCGACATCCTCCGCCGTCACCACCGTCGTCGTGTAGGGAACAATCGCGCTCGTGTCCGGCATGATTCCCTCGGGCAATCCCTTCGCCTGACGGTAAGCTTGCAGCGCCTTGGCCGTGAACTCGCCCTCTTGTCCGTCCACGATGCCCGGACCGAAATTCTCCGCGTCGAGGAAGATCTGCAATTGCACCGTCCGGTCCCGCGCCGCCGTCATCGGTCCGCCGCCCGACCGTTCGGTCGTCGCGCACCCGGCCAACCCGAGCAGCAACCCCGCGGCCAAAGGCAT
>CAZSUJ010000177.1:0-2782 GCA_964609925.1 uncultured Chthoniobacter sp. | reverse complement strand
CCGACTTCCTCGAAGAACGTGTCGTGCGAACGGACCTGCGCGGCGAGTGTCGGCAGGTCCTGCGACATGAGTTCCTGGAAGCGGCGCTCGGGGAAGGGGAGGCCATCCCACGGGATATCCGCATGACTCGGCACGACGCCCAGCGGGCTCTCGGAACCACCTGCCTCGCCGCGGCAACGGCCGATGATCCATGCGAGCACGCGGAGGTTTTCGCCGAAGCCGGGCCAGAGGAACTTGCCGTTGCGGTCCTTGCGGAACCAATTCACGTGGAAGATGAGGGGCCGTCGGTCGCCGAATTTCTCGCCCATGTCGAGCCAGTGCTGGAAGTAATCGCCGATGTGGTAGCCGCAGAACGGGAGCATGGCCATGGGGTCGCGGCGCAGCGCCCCGATCTGGCCCTCGGCGGCGGCGGTCTGTTCGGAACTGAGCGTGGAGGCGACGAAGGTGCCGTGTGCCCAGTTGCGGGTCTCGAACACGAGCGGGATGTCGTTCATCCGTCGCCCGCCGAAGATGAAGGCTTCGATCGGCACGCCCTCGGGGTTCTCCCACTCCGGGTCGATGCAGGGGCAGTTGGACGCGGGGGCGGTGAATCGGGCGTTCGGGTGGGATGAAGGGCTGCCGCAGGAGGGCGTCCAATTCTCGCCGAGCCAACTGATCAGGTGCCGCGGCGGTTCCGCGGTCATGCCCTCCCACCAAACGTCGCCGTCGTCAGTCAGCGCGCAGTTTGTAAAGATGCTGTCGCGGCGGCAGGACTCCATGGCATTCGGATTCGTCGCGTAGGAGGTGCCGGGGGCTACACCGAACCAGCCGGCCTCGGGATTGATGGCGCGCGGGCGTCCGTCCGGCCCTTGCTGGATCCAGGCGATGTCGTCCCCCACGGTTGTGACTTTGTAGCGGTCGCGCAGCGCGGCGGGCGGAACGAGCATGGCGAAATTCGTCTTGCCGCAGGCGCTCGGGAAGGCGGCGGCCACGTAGCTTTTGCGGCCATCTGCCGTCTCAAGCCCGAGGATGAGCATGTGCTCGGCCATCCAGCCTTCGTCGCGGCCGATCACCGAGGCGATGCGGAGGGCGAGGCATTTCTTTCCGAGCAGGGCGTTGCCGCCGTATCCGCTGCCGTAGCTCATGATGAGCCGCTCCTCGGGGAAGTGCGTGATGTGGGTGTTCTCGGGGTCGCATGGCCACGCGACGTCTTTGCGTCCGTCGAGGGGGTAACCCACGGAGTGGAGGCACTTCACGTAGAAGCCGTCGCGGCCCAGGACGTCGAGGACGCGGCGGCCGATGCGCGTCATGATGCGCATGTTGACCACCACGTAGGGCGAGTCGGTGATCTCGACGCCGATGCGGGCGATCTTCGAGCCGACCGGGCCCATGCTGAAGGGGATGACATACATCGTGCGTCCCTTCATGCAGCCCGCGTAGAGGCCGAGCATCTTCCGCTTCATCGCGACGGGATCCTCCCAGTTGTTGGTCGGACCCGCGTCGTCCTTCGACTTGCTGCAGATGAATGTGCGCTTCTCCACGCGGGCGACATCGCGCGGATCGGAGCGGACGAGGAGGCTGTTGGGGCGTTTCGTCTCGTCGAGCCGGATGGCCGAGCCCGAGTCCACCATGACTTGGCGGAGGCGGCGGTCCTCCTCCTCTGAGCCGTCGCACCAGACGACAGAATCTGGCTGACACAGGTTCCGGACTTCTTCGACCCAAGCGAGCAATCCGGGGTGTTCCGTGGGAGCGGGGGCGGTGACCATTGGCGGCAGGATTCTGCCGCTGCGGGTGGGCATAAGCAAATCTTATGGGCGGGCGGCTGCTCGCTGCGCTGGTCCTTGCGCGGGGAGGTGCGTATCTTTCGCCGGTCCTGCCATGCGATCTTCGTTCCTCGTCTTCTTCCTTGTGGTGTTCGCGGCGTATTTCGCGATCAACACCTATCTATTCATCCGGGGGTGGCAGGCGCTGTCGGTTTTCGCACGGTGGCGCTGGCTTTACGCCGCGGTCTTCTGGTTCGTCGTGCTCGCTTTCGTCGCGGGCCGGAACTTGGAGAACATCGCCTTCACGCCATGGTCTAGCGCGATGATCTGGATCGGCGCCTTCTGGTTTGCGTTCATGTATTATCTCTTTCTGGGAACGCTGGTCCTCGATTTCGGGGGCCGCCTCCTGCGGCACAAACGCTGGCTGCCCCGCGCGTGGTTGGTGCGCTGGGGGCGGACGAAATTCGTCGCAGCCGTCTCGCTCTTGTCGGTCGTGGCCGTCCTTGTTTCCTGGGGCCACTGGAATGCGCGGAACCCGAAGGTTGTCCGCACCGAGGTTTCACTCCCGCAGATGGGCGGCGCGCCGCGGCAGTTGCGCGTCGCGGTTGCCTCGGATCTGCACCTCGGCACTCTCGTCTCGCAGGAGCGGGCCTGGGGCTGGGTCGAGATGATCAACTCCCTTGAGCCGGACATCGTAATCCTGCCGGGCGACATCATAGACGAGGATCTGACGCCGGTGGTGGAACAGGACCTTGGCAACGCCCTTCGAGGGCTGCGGGCTCCGCTCGGCGTCTACGCGGTCACGGGCAACCATGAATACATAGGCGGCGTGGCGGACGCGGTGGACTACCTCGAGGATCACGGTGTGACCGTGCTGCGCGACCGCGCAGAGCCGGTTGCCGGCGGCGCGCTTTGGTTGGTGGGACGCGAGGACGTGAGCATCGCGCGGTTCACCGGCCGCCCGCGCTTGCCGCTCGCCGAGGTTATGCAGAGGGTTCCGAAGGGAGCTCCGGTCGTCGTGGTGGACCACCAACCGGTGG
>CAZSUJ010000176.1:0-2798 GCA_964609925.1 uncultured Chthoniobacter sp. | reverse complement strand
ACCGTCCAGCACTTCCCGCACGGCGACTACGCCCGCACGCCGGACCACACCCAGCCCTACAACAACTGGCCGTGGGCTCTGCAGACCGGTCTCTCCGAGGGCTTCCACGTCCTGCGCGCCCGCGCTTTCCTCAACCGCGGCACCAACCAGGCGCCGCTCTACCAGACCTTCACCCAGACGTTCTACTACGACGCCGAGACGCCGCAGGGTGAGATCAAGTTCCCCTCCACCAACGGCGACACCATCGGCGGCTCGAGCTACGAGCTCGTGATCCGCACGGACCGCACCGTCGAGCAGGTCTGGTTCACCATCGCCGATGCCGACGCCAGCAACGACGACAGCTCGACCCGCCAGCCCAATGGCAACGGCGCGGGATTCGAGCCGTTCGTTGACGCCAACCAGAATGGTGTCCGCGATGCCAACGAGACGTTCACCGACATCAACGGCAACGGCACCTACGACGCCAGCATCGCCGAGGCCTGGGCTCAGGCCACCGAGGTCGCGCCGACCCTCGCCATCACGAGTCCCTACGAGAAGGAATGGCGCTTCCGCTACAACAACATCCCCGCCACCGGCCAGGGCACGGTCAAACTCCGCCTCGTCGAGGCCTCGTCGTCCCGCGACCTCACCCAGCCCGCCGCTCAGGCCAATGTCACCGAGATCACCCGCACGGTCGAGACCCGCGGGCCCGACGAGCGCGTCATGATCGCGTGGCCGCAGACCGACGGAACCCGAGTGGACGACAACTACGTGATGAAGGTCTACTTCACCAAGGTGCTGGCTGACGGCACGACGACGGAAAGCCTGAAGGACCGCTTCACCTTCAGCATCGCCAGCCAATCGTCCGGCAGCCCCGATGGCGCCGTGGTGCAGACGCGCGACAACTTCACGATCAATTACAACGTCAACAGCGACTACCACGAGTTGGCCATCCCGCTGCCCAACCTCTACAACGACATCTCCGACTTCCTGCACACGCTGAAGGTCGTTTACCGGTTCCCTGACGGACGCGAACGTGAGGCCGTCCGCCTCGTCACGGCCAACCCGAGCACGAAACCGTTCGTGCGCATCACGCGTCCGACCGAGCTCGGATCCGACGGCAAGCCCACCGAGATCATCCTGCCGGACGGCCCCGGTGCCGACTCTCTGACCTACGAGGTGCAGGTCCAGACGAACACGAGCGTGAACGACGCGCCTGTTCTCACCGGCATCACCACGACTGGCGTGCCGACCTTCACGGATTCCGGCAGCACCCGCACTTGGAGCTACCAGTGGAGCATCACGGCCCCCGGCAGCTACCTCATCACCGCGACGGCCACCCTCAACAGCCAGACGACCACGACCACCCGCAACGCCCGCGTCCTCCTGCGCCAGGTCGTGCCGCCATCGGGCACGGACACCGGTGATGACGACAACGACGGCCTCGTCAACATCGACGAAACCAACCAGAAGGCGCTGCCCACCTCGAACGCCGAGACCTGGGTCAACGGCGACGTGCACATCCACTACGCCAGCGGCCGCAGCCTGCCCACCAGCCCGGATTCCGACGGCGACGGTCTGCCCGACGGCCTCGAAGTCGGCTGGCGCGTGTCCAACGATCCGCCCACCACGCCCGGCGTGGACAGCAACGCCGACGGCACCCCGAACTTCGTCGGTGACCTCGATCCGCCGCTCTACGCCGTGGTCGAGCACGCCGGCATCGTCCCCGGCGTCGGCTCCCAGAGCCAGGGCGACAACCGCAGCCGCCAAGCCGCAGGCACGATCACCGACCCGAACGATCCCGACACCGATGCCGACGGCATTCCCGACGGCATCGAGGACGCCAACAAGAACGGCTGGACCGATGGCGACGGCAAGTCGCTGCCCACCACAGCCACAAGGACGCAGTTCCGCTCCCCCGGCAACCGTCCGAACGAGGGCGACTGGCCGAACAACACGCAGGAATCCTGGGAGACATGGGCCGAAACCAGCCCGACCAAAGCCGATAGCGATGGCGACGGTTTGGGTGACGGCTTCGGCGAGGACAAGAACTTCAACGGCGTCATCGACGGCGACACCGATCTCGACCGCGTCTACGACTCCGGCGAACTCTGGACCGAGACCAACCCGCTCAACCCGGACACCGACGGCGATGGATTGCCCGACGGTTGGGAGGACCAATACGGACTCGATCCGCTCGACAACGGCACCACCAACATGCGCACGGGCGGCGCGGGCAGCCTGGCCAACGGCGCGTCCGGCGACCCCGACGGCGACGGCTTCACCAACGCGCAGGAACTCGCCTCCGGCTCCAACCCGACCCAGACCAACTCGGGCGGCAGCGGCGTGGGCGAGGGCGCCATCAACATCGGCACCTTCACCGACTGGACCCACAACGACCTCGTCGCGCTCGACGAATACAACGAGGGCGGCAGCCAGGGAGCCGACGTTTACCGCACCAATGGCAACGACAGCTCGCGCGACATCGTCGCCTTCTCGTTCCGCGACGGCGGCGCCGCGGGCCCCAACGGAAACGGACTCGTCTACCTCCGCGTCGACTTCATGGACCTCGCCCCGAACGCGTGGCAGGGCGAGGTGGACGCCTACATCGTCATCGACACCGGCAATCCCGCCGCGGGCGAACGCTCGATGCCGAACGAAGTGGACATCGCCACCGACATGCGTTGGGAGGTCGTGGTCGCAGCCTACGCACAGAACTTCGGATCCATCTTCGTCGACCGCAACGCTGCCCTCAACACCACCACGCAATTCCAGAACCCCGTGACCGCGGGCGGCGTCGAGGCCCGCGGCTTCGGCGG
>CAZSUJ010000175.1:0-2867 GCA_964609925.1 uncultured Chthoniobacter sp. | reverse complement strand
ATCCCGAAGTCCTCGAGGGTCGTGGTGTCGCCCTTCACGTCGCCGCCGCCGGCGATTTCCTTGAGCAGGCGGCGCATGATCTTGCCGCTGCGTGTCTTGGGGAGCGCCTCGGCGAAATGGACGTCGTCCGGCTTGGCGATGGCGCCGATGGCCGCGCCGACGTGGCGGCGCAGGGCCTCCCGCAGTTCCTGGCTGGGCTTTGTCCCTTCCTTGAGGGTGACGAACGCGACCACGCCCTGGCCTTTGATCTCGTCCGGCCGTCCGACCACGGCGGCCTCGGCCACCGCATGGTGGCTGACGAGCGCGCTCTCGATCTCGGACGTGCCGAGGCGGTGGCCGGCGACGTTGAGGACGTCGTCGATGCGTCCGACGATCCAGAAATAGCCGTCCTTGTCGCGCCGAGCGCCGTCGCCGGTGAAGTAGAAGCCCGGGATCTCGCTCCAGTAGGTCTTCTTGTAGCGGGCGCGGTCGCCGTAGATCGTGCGCAGCATCGAGGGCCACGGTTTGCGCACCACGAGCTTGCCGCCGACGTTCGCGCCGACCTCCTTGCCGTCGTCGTCCACCACGGCGGCGTCGATGCCGAAGAACGGGAGCGTGGCCGTGCCCGGCTTGAGCGGGGTCGCGCCCGGCAGGGGCGAGATCATGATGGCGCCGGTCTCGGTCTGCCACCACGTGTCCACGATCGGGCAGCGGCCGCCGCCGATCTTGCGGTGATACCACATCCACGCCTCGGGGTTGATGGGCTCGCCGACCGTGCCGAGCAGGCGGAGCGAGGAAAGGTCGTGTTTGTCCACCCACTCGTCGCCCCACTTGATGAACGCGCGGATGGCGGTGGGCGCGGTGTAGAAGACGGTCACGCCGTAGTTGGCGATGATGCGCCAGAAACGGTCCGGCTCGGGCCAGTTCGGTGCACCCTCATACATCAGGCACGTGGCGCCATTGGCCAGCGGGCCGTAAACAAGGTAGCTGTGCCCGGTGATCCAGCCGACGTCGGCGGTGCACCAGTAGATGTCGTCCTCCTTGAGGTCGAAGACGTATTTCGTGGTGGCGTGCGTGCCGGTGAGGTAGCCGCCGGTGGTGTGCAGGATGCCCTTGGGCTTCCCGGTCGAACCGCTGGTGTAGAGGATGAAGAGCGGGTGCTCGCTGTCGAAGTGCGTGAGCGGCGCGTCGGCCTTCACGTAATCCACCTCGCGGTGCCACCAAACATCGCGCCCCTCCTCGATGTGGATTTCGTTGTGGGCGCGGCGGAAGACGATCACGCGCTTCACGGTGGTGCCCCCGGCGAGTGCGGCGTCCACGTTCTGCTTGAGCGGCACGATGGCCCCGCGGCGGTAACCGCCGTCGGCCGTGACCACGCACGTCGCGCCGCAGTCGGCCACGCGGTCGCGGATGCTGTCCGCGCTGAAGCCGCCGAAGATGACCGAGTGCACCGCGCCGATGCGGGCGCAGGCGAGCATGGCGATGGCGGCCTCGGGGACGAGGGGCATGTAGATGATGACGCGGTCGCCCTTCTTCACGCCATTGCGCTTGAGGACGTTGGCGAAGAGGCAGACCTCGCGCAGGAGCTGGCCGTAGGTGAGCGTGCGGCGCTCGCCGGGTTCGCCCTCCCAGATGATGGCGGCCTTGTTCTTGCGCGGGCCGCGGGCGTGGCGGTCCACGCAGTTCTCGCAGGCGTTGATCGTGCCGCCATCGAACCACCGCGCGAAGGGAGCATCCCACTTCAGCGTGGTCTTCCACTTGCGACCCCAAGTCAGCTCCGAGGCCTCGGCGGCCCAGAATTTTGCAGGGTTCTTGACCGACTCGGCGTGCTTGCGGCGGTAGTCGGCAAGGCTCTGGATGCGCGCGCCCCGGCTGAATTCGCGGGACGGCTTGATGACGCGGTTTTCGACGAGGTGGGATTCGATGTTCTGGCTCATGGGAAGGGACGGGGAGTCTGCGCGACCGCGGCCGCGCCTCACAATCGAAAAAGCTCCGGCTGCAGCGTCGCGCGGGGCGGGACGGGCGCGGGACCGGGCAGCAGGCGGAAGCGGGCGTCGTAGCGTCCGCCCGCGTGCAGGCGGCAGCAGCGCAGGCAGGCCTCGCGCCGGCGCAGCGGCCGCACGCGGGCGACTTCGATCAGGCAGCCCGGACAATGGTAAACGTGCCGGCGCTCCATTCGCCGGGGCGACGCCAGGGGCAGGCGGTGACAGCGCGTCTCATCCGCCAGCCCGAGATCCCGGCAAGCCTCGCGCCACTCAGGTCCATGCGGCGCGAGGCGCCGGCGGGGATGACGCTCCCGCGCGGCAAGGTGGGCCAGCTCGTGCAGAAGCGTGCGGAGCGCCTCCCCGGGGAAGCCGAGCAGCCGCGGGTTGAGCAACACGAGGTCCTCCCGCCACACCGCCAGCCCGGCCGTGGTGCGGAGGCGGGTGTGCCAGCGGACGCGGACGCGCGCCGCCAGCGCCGTCAGTCCAAGCCCCGCGGCGCGGACGCGCGCCTCGGATTCGAGTTGGCGGATGGCGGCCGCCGTTTCCGACGCGGAACCGGACGACATGAGCGTCCCCTCAGATCGAGTAGTCGGCGGCCTCGGGCTTGGCCGACAGCTTGGTGACCACGCGGATCTGCGCCTCCTCGTAATAGACGAGCGAGTTCGGCGGCACGCTGTGCAGGAGGAACACGTTGCCGCCGATCGTGGTGTTGCGGCCGATGACGGTCTCGCCGCCGAGCACGGTTGCGTTCGGGTAGATGGTCACGTTGTCCTCGACATCAGGGTGACGCTTGCCGCCCTTCTTGATGCGTCCGGACTCGTCCTTCTGGAAGCTGCGCGCGCCGAGCGTCACGCCGTGGTAAAGCTTGACCCGCGAACCGATGCGGCACGTTTCGCCGATGAC
>CAZSUJ010000174.1:0-2891 GCA_964609925.1 uncultured Chthoniobacter sp. | reverse complement strand
GCCGATCTCGAGGCGCGCCGGGAGACCTGCCTTGCGCGCGGCGCGGCATGGTGGCTGATGCAGCGGGTGCGCGGGCGCATCAACCGCTTGATGCCGCTGGTTCATATGCCGGACGGCCAATGGCGCAAGAAAAAGCCGCGCAAGTGGGAGCTTGTGCGCGGCTGCAATTTCTCGGTCGCAACCGAGCACGTCTGGCGCGCCGGGGGGTTCGAGGAAAACCTCTACGGTTGGGGGCCGGATGACTCCGACCTCGCCGTGCGGATGATCAATGCCGGCGTGCGGGTCAAGAGCCTCCGCTGTGCCGCGCCCGTCCTGCACCTCTGGCACCGCGAGGAAAGCCGCGTCACTCTCGAGCAGAACCGGGCCTATCTCGCGTCGGCTCTGGCCGAGAAACGCACCCGCGCCGTAGCCGGCTTCAGCGACGAGGAGATTGCCGCCCTGCTCGCGCGCTAGGGCGAGGGACGGCGCGCGGCCTGCTCGTGCTCGTAGAGCCGGCTGTAGCGCACCATCGTGCTGAACGCAGTCGCCTTCGCGATGTAGTAGCCCGGATAGCCGTCGAGAAATCCCCGCCGCAGGATGTATGCGCGTATGAAGCGCCACCAGGGCCGGAAGAGACAATCGGGCAGCGACCACTTCTTGCCCTTGGCCAACTCGCGTTGGAGGAAGTAGTCGCTGAAGACGGAGATCTTCTCGGTGTAGCTGTTAAGCGTGGGGTTGGAGTAGTGGTGGAGGTCGCCCGGAAGGCGCTTCACCTCCCCCTCGAGCGCGATCTTGTCGTGCTCGGGCGAACCGGACCACTGGCCGCATCCGCGGCGAAGCAGGCGCAGACTCCAATCCGGATACCAGTCGCCATGCGTGATCCAGCGTCCGAGGAACCAGACCTTGCGCGGGAACATGGCGCCGTTGAAGCGTTCATGGTCGCCTTGGAAGAATGATTCGATGTCGCCGCGGAGGCGGGCGGAAACCTCCTCGTCCGCATCAAGGGCGAGCACCCAGGGCGCGGTGATCTGGGCGAGCGCGAAGCGCTTCTGGTCGCGGTAGCCCTCCCATGGATGCGGGATCACTCGCGCGCCGAAACTGCGCGCCACGTCCTCGGTGCCATCCGTGCAATCGTTGACCACGACCACGATCTCGCTCACCCAATCGCGCACGCTGCCGAGGCTCCGCGGCAGGTTGTGCGCCTCGTTGCGGGCGGTCATCGAGACACCGATGGGTAGGCGTTCAGGCATCGCAATGGCATGATCCGGAGCCACCCGGCAAAGTCAACCAGCAGCGCGGCCGCGCGCGGCGAGTATCTCCGCGTAGAGTGACTCATGCTCGTCGGCCAGCACAGACCATGTGCGCTTGGCGATGGGCTGAAACCGATGCCCGACCAACTCCGCGCACGCGGCCGCCCAATCGCCGGCAGGACGAGCGAGCGGCAGGACTCGTAAACCGTCCGTCTCCAGATGATCCACGCATCCGCACTGGTCCGATGCGACGACGGGCACCCCAGCGGTCAGGGCCTCTGACACGACCATGCCGAATGGTTCGTCGCGCGCCGGGTGCAACAGCACGTCGACCTCGGCGAAAAACTCCGCCGGGTCCACGCGACCGATGAACGACGCGCCCTCGGGGGCGCCCCGGCGGAACGACTCCGGTGGCTCGCCCTCGGGACAGCCGGCCACGATCAAACGCCACGCCGGGTCGGCTTCACGTAGGCGCCGGAAGACCTCCACCACCCGGGGCAGACCCTTGCGCTTCCAGTCGCGCCCGATAAAGCCGAGCGTGCGGCCGTTTCGCCGCGAGACAATCTCCCCGAGGTAGGAATAGGCAGGCGTGATCACACGGGTGAGTTTCGAGCGCAGCACGGGATACTCGCGCAGGGCGATCTGCTCGACGCGCCGCGAGCATGACACCAGCGCGGCCAGGCGCGGTCCCCCGAACTTCTGCCTTTCGATCTCCAGGTTGCGACGCGCGCTCGGGTCGAGGCGCTTCCACGGCGCGAGCCGCAGTCCGTGCGCCGTGCAGGGGCCGTGCTCGGTCGAGACGTCCTGCTCGACCGTGTTTTCGTGCGAGTGGACGATATCCCACGAGTCGCGCTTGCCCTCGGCGGTGAAGAATCGCGTCACCTCGTCGCGGAAAAGGAAGCGATCGCGCCATCCGCGGCGCGACGTCGTCTGGTCGACGAGTCTGACCTCGACCCCGATGCGGTCAGCGAGTTCACGGTCGGCGAAACGAGCCAGCGCGCACACCCGGTGCCCCCGCGCGGCGAGTTCGCGCGCCGTCTCGAAGACATAACGCTCCATGCCGCCGACCGGCCCGAAGGTGCGGACGATGTAGAGGACTCGGAGGGACATGGAGTTGGAAACATAAGACAAAAAAACCGGGGCGACGACCCCGGTTTGAACCCCGACTGTTCCCGACCGATCAGCGGCTCATGCGATGGAGTCGGCGCGACCGGCGGTCACGAATGCCGCGATCAGTCCCGCGGGGATCCAGTAGCCGAACCAGATCGAGTCGAGATACCAGAAGAAACCGGGCCAATCCACCGTCGCGCAGAGGCAGAAGAAGACGAGCCAGAGGAACCAGGGAAGCAACTGGGCCGACCGGGCGAGGTGGGAGAGAACGTAGAGAAGATGCGCCGCGAGAAGCGCCAACCCGATGAGACCAGTGCGGTAGAAGGCGTCGATATAGGCGCTGTGCGCGTGGTGGACCGCGGGACCGAAGCCCTCGGGAACATCAGCCGACGGTCCCTGTAACCCAGGCATGGAGATACGGCTGGTCTTCTCCAGACCGCGGCCGAAGAGCAGGTGCTCGTCCGCCCCGCGCTCGAGCAGTGTTTGCCAGATGAGCGGACGGTCGCCCGGCTTCTCCCATCGGTCCTTCAGCGCATCGACGACGCCGGGCTG
>CAZSUJ010000173.1:0-2976 GCA_964609925.1 uncultured Chthoniobacter sp. | reverse complement strand
CCGCGAGCAGATCGACCTTCTCCGGCGGCAGGGCGAAGCGCGTGCCGTCGAGCAACCGCGCGAGTCGGGTGCCGTCCACCGCGAACGACGCGCCGTAACCGTGATTGTAAAGACACCCGCGGTGCTGGAGCAGGCTCATGTCGGCCTGCAGGCCCTCGGACGGCACCGTGCGGATTTCCTGCGCGATGCGGCCGTAGGCGCGCGCGACGAGCTCGGGATCGTCGGCGATCAATCCGCGCAGGGCGTTGATCTCGGCCAGCCAGACGAGGTTCTGCGACTCGCCCTTGATCTCGGACCGCTTGAGGATGCGCAGTCCTTGCTCGAGCTCGCGCGGCGTGAGCGTGTCCTTCATCACGAGGAGGCCCGGGGCCAACGCCCGCGGCACGCCGATTTCGTTGTGCCACCAATTGACGTTCACCGGATCGCGGGCGAACCAGAACTCCCACGCACGGCCGACCGCCGAGCGGACTTCCGGATCACCGTGACGCGGCGACTTCGGGTCCGCCCACAGCATGGCCAGCGCCGTGGCGCGTTCGACGTGTTGGAGCGAAGGCCACTTCGTGCCAGCCGGGTCGTCGTAGTTGATATCGGGCCAGCTTCCGTCCTCGCGCATCGCGCTCAGCCAACGCGCCGCCGCCCCCTGGTCCGCCGCGGCGAACCATTCCGCCTGCAGACGCTCGCGGACCGTCCCGATGTCATCTGCGGCCCACACTGTGGCAGCGAAGAGCAGGAGCAGAGCTGCCGCACGCATGTCAGGCCCCGGCTAGGAGATGCTCGAAACACCGCGCGGCGCGACTGGGCGAACCGTCCGGCTTGATCAGCCACAGGCCGTGCAATTCGTCCTCCCGCAGGTTGCGGTCGAGCGGACGGTCCTTCAGCGACTGGTCCTCCGGCTCGTTGCAGTAGAGTTCCCAGTAGTGCAGCAGCGGACAATCGTGCGCCAAGGCCGCGGCCACGGTGCCCTCGAGCACGCCGTCGAGGTCGCGCTCGGAAGGGAAGGTCATCTCAGACAGCCCGAACTCACCGATCATGACCTGCGGACGTCCATCCGCGCCGCGTTCCCGCGTGCGCGCGTGGGCCTTTATCAAATCCAACCCGCGCCACATGCCGAGGGCCGAGTCGTCGCCGTTGCCGTCGGGCACGCGGTTCATGCCGTCGTAGGCTGACCAGGACACGAGGTCTGTCTCGACCGCGGGCAGCACGTGGCTCGTCACCGTCGGCGCACCTTTGAGCAGGTCGAACACGCGGTTCACCTCGATGGCATGGAGCACGCGGCAACGCGTGTCCGTGACCCGCGCCCGGGCGCAGTCCACGCCGGCCTGCCGCGCCTTGGCCCAGCGGATGAACGTGGCCACGCGTTTTTTCCAGTCCGCCGGACGCTTGGCCGGATCCGTCCATTCGGACCCGGGAAAATCGCGCAGCATCCAGTCGCCCTCCCAATTCTGCAGGATGAACGTCACGTCGCGATCGCGGTAGGTTTCGAGCAGGTGGACGCCGAGATCGCAGATTTCCTTCTCCTCGTGTCCGAAATCGAGATCCGGCGGAATCATCCAGCCCTTGGGCCGCGGATGATGCTGTCCGCGCTGCGTGAAGTAGACCTCGAGCGTGATCGAGCGGAACGGGAAGTCGAAGGCCGCGCGGTAGTATGGATGCGCGGCGAGCTGCGCGAGGCTGTAGCCTTCCGGCAGGTCCCAGCGAGAGTGGAAAGGATACACGTTCTCCGGATGGGCGAACCACAGCTTGAGGTGCTGCCATCCGAGCCGCTCGTGCACGGCGCGCGCGCCTTCGATGAGATACGGCTCGTCCGTCAAAGCGTAGCGCCCCGCCACGTGGGTCACGCCGAGCCGCTCGCGAAGGAGCGGGGCCACGCGGCCGCCGCGGGACGGACGGAGCTTGTCCACCTCGCGCAGGATGATGTCCGGTTCGGTCTGGTTCATGATTTCGGTGCAACGCGCACGCGGCAGCTGGCGGGCGCGCCGAGTTCGCGGCAGCGGGGATGCGGGGAACTGCCGCCGGCGAACACCTCGAAGGAGTCCGGACGCCGGCTGCGTCTTCCCTGCGCGTCCACGAGGAGCATCTGCGCCGCGGGAATAGTGAAGCTGAGGCGCTGCGCCTCGCCAGGCCCGAGGTCCACGGGTGCGAACCACGCGAGATTCTCCACCGGCACGGGACCGTCATCCGCCGCAAAGCCGTTCACGTAAACCTGAGCAATCTCCTGGCCCGCGCGCGCCCCGGTGTTCCGCACGGTCACGCGGCCGCGCAACGGGCGCCCGTGCCGCGTCGGCCCGACTTCGAGATCGGAGAACTCGAACGTCGTGTAGCCGAGGCCGAAGCCGAACGGATACGCCGGCTCGCCGCGGAACCAGCGGTGCGTGCGGCCTTCCATCGCGTAATCCGCGAAGGGAGGAAGGTCGTCGGACGAGCGGTAGAACGTCACCGGCAGCTTGCCCGCGGGCGCATGGCGTCCGAGCAAGAGGTCGGCCACCGCGTTCCCGCCTTCCTGCCCCGGATAGCCCGTCCAAAGAATTGCCTCCACTTTGTCATCGAGATCCCCGAGCGAAATGGCCCCGCCGCCAACCAGCACGACCACGACCTTACAGCCGCGCTCGAGCAGGCTGCGCAGGAAGACCCGTTGCGGCTCGGGCAGGAGCAGGTCCTCGCGGTCGCCGCGCGTGGCGGACTCGATGGCGTCGCCTTCCTCGCCTTCGAGCAGGTTGGTGAAACCAAGCACCGCGATGGTCACATCGCACGCCGCCGCCTCGAACTCCGCCCACTGCTGGTCATTCCGCTTCGGCGTGGAGAGGAGGCTGCCCGGACGGAAATCCATGCGCACGCCCTCGGGCATCGCCGCCGCGAGGCCTTCGAGGAAAGTCACGGCTCGTGTCGGGATGCCGTGGTAATTGCCGAGCAGGGCCTCGACTGAGGCGGCCAGCGGTCCGGTCACGAAGACACTCCGCACGTCCGGCCGCAGCGGGA
>CAZSUJ010000172.1:0-2987 GCA_964609925.1 uncultured Chthoniobacter sp. | reverse complement strand
CCGCTGCCGCTGATGACATTGCTGAACGTGATGGCGTCCGAGCGGTTGAAGACGAGGGCTCCGTTGTTGGTGACGTTGCCCGTGATCGAGCCGTTGGTCCCGCCGTTGCCAACCTGAAGCGTGCCCGCGGCGATCGCCGTTCCGCCGGTGTAGGTGTTGCTGCCGGTGAGCGTGAGCGTGCCGGTGCCCTGCTTGGTGAAGGAACCGTTGCCGGTGAGTCCGAGCGCGGTGGCGACATTGAAGGTGTCGGTGTCGATCGTGCCGCCTCCGTTGGTCAGGATGACGTCGCCGTCTTCGAAATCCACGAAGAGCGCGGCCTGGTTGGTGGTCAGGCGGAGCGTGCCGCCGCTGAAGGTCACGGTTCCAATGCCACGATCCTCTCTCACCTGGCCGGTCCGCAGTGTGCCCCCGGCAAGGTTCAGCGCGCCGGTGGACCCTACTTGCCCGCTGACCAGCACGTCCGAGGCGGAGACGGTCCCGTTGGACAGGTTGAGCGCGCCCTCGTTGTAGACACCCACATGAAGCCGCCCCGTGTTGCTCCAGGTGCCGCCGGTGATGTTGGCCGTGCCGATGCCGAAATTGCCGACTGTGCCTTCCGCGCTGGTGATCGTGCCGTTGGAGAGGTTGAGCGTTCCGTTGGCGATATATCCGACCAGCATCCCTTCTTCATTGTTCCAGGTTCCGCCGGAAACGTTGGCGGTGCCGGTGCCATTGTCGCCGACCGTGCTGCCCCGGCTCCAGAGGCTCCCGCCCGAAAGGTTGAGTGTGCCGTCGGTGGACGCTCCGACCAGCAACGCCGTCGCGTTGCTCCACGTGCCGCCGGAGATGTTGAGGGTCCCGGTCGAACCAAAACCCACGTTGACCAGCGAAGCGGAGACCGTCCCGTTGGAAAGGTTCACCGTTCCCGTGCCATCGAGGCCGACCTGTATGGCCCGCGTGTTGGTCCACGCGCCGCCGACCACATTCACCGTCCCGACGGAATTCGAGCCGCTGCCGATGATCGCGAAGTCGCTCAAGACCACGCCGTTCGTCCCGATGTTCAGCATGGCGTCATCGCCGGCATCCCGACCGACGGTGAGAACCGCCGCGGGATGGTTGATCGACCCGCCCCCGGTGACCGCGAGCGTGCCGCCGCGGACCACCGTGCCGCCGGTGTAAGAATTGCTGGCCGTGAGCGTGAGCGTGCCGGCGCCGGTCTTCTCGAGTTCCCCCGTCCCCGTGATCGCGGCGCCGATTTCCGCCACCACGTTGGTGGCTGTGTCCACCGCCAGGGTCGCGCCCTTGATCGCGATCTGCCCGAGGCCCGTGAGCACGTAGCCGCTGGTCTCGAAGATCATCTCCGCCACGCTGACGTTCTCGCCCACCGTCACCGTGCCGGCCGTGGCTGTGAAATACGCCGTGCTCCCGTCATTCCAGACATAGTTGGTGAGCCCGTTCACGCTCGTCCAATTGCTCGACGTGTTGTTCCAGGTGCCCGTCCCGCCGTTGACCGTGCCGTTCGGCGTCGTGTTCGGGCCATCCCAATAAAGGTCCGGCTGCGCCACCGTCAGCCTCACGTAGTTCGTCGTCGAAAGGTCGATCCCGTAGAAGAATCCGGACGGCATGGTCCCCAAGGTCAGCCCGTTGTTGGTGAGCGCCCCGGAGTATTGGAAAAGGTTGTAACTTCCGGCCCCGAAACCGCTCAGCGCCGTCACGTCCAGAATGCCGTCCAGCGTGAGGTCGCCCGCCACCACCACGAGATCGCTGGTCGTGCCCAGCTCGAACTTCAACGCGGAGGTCGAGTTCAGGATCAATGAGCCCAGGGAGAAAGTCCCGGCGCTGGCCCCCGGCGCGAGGATGCCGCCGCCCTCGACCGTCACCGCGCCGCCCACCGATCCCGTGCCTCCGAGCGTGGCCCCGTTCTTGACCGTGACGGTGTTGGTGCCGCCGAGGGCGCCGTTGACGAGCAGCGCGCCGGCCTCGATCGCGGTCGCGCCGCTATAGGTGTTGCTCCGCGTGAGGGTGGTCGTGCCGGCGCCGAGCTTGTTCAGCTGGATGCCCCCGGCGATCTGGGACGTGAACGTCAGGTTGTTGGTGTGGTTGAAGTTCAGCACCGCCGTGCCCGCACCGCCCTCGACAAGCGCGGCGTTCAGCGTTCCCGCCGCGCCGTTGGTCCCGATGTTCAGCGTGCCGGTGGATCCGGCGTTCTGGGCCACCGTCACCGTGCCGTCACCCGCGTTGGCCGTGGCCGTCCCGGCGCCCACCAAGTTGAACGTCCCGGTGCCGCGTTCGGCCACGACGATGTTGCCGGAACTGCGCAGCGTTCCGCCGGACACGGTGGCATTGCCCACACCGTTGGTCAGTTCGCCGACGCGGACCAGCAACCCACTGACCGTTCCGCCCTCCACCAGCAAGGTGCCCGAGCCGGAGTAGCCCACGGATAGGACCCTGTTCGACCACGACCCGCTGGACACGGTTGCGCTGCCTACCCCGCTCGGGGATACGCCCAAAAGCGCGTTGGTATTGCCCACGAAACCGCCGTTGATCAGAAGACTGCCGGTCCCGGCCGAGCCGATGTTCAGGTTGCCGGAATTCGTCCATCCCCCGCTGGTCACCGTGACGCTGCTGGTCGAACCGGCCCGCCCGCCGATGGTGCCGGTGGTGTTGGAAACGCCGCCGCCGTTGATCGTCATCGACCCCGCGCCCGACTCGCCGACGACGAGGGTCCCGAGGTTTGCCCAGGTTCCGGCCCGCACCAAAACCGAACCGGTGGAACCGGCGGCATCCCCCACGAATCCGGAGTCGGACACCACCCGCCCGCCGTTGCTGATGACGAGGGTCGCGGTGTCGCCGTTCGATTTCCCGACCGTCATGGCCGCGTTGGTGTGGTTGACCGACCCGAAGTTGACGATGAGCGTGCCGGCCCGCACATCCGTGGCCCCCGTGTAGTTGTTGCTCCCGGTCAGGCTGAGTGTGCCGCTCCCTTGCTTTGTCAGTCCCCCGTTTCC
>CAZSUJ010000171.1:0-2997 GCA_964609925.1 uncultured Chthoniobacter sp. | reverse complement strand
CCATCGCGGATGGTGGCGGTGGTGGGGGCGATGCCGTTGACGGGAACGGCCACAACACGCTCGGGTAGCGGCCCGAGGGCGGTGTAACCAAGGCCGGAGGCTTGGGTGGATACGCGGTGGGCTATGTCGCCGTAGTCGGGCAGCGCGAGCGCGGTGCGCGCGTAGTTGCGTCCATCCATCGCGACTTCCCGGAAGCCGGCGCGCGCGCCGGTGTTGGTGCCGAGGACGAAGACCTGGACGGGCATGTCAGGGCCGCCGACCTGCTTCCAGTTGGTGATGCGTCCGCTGAACAGGTCGCGGACTTGGGCGGCGGTGAGGGATTTCACCGGGTTGCTTTCGTGGACGATGATGCGGACGGCGTAAATGGCGGCGGGATGGGCGACGATCTCCGTCCGGGCCGCGCGGGCGGCGCGCTGTTCGCGTCGGTCCGGCAGGCGGGATGTCGGAGCGATGTCGGCTTTGCCCTCGACCAGGGCCTGCAGGCCTTCGGCGGTGCCGGGGCGCCGCAGGGAGACGACGAGGTCGGGGTGGGCGCGGGTGAAAGCGCGGACGAGGCGGGGGGCGAGGGTTTCGCCGAAGACATTCGAGCCGTTGATGCGGAGTTCGCCGGTGGCCGGTGCGGCGTTGCCGGTGCAGGCCACGGCGGCGAGAAGCGCGAAGGCTGCTATGGCGTGTTTCATGCCCCCGCAGCCTTGGCCATCCGCTTCTGTTTGATCATCACGAGGAGCATGGCGATGCCGCCAAGGACACCGAAGCCCGCCATGATGACATACCAAAAGAGCCAGCCGTGCTGTTCCTTCGTCGCGTCGAGGACCCGGCCGGTGATGAGGAGCGAGATGGCGGCGCCGTAGTATTGGAACGAGTCGATGACGCCGGCCGCGAAGCCCGCCATTTTCTTGCCGCCGATGTCCATCGGTGCCGCCGCGCCGACGATCGAGTGCGTGGAGTTCGCGGTGAGCGCGATCATGATCAGGATGCCGCAGCCGACGAGAATCCCCGCCGGCGTTGGGCCAACGAGCCCCTGCACGAGGAGGAAGGCGGCGAAGGCGATGACGACCGCCTCGAGGAAATAGAGGGTCATGGCGACAGGCGAGCGGTGGCCCTTGAAGAATTTGTCCGAGACCCAGCCCGACGCGAGCGATCCGGCGACCGCGGCCATGGGCATGGCGGCGAGCGTCCAAGCGACGGCGGCCGGGATGGCGGTCTTCATGTTCATGCCGAGCTGGTCCTGGAAATAGAGGATGGCGAGCTGGTCCGAGCTGGTGCGGACGGCCCCGGTGCAGGCGTAGGCGGCGGCGTAGAACCAGACGAGCGGATGCGTGAAGATCGTCCTGAACGACTCCTTCAGCGAGACGGTGACGCCCGCGGAGTTGTCGAGTTCGTCCTCGATGACGTCCGGGTATCCCGCTTCGTCGGGCGACTGCTTGACGGCGAGCGTCATGAAAATGGCGGCGGCGAGCGTGATGATGGGCGGGATGATGAAGAGCCAGCGCCATTGGCCCGGGGCGACGACGAGGATGCCGAGGGAGATGCCGTTCAGGATGGCGGGCGAGAGCTTCGAGCTGGCCACCTGGCCGAGCTGGATCATGAACCCAAAGATGCCGGCGAACGTGCCTCGCTCCGTGCGGCGGAACCAGGCGGCGTTGATCTTGATCATGCCGGGGGCGCCGAACGACTGGAACCAGCCGTTGATGAGCCAGACCACCGCGATGGCGATGAAGGCCGGGTCAACGACGTCCGTTCCGAACACGAAGCGTCCCGCGGCGGCCAGCGCCCCGCCGATGACGAGGAGGGGGAGGACGCCGAGGAGGACGTTGACGATGATGGTTCCGAAGGCGCCGATCTGCATCGAGCGCTTGCCGCCGATCTTGTCGGTCAGCAGGCCGTTGACGAGCTGCCCGGTGCCGTAGGTGATCGACCAGATCGCAAGCATGTCGGCGATCTGCGTCGTGGTGAACCCGAACTCCTCCTGCATGCCGGGCGTGGCGAAGCGGAAGTTGTAGCGGCACATGTAGTAGGCCGCATACATGAGCCCGAGGGCGCCCCAGTTGAGTCCGCGACGGGCGCGGAAACCTTGCGGATAATGTGCCGGGTGTTCCATCGGGTGAAGTGCGGCCGCAGACTTGCGAACGTGGTTGGCGCGGTCAACCAAGAAGATGGTTGAGCGAGCGTGAGAAAGAGAAAAGGTGCGAAGGTGGTGCCCGGGTCAGGCGGTGTGGCAGGCCGCGGTCCAGAGTCCTGCGCCGAAGGTGGCGCGGGCTTCAGCGGCGAGCGCAGTGGCGTCCCCCGGATCGCGAAGCACGGCGAAGAGGCAGGATCCGGAGCCGGACATGGCAGCGGCGGCGACGAGAGTGTGGCGGAGCAGCCACTGTTTGATGACGGGCAGGAGGAGGTGCTTGGCGAAGACGGGACCTTCAAGGTCGTTGACGATCTCCATGTCTCCCAGCGACTGCGGTGCCACCCAGGACGCAGGCGAGCGGAGTCCGGCCGACCATTGGGCGTAGGCCCAAGCCGTCGCGACGGGGAACGGGGGCTTGAGCAGGAGAAGATCAAGCGGGCGGGGCAGTGGGCGTGGCTGAAGGTGTTCTCCGCGACCGGTGGCGACGGCGGCGAGGCCGCGCACGAAGAAGGGGACGTCGGATCCGAGCGAGGCCGCGAGGGACATGAGGGCGGCGACCTCGAGTGGCTCTCCGGCGAGTGTGTTCAGAGAGACAAGCACGGCCGCAGCGTCGCTGCTGCCTCCGCCGAGTCCGGCGCCGTGGGGGATCTTCTTGTCCAACGTGATCTCGACGCCGGCGTGGAGTCCGGTCGCATCGAGAAAAGCCCCGGCGGCGCGCGAAGCGAGGTTGGAGGGGCCAGAATCGAGGTCCGGGTCGCTGCAGAGCAGGCGGATGCCCGGTGGCCCGGCTAGCTCGATGCGGAGTTCATCGGCGAGGGTCACGGGTGTCATCCATGTCTCGATATCGTGGAAGCCCGTGGCCGCGTTGCGTCCGAGGA
>CAZSUJ010000170.1:0-3028 GCA_964609925.1 uncultured Chthoniobacter sp. | reverse complement strand
TAACGTGCCCGGCTGTCCATGGAATTGTTCTGCCTCGGTCTGAGCCACCACACGGCGGCCGTTTCTTTGCGCGAGCGCTTCGCGGTGGGCGCGGCCGAGGTCCCGACGTTCCTGCCCGCCCTGCTCGAGGAGGCCGGACTGGGCGAGACCGCCGTGCTCTCGACCTGCAACCGCGTCGAGGTTTACGGCGCGGCGGCGGACGGCGCGATCGCTGGCGCGGCATGTTCCAGTGTTCTGGCGCGGCGCGCGGGCACGGAGGCGGACTTCTACCGCCACGCCGGCGATGAGGCCGTGCGCCACCTGCTGCGCGTTGCCGCCGGGCTCGACTCGATGGTGCCCGGTGAGACGGAGATTCTCGGCCAAGTGAAGTCGGCCTACGCGGATGCGGTGCGCGCAGGCACGGCCGGACCGCTCTTGCACCGCGTTTTCCAGCACGCGCTGGGCGCGGCGAAGTCGGTCCACGCCAACACGGCGCTCTCGCGCGGGGCGGTCTCGGTCGGCTCCGCCGCGGTCGCACTGGCCGCCGGCGTGCTCGGTGATCTTTCATCATGCCGCGCGCTGGTTCTCGGGGCCGGCGAGGCGGGCTCGCTCGTGATGCGCAGTCTCACGGCTCGCGGGATCGGCGAGATCATCGTCGCGAACCGCAGCCCGGACCGCGCCGAGCGGCTCGCGTCCGAGTTGGGCGGCCGCACGGTGCCTTTCGAGGGATGGCGTGAACAGCTGTCTGAAGTCGGCATCGTCGTCGCTTCGGCTACCGCGCCCGGCCGCCTTTTGCGCGCGGCCGAGATGGAACCCGTCATGCGCGCGCGCGCCGGCCGTCCCCTTTTCCTTCTCGACCTGGCTGTGCCGCGTGATTTCGACCCGGCCATCGGTGAAATCCCGGGCGTGCGCCTGTTCGACGTGGATGCCTTGCAGGCCTTTGCCCGCGAGGGCTTGGCCTCGCGCGCTCGCGAGATGGGACGCGCCGAGGACATCGTGGCCGCGCGCGCGGCCGCCATCGCCAGCCGCCTCAACGGCCGGATGCCGCTGCCGGCGGCGGCGTGAGGGCCGGATGACCGGACCCTTCGTCCTGGCAACCCGCGGCAGCGCTCTGGCCCGCGTCCAGACGGGAATGGTGCGGGATTTGCTCGTCCGCGGGCATCCGTTGCTGCAGGTGGAGGAATTGCTCGTCCGCACGACGGGCGACCGGCGTCCCGACGAAGACCTCTCCGCCATCGGCGGGTCGGGGGTCTTCACGAAGGAACTCGAGCGGGCGTTGCGCGACGGGCGGGCGAACGCCGCGGTCCACAGTCTGAAGGACCTGCCGGTGCGATTGCCGGATGACTTCGTGCTCGGCGCGGTCCTTCCGCGGGGCAACCCCGCGGACGTGCTCGTGGCGCGTGCGGCTGGCGGCCTGCAGGGGTTGGCGCCCGGCGCGGTCGTCGGCACGGGCAGTCCGCGCCGTCGGGCCATGCTCCTCGCGCAGCGGGCCGATCTGCGCGTCGATGGCATCCGGGGCAATGTGCCCACGCGCGTGTCGAAAGCGGCCCGCGGGGATTTCGACGCCGTGATCCTTGCGGCGGCGGGCTTGGCGCGGCTCGGGTTTCCGGACACCGGCAGTTTCGCGGTAGACGACGTCCTCCTGCATGCATCGCCTTTGCCGACTTTTCTCCCGGCCCCGGGCCAAGGGGCGGTCGCGGTCGAGGTTCGCGTGGATGACGCAGACGCGATCCGTTTGCTTGCGCCCCTGAATGACCCGGAGACTGCTGCAGCCGTGGCGGCCGAACGCGCCGTGCTGGCGGCGCTCGGTGGCGGATGCCATCTCGCCTTGGGTGCGCTCGGGCGCGTCGAGGGCGGTATGCTGCACCTGGAGGCGGCCTTTTTCCCGGAACCCGGCTCGCCGGAAAAGCGCGCTTCGCTCACCGGACCGCTGGCCGAAGCCTCGGAGATCGGTCATAAACTGGCGGCCTTGCTCCATGGCTGAGACGAAAGGCAGATGCTGGCTGGTCGGTGCGGGTCCGGGCGATCCGGGGCTTCTCACGCTCCGTGGCCGTGACGCGCTGGCGCAGGCCGAGGTCGTGGTCTTCGACAATCTCGTGAACCGCGAACTTCTGGCGCTCGCCCCGGACGCGGCCGAGTTGATTTACGTCGGCAAGAAGCCCGGCGGCCACGAGATGCCGCAGGAGAAGATCAACGAACTCCTTGTCGCGCACACCTCGGCGGGGCGCCGCGTGGTCCGTCTCAAGGGCGGCGATCCGTTCGTCTTCGCGCGCGGCGCGGAGGAGGCCGCGGCCCTGGCCGCCGCCGGCGTGGCCTTCGAGGTTGTGCCGGGGGTGACATCCGCTCTGGCCGGACCGGCCTCGGCGGGCATCGCCGTGACGCGGCGCGGAGTCAACACGGAGGTGCTTGTCTTCAGTGGACACGAGGATCCCGCCACGCCGGGGGGCGCGGCGCGTTATCGCGCGCTGGGTGCCGTGCCCGGCACGAAGGTCATGCTCATGGGTGTGGACCGCCTCGGCGGCATCGCCGCCTGTCTCGTCGAGGGCGGTGCCGCGGCGGAGACCCCCGTTGCCATCGTTCGTCGCGCCACGTTCGGAGATCAGACCGTGCTGCGCGGAACGCTGGCTGACATCGCGGAGCGGGCGGCCGGTTTGCGTCCGCCGGCCGTGGTGGTCATCGGTGACGTCGCCGCGCAGTCCGCGACGCTCGACTGGATGCGGCACCAACCGCTCTTCGGTCGTCGCATCGCGATCACGCGGAGCCGGGCCACCGCCTCGCGGCTCGGGAACGAACTGCGCGCGCTGGGGGCCGATGTCCTCGAATTGCCGATGATCCGGCGCGAGCCGCCCGCTGACCTGCGGCAATTCGCGGAGCTGGTGCAGGACGCGCATGGCTACGAGTGGATCGTCTTCACCAGCGCGAACGGCGTGGACGCGTTCCTGGCCATGTTCGACAAACTCTACGACGACGCGCGCGAGATCGGCGGGGCCAAATTCGCCGCCGTCGGCGCGGCCACCGCGGAACGACTCAAGGCCAACCGTTTCCACGT
>CAZSUJ010000169.1:0-3033 GCA_964609925.1 uncultured Chthoniobacter sp. | reverse complement strand
CAGGAGGTCTGGACGCTGGCCGAGGGCGGTTGCGATGCCATCCTCGTGGAGAACATGCACGATCTGCCGTATCTGCGCGGAGGCGTGGGGCCGGAAATCGTTGCGTCCATGACAGCCGTCTGCCGCGCGGTGAACGACGCCACGGACCTTCCGTGCGGGGTTCAGGTCCTCGCCGGAGCCAACGAGGCTGCGCTCGCGGTCGCGCTGGCGGCGGGCTTCCAGTTCATCCGTGCCGAAGGATTCGTCTTCGGGCACGTGGCTGACGAAGGATGGATGGACGCCTGCGCCGGTCCGCTCCTGCGTTATCGTCGGCAGATCGGAGCCGAACAGATTGCGGTTTGGGCCGACGTGAAGAAAAAGCATTCCGCGCATGCCGTCACGGCCGATGTGTGTCTTGCCGAGACGGTCAAGGCGGCCGCTTTCTGCGGAGCCGATGCGGTGATCGTTACCGGGGCCGCCACGGGTTGCGAGACGTCGGTTTCCGAGCTGGCCGAGGCGCGCTCGGCGACTGCCCTGCCGGTGGTGGTCGGGTCGGGTGTGACGGCGGGCAACGTGCGCGCGATGCTCGAGATCGCGGATGCGGCCATCGTGGGCTCCTCGCTCAAGGCCGGTGGCACGTGGGACGGTCAGGTCGAGCTGGACCGGGTGAAGGCCTTGGTTGAAGCCGCGCGTGCGGCGCGCTGAATTCGCGATGGCCCGTATTCTCGTCGCCATGTCGGGCGGGGTGGACAGCTCCGTTGCGGCGCTCCTCCTGCGCGACGAGGGGCACGAGGTCGAGGGGGCTTACATGCGCAACTGGATGGCGGAGAGCGCCCCGCTCGGGCCGTGCCCGTGGGAGGAGGACGTCGAGGATGCCCGGGCCGTCGCCGCGGTGCTCGGCATCCCGTTCCGCGTGGTCAACATGATGGCGGACTACCGCGAGCGGATCGTGGACTACATGCTGCGCGGCTACGCCGAGGGGATCACGCCGAACCCCGATGTCTATTGCAACCGCGAGATAAAGTTCGGCGTTTTCCTCGAACTGGCGAAGGCCGAGGGTTTCGACGGCGTCGGCACCGGCCATTACGCGCAGGTCGTGCTCGAGGGCGGCGGGGCTCCCGCCCTTTTCGAGGGGGCGGATGCCGGAAAGGACCAGTCGTATTTCCTGTCCATGATGAAACCCGCACAAATCGCCTCGGCCTGGATGCCGGTGGGCGGTCTTCAAAAGAGCGAAGTCCGCGCGCGCGCCGCAGCCGCCGCTCTCCCGACAGCCGCGAAGAAAGACAGCCAGGGAATCTGCTTCATCGGCAAGGTCCGCATGGCCGACTTCCTGCGCGACTATCTTCCGGACGCCCCCGGGCCGGTCGTGGGGCTCGACGGGCGGGTGCTGGGCGAGCACCGGGGGCTGCACTATTTCACGCTCGGCCAGCGCAAGGGCATCGGCGTGGCCTCGAACACGCCGCATGAGGCTTATGTGGTCGTGGAGAAGCGCGCGGCGACACGCGAACTCGTTGTGGGCTTCGACCAGCCGGCCACGCCCGGGCTCTACACACGGAGTTGGGAGGTCGGCTCGTTGAGCACGACGGAGGCGGGGGCCTCCTTGGAGGGTGGACTTGAGATCCGGCCCCGCTACCGCGCGCCGCGGGTGGAGGCGGAGGTTGTTGCCATTGATGCGGGGCGCGTGCGGGTGGAGTTCGCCGCCCCGCAGCGTGCGGTCGCCCCGGGTCAGATTTGCGCGTTCTACGACGGACAGCGTCTGCTCGGTGGCGGCGTGTTCCTCCGTCCCTTGGACCGCTGAGCCGCCGCTTGCACGGGCAGGGGATCCGCCGTATAAGAGGTCCATGTCCAGCGGGATGCCATTTTGTGTGACGGGAAGTCGCTTCGGCTCGCTGTCCGCCCGACTTAGCTAGTCGTCCGCTCCTCTGCGGACGCCATCCTCACCGCCGCCCCTGCATCGGGGAACCCACGCCCACACACACAAACCATCCTCCACCACCATGTCCGACAAAATCATCATCTTCGACACCACGCTGCGCGACGGCGAACAGTGCCCCGGCGCGTCCATGAACCTGCGCGAGAAACTCGAGGTCGCACGCCAGCTCGAGCGTCTGAACGTTGACGTCATCGAGGCGGGATTTCCCGTCATCAGCGAGGGCGACTTCGAGGCGGTGCAGCGCATCGCCACCGAGGTGCGTGGACCGGTCATCGCCGGGTTGGCGCGCTGCGTGACGAAGGACATCGAGGCAGCGGCCGCCGCGGTCAAGCCGGCCGGGGAGCGCGGGAGAATCCATGTGTTCCTGGCCACGTCGAAGATCCACCGCGAGCACAAATTGAAGAAGGCCCACGACGAGATCCTGCGTTTGGCTGCCGAGGGGGTCGCGTTGGCCAAGTCGCACACGAAGGACGTGGAATTCTCGCCCGAGGACGCGTCGCGGACCGAGCCGGAATTCCTGGCCAAAGTCGTCGAGACGGCCATCGCGGCGGGGGCGACCACGGTGAACATACCCGACACGGTGGGTTACGCGGTGCCGGAGCAGTTCGGGGCCTTGATCAAGTATCTGAAGGACAATGTCCGCAACATTGATGACGCCATCATCAGCGTGCATTGCCACAACGACCTCGGCCTGGCCGTCGCCAACTCGCTGGCCGCCGTGCAGAACGGCGCCCGGCAAGTCGAGGGCACGATCAACGGCATCGGCGAGCGCGCCGGGAACGTCGCCTTGGAGGAGGTCATCATGGCCATGAAGACGCGGCCGGACATCTTCGGCTCGCTGGCCACGGGCGTGCAGACGCGCGAAATCCTGAAGACCTCGCGCATCGTCAGCCGCATGAGCGGTCTGCACGTGCAGCGCAGCAAGGCCATCGTGGGAGAAAACGCTTTCGCCCACAGCTCCGGAATCCATCAGGACGGCATCCTCAAGATGCGCGAGACCTACGAGATCATGGACCCGGTCGAGGTCGGGTGGGGTGGCACCGAGTTGCCGCTGACCAAGCACAGCGGACGCCACGCCATGGCTGCGCGGTTGGAGCATCTGGGCTACAAGCTGAGCGACG
>CAZSUJ010000168.1:0-3078 GCA_964609925.1 uncultured Chthoniobacter sp. | reverse complement strand
TCGCCGAGCAGGACACGGGCGGCATTGCTGATGTTGCCCGCGGTGTCGGCCACGACGACGCGGACCCAAGAACCCTCGGGGGCGTTGCTGGTGGTGACGCGGACAATGTCGCCCTCCCGCTCAGCCGGGACGGTGGCGCTCGTGCCGTCGGGACGCTGCAGCGTGGCGGAAACCTGCGCGACGGCGGCCCCGCCACCCACGACGCGGAACACGGCCTGGCCATCCACCTGGGATGAGGCGAAGACGACGGGCGGACGGCTGCTGTCGGTCACACCGACCTGCGCGATCGAGTTGACCGTGCCGGAACCGTCGTCCGATCGCACCGGGTTGGCCGGGTCGAGGGTCCATTCGCCGTCCACCAGGAATTTGTAGGGGTGGGAACCGGGCGGGAGGGTGACGAAAAGCTCGAAGGTTCCGGCGGCGGAGGGCTTGAGTTCATGCGATCCGGTGTTCCAACCGTTGAACTGCCCGGCGACGCTCACCTTGCGCACACCGGCGCGGTTCGGCTTGTAGGCGAACTTCCAGCCGTCGGCGCGCTGCACGCCGATGAGTAGGATGCCGCGACGCTCCTCGCCGCCGGGCGCGGCTGCACCCGGGGTTGTGATGTCCTTGCGTCCGACGGAGTCACGACCGCCGCCGGCCTTCGGGACGATCTCGATCGGGATTTCGATCAGCCCCTTGGCTTTCGGATCGAGTTGCACGCGGAGGGCGAAGGCCCCGGGGCTGTATTGCGCGGTGTAGAGATTGTCCGCGGATTCCTTGACCTTGAGCTCGTCCGCCGGGTTGAGGAAGACGAAGCGGTGCAGGTCGATCACCAACTCGCCGCCGGCCACGACCGGCTGCATCGGAATCCAGCCGATGTAGCTGTTGAGGCGCACCGCGGGCGGTTCGCCCGGCGCGGGAGTCTGGGCGGACAACGGTGACGCGCCTGCGGCGAGGAGCAGGATGGCGGGGACGAGCGAGCGGAGGAATCGGGTGATCATTCGGGAGCGGGGTTGGTCAGCGCGCGGACGGCATCCGCGGCGCCTGCAATTCGTAGTAGGCCGCGGTGAGCGGCGGAAGCTCCTTGATGGTGAGGCCGGTGTCGCGCAGGTCCGCCGGGGTGGCCGTGATCTCGGCCGAACCGGACGGCACGTCGCCGAGGCGGTCGGTGGCGCGCACCGGGACGGTGCGGGACCCGGCGAGGTTGTCCCAGCCGAGGAAACGCATGGCGCGGTCGGGCAGGCGGACGCGAAGGTCGCGCATGGCCTTGTCCGGATGCAGGTTCACCACCACGAGCACGCGCTGGCCGGTGGCCGGGTCACTGCGCAGGTAACTGTAAACCCAACGGCCGGACTCGTCGCCGCCCGCGCGCCCGTAATCCGGGTTGTCCATGTTCTCGGGATTGAGGGGAAGGAAGTCGCCGTCGCGGAAGGCGGGCTGGTCGATGATGGTGAGGAGACGGCGGTAGAAATCGCGCAGGTTGCGCTGCTCGGCGGAGAGGCGGCCGCCGTCGAATTTTCCATCGTTCACCCACTTGGCGAACTCGGGCATGGACCAGTAGTCGAAAATGCTGGTGCGGCCGTCGTCGCCGCCGAAACCCTCGGACCCCGCGGCGGGTTCACCCACTTCCTGGCCGTGGTAGAGCATGACGGGGCCGCGCGACAGGCCGTAGAGCAGGGGTGCGACAGCCCGGCCGACGCGCGCGCCGTGGCCGCCCCAATGACCGGCCGCCGCGAGGCGCACCTCGTCGTGGTTCTCCGCGTATTGGAGGGCGTTGTCGAAGAAGAAGGGGGCTCGCATCTGGCGGTCGATGTCATTGGCACTTCCGCCGCCGTCGTAGATCGCCTTCACCGCGTCGTAGGTCGGGTCGTCGTAAACGGCATCAAAGCCCGCGCCCAGCAGGTCGAGCATGACATGGCCACCCGTCACCGCGCTCATTCCCGGATCGCTGCCGGGAACCTTGGCCGGGTCGGTGTCGTAGGCCTCGGCCACGAAGAACACATCCGGCTGCCGCTCGCGCGCCCGGGCGATGAGCCAGCGCCAGAATTCAGGCGGAACCATGTGCGCCATGTCCGCGCGGAATCCGTCCACGCCGAGCCCCTGCCAGTAGGCGATGACATCGTTCATCTTCTTCCACGTGTCCGGCACCGGGATGTCCGCGTGGCCCGTGCGCGGATAGCGGCGGCCGTCGTTGTCCGGATCCTTGAAGTTGTAGCCGTAGTTGAGCTTCACCGTTTCATACCAGGTGTCCGCTCCGGGCGCCCAACTGATGATATTGTTTCCGGTCACGCGGCCAACCTCTCGCTCGGGTTCGAACAGGCCGTCACCGGGCACCGAGGACGCTTGGACGGTGGGGCTGGTCGGACGTCCGTTGCCGTCCACCGTGGGCAGCCGCAGCGGCGCACTGCTCTCCGCGCCGGAATCGGGTGTGAGGTAGAAGAAGTTGTTGTCCGGGGCGAAGAACTTGGTGCGGTCGTCCTTCGCGCCGAAGGAAAGCTCCGGCTTCACGGTCGATTCGTGGCTGCGCGCCACGTGGTTCGGCACGAAATCGATGAGCACTTTCATCCCCTTGGCGTGGATGCGAGCGATGACCGCCTTGAACTCGTCGATCCGCTTGGCCGGGTCGTCCGCGTAATCCGGGCTGACATCGAAGTAGTCGCGGATGGCATAAGGACTGCCCGCGAGCCCCTTGAGCAGATCCGGGTCGTCGGCCGGCTCGCCGATGTCGGAATAGTCCGTCGCCGTGGCCTGCTGGGGCACGCCGGTCAGCCAGATGTGCGTGAAACCCATGCCCTGCAACTCGGCGAGCGACGCGTCATTCAGCGCACTGAACTTGCCGCTGCCATTCTCGGCGAGCGTGCCGTTGGGCTTCCGCGTCTCGTTCGTGTTGCCGAAGAGGCGGGGCAGGAGTTGGTAGATGCGCATCTTGGGCGCCCCGGGATCGGTGCGGCCCGTGCGCCGGAAAGCGGTGCCTCCCTCCCCTGCCGCCAATTCGACGAAATGCCGCAGCGTCCGGACCCCCGTCCCTGACCGGTCGCTCCGGTCGATTGCCCCGTAAAGCCGGCCCTTGCCCTCGTCCGCCGCGAGGTCCTTGAG
>CAZSUJ010000167.1:1270-3295 GCA_964609925.1 uncultured Chthoniobacter sp. | reverse complement strand
AAAAGATGAGCTGGGACGACTACCAGACCCGCATGGCCCGCGGCGAGATGCAGCCCCTCCCCCCGCACCCGTAGCCACCGCCTCAGTCGGAGCGGTGGTGCTCCGCCCGTTCCTCCGCCTGCGCGCCGGCCTGCGGTCCGCGATGCGCGACCGGTTGGAAGACCAGCCAGACAATCATGGCGAGGCCGGCCCCCACGCCGATCAACAACGGCCACGACCGCCGCTTCGCCGCAACCTGCCACAGCCAGCGCCAGTGCAGCGCGAGATGCGCCGCGACGAGGCAGAGAAACGCGTAGGACAGCCACGTGTGGACATCTCCCCAATCATGCCGGCCCCAACCCATCGCCGTCAGCCCGCGTCCGCCGCGCGAACCTGGCGGCAGACGGAATGCGAGCAGCAAGCCCGTGCCCGCCATCGCACAGAAAACGAGCCACAAGAAAGCATTCAGGATGCGCGGCAGGAAGGATCTCGGCAGCGCGCTCATGTGAGCACCTTACCGCTCGCGGTTCCGCTTGGCGAGCCGACGGGCACCCCTGATTGCGCTTGATCGCGGCGTGGTCCGCGTGGACGTTGGAAGGGTTACAGAAAAATCATGAGCAAACTACTCTCCTGCCCGCTGTTGATCGGCGGCGAATGGGTCTCCGTCAGCGGCGTCGCCACCACCCCCGTCCACAACCCCTCGATTGGAGAAGTCATCGCCGAGACGCCTCTCTGCGGCGCGGACACCGTGGACCAGGCCGTGCGCGCCGCCGCGGACGCCTTCCCCTCGTGGATGGAAACGCCGCCGGTCGAACGCGCGCGTGTGCTAATGAAGCTCAAGGTCATGCTCGAGGACCATTTCGAGGAACTCGCCGTGAGCGTGACCCGTGAACACGGCAAGACGATGGCCGAGGCCCGCGGGGACGTTCGGCGCGGACTGGAGAACATCGAATATGCCTGCGGCGCCCCCGCACTCCTCATGGGCGAGTCGCTCGAGAACGTGGCCCGCGGCATCGATTGCGACTCGATCCGGCAACCACTCGGCGTCGTCGCCGGAATCACGCCGTTCAACTTCCCCGCCATGGTTCCGCTTTGGATGTGGCCGATGGCCGTCGCCTGCGGCAACACGTTCGTCCTCAAGCCGAGCGAGAAGGTCCCTCTCACCTCGATCCGCATCGCGCAGATCGCCATGGAGGCCGGCCTGCCTGCAGGCGTCCTCAACATCGTCCATGGCGGACGCGAGGCGGTGGATGCACTCCTCCGCCATCCCACCATCAAGGCGATCTCGTTCGTCGGCTCGACGCCCATCGCCAAGTATATCCACGAGACCGCCACCGCCCACGGCAAGCGCTGCCAGGCCGCCGGAGGGGCGAAGAACTTTGTCCTCATCATGCCCGATGCCGACGTGACCAACTCCGCCACCGGGCTCGTGGAGTCCGCCTTCGGCTGCGCCGGCGAGCGCTGCATGGCCAGTTCCACCGCCGTCGCCATCGGCAAGGCCGCTGACACCGTGCTCCCCGCGCTGGTTGACGTCGTCTCGAAAATCCGCGTCGGCCCGGCCGACCGCGACCCGCAGGCGCAGATGGGCGCCGTCATCTCCCGCCAGCACGCCGAGCGCGTCTGCGGACTGATCACGCAGGCCGCTGGCGAGGGCGCGAAGGCGTTGACCGACGGACGCACCACGAAGGTCCCCTCCGCACCCAACGGTTTCTTCGTCGGCCCGACCGTCCTCGATCACGTGCAGCCCGGCATGGTCACGATGAAGGAGGAGGTGTTCGGCCCGGTGCTCAATGTCGTCCGCATGGAAGACCTCGACGCTGCCATCGAACTCGCCAACACGTCGCCCTACGGCAACGGCGCCGCCATATTCACCCGCAGCGGCAAAGCCGCCCGTGAATTCCGCCACCGCATCCAGGCCGGCATGGTCGGCATCAACATCGGCGTCCCCGCCCCCATGGCCTTCTTCCCTTTCAGCGGCTGGCACGCGTCTTTCTTCGGCGACCTCCACGTCCAAGGCCGCGAAGGCGTCGCCTTCTACACCCAGCA
>CAZSUJ010000167.1:0-1170 GCA_964609925.1 uncultured Chthoniobacter sp. | reverse complement strand
CATGTCACTTCTCATCAAGCACGCCGACATCGTCAACGCCGACAGCCGTTACACCGCGGACATCCTGTGCGAGGGCGAAACCATCACGCGCATCGACAAGGACATCACCCCGCCGCCCGGCGCCGAGGTGATTGACGCGGCGGGCAAGCATGTCTTCCCCGGCTTCATCGACCCGCACACACACATCTACCTGCCCTTCATGGGCACGTTCTCGAAGGACGATTACACCACGGCGACGAAGGCCGCGCTCGTCGGCGGGACGACCACGGTTTTCGAAATGGTTTGTCCGTCCCGCGACATGACCCCGGCCGAAGGCTTCGCCACATGGAAAGCGCAGGCCGAAGGCAAGGCCTGCTGCGACTACACCTTCCACATGGGCGTGACGCGATTCGATGAGGCCTCGGCCGCGCAGCTCCGCGAGATCGTCAAGGCGGGCGTGGGCAGCTTCAAGGTCTTCCTCGCCTACAAGGGCGCCTTCGGCGTGGACGACTCCGAACTTTGGAACACGCTCAAACTCGCCCGGGAACTCGGCGTCATCGTCACCGCCCACTGCGAGAACGAAACCCTTGTCGCGCAACTCCAGAGGGAACTTCTGGCCGCCGGCCGCACCGGCCCGGACGCGCACCATGACAGCCGTCCGCCCCGCGTCGAGGCCGAGGGCGTGCACCACCTGATGTCCTTCGCCTCACTCACCGGAGCGCAGGTTTACATCGTCCACCTCAGCTGCAAGGAGGCGCTCGACGAGGCCATCGCCGCCCGCGAGCGCGGCGTGAAGGTCTTCGTCGAGACCCTCATCCAATACCTCGTGCTCGACAAGACCTACGCCGAGAAACCCGGCTTCGAGGGCGCGAAGTTCGTCATGTCACCGCCCCTGCGCGACGTGTCGAACCAGGACGTGCTCTGGAACGGGCTCGCAAGCGGGCTGGTCAACACGGTCGGCACGGACCACGCCCCGTTCGACTTCGAAACGCAGAAACCGATGGGCAAGGACGACTTCACCAAGATTCCCAACGGGATCCCTTCCCTCGAGGACCGCATCAACCTCCTCTACACGCACGGCGTGAAACGCGGCCGCCTCAGCCTCCAGCAGTTCGTCGCCGTCGCCAGCACGAACGCCGCGAAAATCTTCGACCTCCACCCGCGCAAGGGCGTGATCCAACCCGGCGCCGA
>CAZSUJ010000166.1:0-3355 GCA_964609925.1 uncultured Chthoniobacter sp. | reverse complement strand
CCCATGCCCCATGTTCCACTACGTTTACATCCTCAGAAGCGAGCATGATCCAAGCCGTCACTATGTCGGCCTGACGGGCAATCTCGAGGAGCGTCTTGCGGCCCACAACGCAAGTAAGGTCAGCCACACGCGCAAGCATCTGCCGTGGCGCATCGAAACCGCCATCGCGTTTCGCGAACGACCGAAGGCCACCTCGTTCGAGCGCTACCTCAAGTCCGGGTCCGGCCGTGAGTTCGCCCGCCGCCACTTCTGAACGCAAAGCAAGCGTCGTCACGCGAGAGAATCATTGCGTGTCGTCAGGGCGGGGAGCAAAATCCGCCGCAGACGGAACATTCGTCCCACCCCCGCCACAATCTCCTCCCATGAAAAAGTTCCTCCCTCTCGCTCTCCTTCTCGTTTTGACGCACGCCAGCCATTCCCAAGTCCTCATCGGAACCGAGAACGGCGCGAGCTACACCACCGGGACCTGGACCAGCGGGGCGACTGCAGTCGGCCTTGGCACGACTTGGTTCATGAGCATCGGGACCGGTGCCTCGACCGCCATCAGCGACTCGACGCAGAACGGGCGGACCAGCATCGGTTCGTCGGCGTTTTTCATGGTCGGCGCCACCAACGGCACCTTCGTGGACGTCTTCCTTCCCTTGGGCGGATCGCTGGCCTCCGGACAGTCGGTTTCGCTCAACGCCAACTACAGTTGGAACGGCGGCACGCGCGGCGTGGAGTTCGAGCAGGCCTTCGGCGCCGGAGCGCTCTTTCGCTTCGAGCACGGGGGAGGCGACGAACTGCGTTTCGGTCAAGGCACCAACTCGGTCGTGATCCTGTCGAACGCCTTCAACCAAGCCCTCACTTATTCCGTTTCCCACACCGGCCCCCTGGCCGTGAGCGTCTCGGCCAGCCTGCTCGGCGGCGGGTCCCCCTTCTTCAGCACGAACCTCACCCTCGCGGCCCAGCCCAACCAGGTGAAGTTCTACGTCGGCGGGATCACCTCGTCCGCCGCCGACCTCAACAATTACGGCCTCTACGCGAACACCATCACCACCGTCCCCGAGCCTTCCACCTACGCCCTGCTCGGCTTGGGCGTCGCCGGGTTGGCCGGCTTCGCGGTGCGGCGCCGGACAGGACGCTGATCCCGCCCTCCGCAGCGCCCCGTTTTTTTTGGTGAGCCACGCGAAAAAATTGTTGCCGCCCGGAACGCCGAGGTTAAAGTTCATCCACGAGTCGCATTGTCGGCTTCCATCTCCAAACCACCTCCCAGCCATGAAAAAACTCCTCCTCACGCTCGCGGCGGTCGCCGTCGCGGCCTCCACCTCCTTCGCCGTCGAAGGAACCAACTCGCCCTACACTGATGCTGCAGGCGACATTGATCCCGGCATCGCCAACGCCGGCGGCACGCTCGACATCCTCGGGATGGAAGTGACGAATAATGCGACCGACATTACGTTCAAACTCACGGTCAATGGCAACGTTTCGACCACTGACTGGGGCAAGTTCATGGTTGGCATCTCCACGGGCAGCACGGCCTCGACCAACACCGGCAACGGCTGGGGACGCCCGATTCAACTCAACTCGCCGGTCGGCGGCATGGACTACTGGGTTGGCAGTTGGGTTGATGGAGTTGGTCCAGGGGGAGCACAGCTTTGGGGCTACTCGGGAGCTTGGTCCGAACTCGGCTCGACCACCGCCACGAACCTTCCCGGCAGCTTTTCCTTCGTGAGCGGCGCTAACAGCACGATCACCTACACCCTGACCTTGGCTTCCCTTGGTCTGGCCATCAATGACACCTTCTACTTCGACGCTTACAGCTCCGGTGGCGGCGGTGGTGACAGCGCGGTTGACGCTCTGGCTAACCCCAACGTCTCGATCACGGGCTGGGGCGGTCCCTACACCTCTTCGACTGTCGGCAGCGGCGGCACGGGCCTGAACTCCTACCAAGTCGTCCCCGAGCCCTCGACCTACGCCCTGCTCGCTCTGAGCGGTGCAGGCCTCTTCGGCTACATCGCGCGACGCCGCGCCCGGAAGTAATTTCCCCCGAGTAGTAAACACACAAAAACCCCGGTCCGGACCTTACCGGATCGGGGTTTTTGATTTCTTCCATCTGTAGCGGCGATGTCCCCATCGCCGATTCATCTTCGCCCGGCGGTCGGGAGACCGCCGCTACAGCCGCGCCTGACATTCCTGCCGAAGCGGACTAACTTCGCTCCCTCCCGATGGCCCGCAAGAACAAGAAATCCGCACCCGCCGCGCCCGCTCTGCCGGCGTGGAAGCGATGGCTCTTCACCGCGATCACGATCAGCCTGCCCGTCCTGCTCCTCGTCGCGGCCGAGCTGATCCTGCGTTGGTTCGGCTGGGGCGGCTATCCGCCCTTCATGCGTGAAGTCGGCAAGCTGTCATCCGGCGAGACGCTCTGTCTGGTCGAGCCCGCCGCCTCGAAGCCGTATTTCTACGCGAACCCGACCCGCCCCGGCTACGCCGAGCAGTCGAACTTCGTCATGCCGAAGCCGGCGGACACCTTCCGCATTTTCCTCCTCGGCGAATCCGCGGCCAAGGGCTACCCGCAGCCGCGCAACCTCTCGATCGCGTCGTTCCTGCGCACCATGCTGTCCGACCTCCACCCGGACAAGAAGATCGAGGTGATCGACCTCGGCACGACCGCCGTGGCCAGCTTCCCGCTCATTTACATGGTTCGCGATGCGCTGCAGTTCGATCCGGACCTCTTCATCTTCTACACCGGCAACAACGAGTTCTTCGGCGCCTACGGCACGGCCTCGATCAACGCGGCCGGCGCCCTGCCGCCCTGGGGACTCCGCGCCATGCGCGCCTTGCGCGGACTGGCCTTGGTGCAGGTTCTCGACGGCTGGATTTACGGGAAGACCGATGAAAGCCGCACGCTCATGGAGCAGATGATCGGGCGGACCTTCATCCCGATGGACTCGCCGCTTCGCGAAGCCGCGGCCCGCAACCTCGGGACGAACCTCGGCACCATGCTCGATGATGTGCAGGCCGCCGGTGTCCCCGCGCTCGTCTGCACGACGGCGAGCAATGAGTCGGGGCTCGCGCCGCTCGGGCAGGACGACGAGTCGGGGCTCGACGAGAACGCGAAGCGCGAGCTGGGCCGCCAGATCGGGGAGGGGATGCTCGCCTTGGCCCGGAACGAACCCGCCGCGGCCCTCGCCCCCTTGCAGCGCGCCACGGAGATGGCGCCGCGTCACGCCCGTGCCCGCTTTCTTCTCGGCCAAGCCCTCGCCGCCGCCGGCGACCGCGAGGGTGCGCGCCTCGCTTTCCTCGCCGCGCGCGACCTCGACACGATGCCCTGGCGTCCGACCTCGCAGACCGAGGCGGCCATCCGCTCGGCCGC
>CAZSUJ010000165.1:0-3361 GCA_964609925.1 uncultured Chthoniobacter sp. | reverse complement strand
TGACCAGCCCCTTCCCGCCCAAGCCCGACAGCGCCCTGCTCATCCTCGCGCATGGCTCGAGCGTGAACGACACGTCGAGCCGGCCGACGCGCGGACTGACGGAGCGGTTGCGCGACTCGGGCTTGTTCGGCGAGGTGGCCTGCGGGTTCTGGAAGGAGTCGCCCGGTTTGCGCGAGGCGCTCGATTCGTTGACCAAGCCGGAGGTCTTCATCGTGCCGAATTTCACCGTCGAGGGTTTCTTCGTCCGCAACGTCATCCCGCGCGAACTCGGCCTCACCGGTCCGGTCACCCAACGGGACGGCCGCACCTTGCGCCTCTGCCTCCCGGTCGGCGGCCACCCGCGCATGACCGGCGTGCTCCTTCACCGCGCCCGCGAAGTCGCGCCCGGCGTGGATTTCTCCCGTGCTGCGCTCCTCGTGCTCGGCCACGGCACCCCGCTCGATCAACGCAGTTCGGAGGCCGTCGAGGCGCAGGTCGCCGCCGTGCGGGCGCTCGGGATCTTCGCCGAGGTGCACGGGGCGTTCATGGAGACCCCGCCGCTCATCGAGGACTGGCGGAACCTCACCGGTTGCGCGGACGTGATCGCGGTGCCGTTTTTCATCGCGGACGGATTGCACAGCGACGAGGACATCCCGCGTTTGCTCGGCATCGCGGGGGAGGGGACTGCCGGCGAGCGTGAGCGTCGCAATCCGCACCAGCTTCACGGCCGGCACCTCTACTATTCCCGCGCCGTGGGCACAGACCCGGACATGGCCGGCGTCATCCTCGATCAGGTCCACTCGTGGGAGTTGTGCGCCCGCGGCGTGCCGCGAAACGGGGAGACAAGCGCCTCGGCCGTGTGTTAGGCATGACCCATGGTCACCAAGCTCCTCCATACCCGCTACCGCGTCGAAGACCTCGCCCGCACGGTTGATTTCTACAAGGACGTGCTCGGCCTCGAGGAGATCCGCCGCCACAAGTCGCCGCGCGGCTCGGAACTCGTCTTCCTCAAGGCTCCCGGCAGCGAGGAACTCATCGAGATCTGCTCCTTCCCCGGCAGTGGCCCGGTCGTCGTCGGCTCCGACATCACGCACCTCGCCTTTGAGGTCGAGGACCTCGAGAAATTCGCCGCCCATGCCGCGGCCAAGGGTTATCCCCTTTCCGACGGCCCCACCACGTCGTCCACCGGCACCGTCTTCGCCTTCATCGACGCCCCCGAAGGCTACGAGATCGAGCTGATCCAGGCGCCGCGCTGACGGCGCTCCCCCCATGGAATTCGACTGGCTCGAGGCACCGTTCGACCTCAAGGCGCTCACGCCCCGGGCCATCGAGGAGTCCTTCGAGGATCCGTTCAGCCTCCGCATGCTGCCCGACACCGAGGCCGGCGAGGCGCGCTATTTCAACCTCGGCCGGTCCGCCGAGGGACGCGGCATCTTCAGCGTCTTTTGGACCGACGGGAAATCGTTCCGCGTCATCGCCGCCCGGCCCATGACGCACGACGAGGAGAACTTCTTCGACCGCCGCAATGACGAATGACCCCCCATCCGGCCTCCGGGTCCTTCGTGCCTGGTCCGATGTTCCCGCTTTCGACTCCGAGCGGGCCGAGGCGGATTTCTGGCTGCACCACTCGCTCGACCCGCGCCTCATGGCGGGCTCGGTGCTCAAGAACGACGCCCGCGAGTCGGCCACCGTCACCCTGCGTTTCGATCCGCGCCTGCTCGCCCGCCTCAAGCGTCTCGCCCGCTCGCGTTATCTCAACTACCAGAGCATGATCAAGCAGTGGCTGGCCGAGCGGCTCGAGCAGGAGAAATCGGAATGATCCCCGCATCCCCCCAATCCCCATGACCATCGGCGTCCCCCGCGAAATCAAGAAACAGGAGCACCGCGTCGCACTCCTGCCCGGCACCGCTTACCAACTCACCAAGCGCGGCCACACCGTCCTCGTCGAGCGCGGCGCCGGTGCGGGCACGGGTTACCCCGACGCCGAATACGAGGCCGCCGGCGCACGCCTCGTGGACCGTCACGAGGACGCGTTCGCGGCCGACTTGGTGGTCAAAGTCAAGGAGCCGCAACCGGAGGAGATCCCGCTCCTGCGCCGGGGCCAGATCCTCTTCACCTACTTGCACCTCGCCGCCGACAAGTCCCTCACCGAGGCGCTCCTCGCCAGCGGTGTCACCGGCCTCGCCTACGAGACCGTGGAGATCAACCGTCGCCTCCCGCTTCTCGAACCCATGAGCGAGATCGCGGGGCGCATGTCCGTCGTCGTCGGCGCCAACTGCCTTGCCAAGCACAACGGCGGCACGGGCGTCCTCCTCGGCGGCGTCCCCGGCGTCCTGCCCGGCAAGGTCGTCGTCATCGGTGGTGGCACCTCCGGCATCAACGCCGCCCGCATGGCCCAGGGCCTCGGCGCCGACGTGACCATCCTCGAGGTGGACCTCGAGCGCATGCGCTTCCTCGACATCACCCTGCACACCGCCCACACGCTCTACTCGAACGAATCCCATCTCGCCGGCGTCCTTCCGCAGGTGGACCTCCTCATCGGCGCCGTCCTCGTCCCCGGCGCCCGCGCCCCGCGCCTCATCACCCGCGAGATGCTGCGCTGCATGAAACCCGGCAGCGTGTTCGTGGACATCGCGATCGACCAGGGCGGCTGCGCCGAGACCTCGCGTCCGACCACCCACGCCCAGCCGACCTACGTCGAGGAGGGCATCATCCACTACTGCGTGGCCAACATGCCCGGCGCCTACGCCCGCACCGCCACCCAGGCGCTCACCAACGTCACCTCGCGCTACGTCGAGATGATCGCCGACCTCGGCCTGGCCGGCGCGTGCGAAAAGGTCCCCGCCCTCCGCGGCGGCCTCAACGTCATGGACGGCGCCGTCACCTGCCCGGCTGTCGCCGAGGCGCACGGCCTGCCCTGCGCGGAGCCGCGTCTGGGCTGAGCCTCCTCAGCCGCCGGCTAGTCGCGGATCCAGACACGGACGGCGACCAGCAGCGCCGCGACGACTCCCGCCGACACGAAGAACGCCATCGCCGAGGAATACGGACGTCCGTCCACCACGCTGGAGAGTTGCACCAGCGTCACCCCGATCACGCTCAACACACCCATCACTCCGGCTGACGGGAGAAGCATCCCGCGATGCTGCGGTGTCCTGCGCCACCCGCTGCGCTTCCGACGTCGCCAAAGCCCCGAGCGTTGGTCGTTCATGGTTGAGATCCCTGCCAAGCACCATTCGTGCCAGAGTCGCGCGGCTCGTCTTTTTCGCTCCACCATTGACTCCCCCGTCGGAACGTATTCTGCTCGCTCCATGTTCAAACACGCCTTCCCCGCCGCCGTCGCCGCCAGCCTCTTCCTCACCGGTTGCTCCACCATGTGCACCAC
>CAZSUJ010000164.1:0-3380 GCA_964609925.1 uncultured Chthoniobacter sp. | reverse complement strand
TGCGCCGTCCCGAGTTCGATCAAAGCCCGCAGGGCATACTCCCCGCGTTTGGAAACCTTCATTGACTAGGATTGTCAACGAAACCCACCGGCTCCGCAAGCCGCGCCGGGAGCCCGGCGCGCCGTCACCCGCCGGAGCGGCGACTTCAGTCGCCGACCGATCCCCCGCGCGGCGCAGCCGCGCGCCCTCCAGTTCAACGCCCGTCCGCGAACACCTCATTCAGCACTCCGGCCAGCCGATAACCCGCCAGCGCGAGGCGCCGGCGCGAGATGTCCCGGGCTTCGCGGACATAGTCGGCATCCAACTCGACGGGCCGGCCGGTGTCGGAATCGGCCGGCAGTTTCCCGTAGGCGAAGTCGAATCCGATCTCATGACTCTCCCGCGCCCAATCCGCCGCGCGTCCGGGGTTCGGGGCGGTCGGCGGCGCCGGATACTGCGCGACGATGGCCGCCACTTCCGATTTCACGAGGTCGAGGGCGGCGTTGTGGGTGGTCACGGGCCGCGACACCACGAGTTCCGGCAACTCGTATTCCACCCCGATCTTTCCGTCATTCTCGACCCGGCGGTAGGCGCTGTCCCAGAACGAATGCAGGCTGCCCGTGCGCTTCTTGCTGAAAGCCAAATCCGCCTTGCTCGGCTCGAGATTGGTCACCGGCACCTTGTTGCCCCCCGCATCGTCGTTGCGCGAGGTCGTGTGCAGCGGCTGGTGCGCGTCGGCCACCAAATGGAAGAGCATGACCAGCGCCTGATCGCGGTCGATGGCCGGATCTGTCGCGCGGCCGGCCAGGATGTCCAGACAGCGGTCGATGCCCCAAATGACATGCGGCTGCTGGTTGCCGTCGGGAACCGGGAGCCCTTCGCGGTTGAAGGGAAGGTTCACGTAGTGCCACGGACCGAACTCGTATTTTTCAGGCAACGCCCGGATGTCGTCCATCCAGCAACCGGCCGTGGCCGCCGTGTAGGGGACCTCCGGCGGGGTGAAGTCAGACCGCTTCGCCTCGTTGAAGCGGGCCAGCGCCTCGTCCACCGCCGCCCGGGCGGACGGCTGCAGATTCTCGTAGGCGATCTGCCCGACGATCATGTGTCCCAACGAATCCCAAGCACGGACCGTGGGCGTGAGGAGGACCAACATCAACAGGGCTAGGCGGAAGTGCATGGTGGAAAGAGAGCATGATTAGCACCAAAGCAACGGACCTGCGCCAACTTTCGCAGCCCCGGCCGACATCGGCGCTTGCGTCCCTCGTCGGCTCGGTCCATGTTCCCGCGCGTTCATGGAAACACACCGGCAAAGCCTGCGCTTCGCGGTCGTGGCAGCTTTCGCTCTGCTGCTGGTTCTCGGCCCGCTCGGCCTCCTCCAGATCGTCGCATGGACCGGCATGGCGCTGGATTACAGCGCGCGCTACGGACTGGCGGACGGCCTCCAGCGCACTTTCGACGGCGAACACCCATGCCATCTTTGCACCAAGATCACCGAGGTGCGAAAGGAACAGACCGGGACCTCCTCCGCCATCCTTCTCCCTCCGATCAAGCTCGTTTGCCTCGAGCCTGTGACCGCGAGCCTTCCCGCATCCCCGCTGCGCAAGGAACCGCACGACTACTTCATCCGCCTCGGCGCACTCGCGCCACGGTCAGAAGCTCCGCCCTCCCCGCCACCGCGAACTCTCGCGGCTTGAGCTGATCTGTCCGGCGTCCGGGGCCCTCGGCCCGCGGACGAATCCCTGCTTGCAACCTGCCGCCGTCCGCCACGGACGCGGTCCAACCAAACAACTTCATGTCCGTGAAATTCATCACACACATTCAACGCAAACTCATCCTCACCGGCTGCGCCTCGATCGCGGCCGCCTTCACCGTCACCTCCGCCCAAGCCCATATCGGCTACGGCGGGCGGAACTTCGGCACCAACCCCGTGTCGCTCACCATCACCAACCAAGCCGTCAGCAGCAGCTTCGGCTGGGCCGATGCCACCGACACCGACTGGGGCGACAGCCACCGCGGCCGGTTTTTCCGGTTCACCCTGACCAACACCACCTCGGTGTTCATCAGCGTGCAGCGAAACGCCTTCGTCGCAACGAATGCCGGCATTCTCCTGCCGGCGTTCTCGCTCTACCAAGGACTCGGCCACCTCGCCCCCGAGCAAGGCAGCCACGACTCGGCGGCCCTGTCCGTCGCGTCGCGTCCCACCAACACCGAGGGCTCTTTCCGCTCGCTCGTGGACTGGTCGATCGGCAATGACCCGACCTACGTGACCAATGGCGATCCCGGCAGCGGCATTCTCTATGCCGCCAGCTTGAGGAACTTCACCTACATCGGGCACGCGGCGGACGGCACGACGAACAACTACGGCGACGTGGCCGGCATCAATGGCGACGGCGTGGCCGACGGATTCGTCTCGGCCACGTTCGACGACCTTGCCGCGGGCGATTACTCGCTCTTCGTCGGCGGGGCCAACTACGCGGCGCAATCCGCGGAACCGGGCCCTACCTACCCCACCTACGGCATCAGCACCACGGTCTCCGTCGTGCCCGAGCCTTCCACGTGGGCTTTGCTCGCCCTCGCGGCGGGCGGGGCCGCCCTGCTGCGCCTGCGCCGTCGTGCCTGACCGCAGACAAAACGGATCCCTCGCGGGTGACTCCACCGGCTTCACGCTGGTGGAGTTGCTCGCGGCCGTTTGCCTCGTGGCCCTGCTCTCCGCCTTCGCCTTCGCGGCGGTCGGCGGGGCCACCGAGCGGGCCCACGGCGTCCAATGCCTGCAATCCATGCGCGCCGTCGGCGCCGCCGTGCAAATGCACGCGGGCGACCACAACGGACGCCTGCCCTCGACCAGCCACTTGCGCGGAGCGGACGGCTCGTCGCTTTCTTGGACCAACACCCTCTCCACCTACCTCGGCACGAACTTCATCGGACGTTGCCCGAGCGTTCCCGACCACCGCGCCCGCGTGACCTACGGATGGAACGACTTCCTCGCCGGGACCGATGGTGCCGGTGTTGCCATCGCCTCCTGCCGCTCCCCCTCCTCGACGCTCGTCCTCGCCGAACTGGCCACGAACCAGACCAGCGAACATTTCCACTTCCGCGGCGCTTCGCGAGGACGCGTCACGCCGACTTACTTCCGTTCCTTGGTCAACGTCGAATGCCACGGCACCGGCGCCAACTACCTCTTCGCGGACGGCCATGCGGAAAACCTGAACTGGGCCGAAGTGCAAGTCCGCCTCGCGCCGCCCAACCCCGTCTTCCTCCAACCATGAGCCCGCGGCAGTTGAGGGTTGAGAGATGAGGGTTGAGAGAAAAACACACACCACCACATCCCGCTCAACCCTCCCCCGCCTCCCTCAGCTTTCAGCCCTCATCCCTCAGCTTTCAGCCTCCCTCCCTCAACTCTC
>CAZSUJ010000163.1:0-3590 GCA_964609925.1 uncultured Chthoniobacter sp. | reverse complement strand
CGCTCAACTTTCAACTCCGCCAAAAGTCAGTTTACAGGAGTCAGGGCGGGGGAGGGTCCGCGGACGCCCGTTGTTGACTGGGGATAGAGTAGGGGGTATTCGGTAACTTCATGAGTGCGCTGGAAATTCTTGAGCATTTGAGCGACGCGAGTGTCGAGGAGTTGACTTTGGTCAAAGAGACGGCCGAAGGGCTTCTTTCCCTCCAATCAGCCGGTGCTCAAGAGCAGGCAGAAATCAGTGCGGCGCTGGCGGAGGCGGATTCTGACATCGCTGCCGGGCGACTGCACTCGCCGGAGGAAGTCCGGCAGTCGCTCGGGCTTTGAAGAAATACGTGGTCCGCTACGCCCGTCGTGCAGCGCGGGATTTACTGAAGGTGCGTGAAGATGTGCTCCAGGCGTCTGAGAGCGACGAGGTGGCCAACGAATACTTGCGCGGCATTTTGGATGCTGCCGAGTCGCTGCACGAGGCTCCCGAGCGGTTTCCTGCGTGGAGATTTCGACCCGAGTTCCGTTTCCTCTACTTTAAGAAATACCTGATGCTTTACCGAATTATGCAGGGGGAGGTCGTGGTGGCGCACATTCGGTATGCCGGACGGCGACCATTTGGATCGTGAACAGTGGCTGCTCAAGCGGCGTGATGTAGCGCAGTGGCGGGTGCGTGGTGAAAAGTAAGAAGGTGGAATAGGAGTTGGTGGATAGGGGGCAGTTTGCGGTTGAACGGGTGCGGGGGACAGTCGGAACGGGCGAAGACAAGATGGTAAAGGGTGGAAAGGTAAGAAAGTGAACAGCGGAAAAAGCCAGAAGTTGGCGATCTGTTTTGGGCAGTTCGGGCCTTACCATCATGCGCGCGTCGCTGCGCTGCAGCGTGCGGCGCAGGAGATGGTGGTGGGGCTCCCTGTAGCGGCGATGTCCGCATCGCCGAATAGTGGAGAGATCGGCGGTGTGGACACCGCCGCTACAGCCAGGCAGTGGCAGGTCATTCCGGTGCAAATCGCAGCCGCGACGACGACGTATGAGTGGAAGGATGGCAACGGATCGCAGGTCACAAGCAAAAGGTGCGAAGGTTTGCGCACGCTTTGTGCCGGAACAGACGAGGCGGCGCGGCCCCTTGAGGTGTTCCAGAAGGCGAGGAGGCTGTTCAAGGATGAAGGTGTTGCCGTCGTGTTTGTGCCAAGCTACTGGCCGGCAAGGTTTCTCGCCTTGCTCCTCGCGGCCAAGTCACTGGGCCTGCGCACGGTGATGATGAACGAAAGCCACGCAGGCACCGAGCGAGCCACAGGGTGGAAGAAGAGGGTCAAGCGCCAGATCGTCCGACAGTTTGATGCTGCCTTGGTGGGCGGCGCGCCTCACAAGCGCCACTTTGCGTCGCTGGGGATCCCGGAGCACAGGCTCTTCACGGGGTATGATGCGGTGGACAATGACTTCTTTGCGTCGCGCGCGGGTGAAGTCCGCGCGGCGGCAAAGAAGCGTCGTCAGACGGCAGTGGGCGGTGGGCAGTCAGAGGCGGTGGATTTCCGCCAGACCTACGGGCTGCCCGAGCGCTATTTCCTGAGTCTCGGACGCATGGTGGAAAAGAAGAATCTGGCGACGCTTGTCAGGGCTTACGCGCGCTACGCCCAAGGCGTTGCCGTGGCGGCTGAAAGGTCAAGTCACACACCAGTTTCGCTGGTGCTAGTCGGCAGCGGGGAACTGGAGGCGGGCTTGGTGGCCCAGGCACGATCGCTTGGTTTGCAGGTGGTGGATCGCCGCGAAGCAGGTGCTTCGCGGAAAGCTGACACGCTGAAAGATGGAAAAACTGAAAGGACCGGCGGTGGGGAGACCGCCGCTACAAATGCTGAAAGCTGCAAACTGACGACTGACCACTCCATAGAAAAAGACCGAGGAACGGTCTTCTTCTACGGCTTCCGCCAAGTCGAAGAGAACCCGGTATTCTACGCGCTGGCCGAGGCGTTCATCCTGTCGAGCCTCCACGAGGAATGGGGGTTGGTGGTCAACGAGGCGATGGCGTGTTCGCTTCCCGTCATTGTCTCGCGGACTGCGGGGTGTGCGGAGGATCTTTTGCCCGCAAGCGGGCAGGTGACGAGTGGCGAGTGGCAAGTGACGAGTGAAGAAGCGCCCGGCGGCCGCGCCGCCGCGAACGCCCTCAGCTCTCATCCCTCAACTCTCAACTCCTTGGAGCACCGTTCCAACGGTTTCGTTTTCGATCCGACGTCCGTCGAGGCCCTCACCGAAGCGTTGACCCTGATTACGGAGAGCGGAGAGCGCAGGGCGGAGATGGGAAGAAGGTCGCTTGAGGTCGTGGAGCGATTCAGTTGCAGCAACTTCGCGAGGCAGGCCATGCTTGCCGCAGAGGCGACAGGAACAACGTAGAAGTTCGAAGTCTGAATGCAGAACGGGCAACAGCATCATCCTCGCCGTCACGCTTCGTCCGCCGTCCGGGGTTTTGCACTTAGCGCTCCGCGCGCTGCCTTCAACCGGCTCGCCTGGGCGGGGTTGGTGCTGCTCCTGATTGCCTACGCGTATCTGGCTTTCCGATGGGATTCGTCGTTCTTCACCGTCCCATGGATGCCGCGGGAGGTGGCGCGTCGGATTTTGAGCGTTACGAACTACCGCAATTTCTGGGGGTTCGGATTCCTGGGGTTCTACGCGGGTGCGCTGCTCGGTGTCTGGTGGTGGGTGCGGAGGGGAGGGCGCTGGCAGTGGGCAGCCTTGGCAGTGTTGTTGCTGCCGCTGCTCAAGGAGGTGCTGCAGATGCCGATTCCCGGACGGCACGGCACATGGCCAGGTGCGCTTTACGGGTTCGGCGGAGCGGCTTTGGGGTTGGGGCTCGGCTGCGGGATGCGGGCCGCCTTTCTCACCTTGCCGCGGATGCTCGACAGCCGCAGGAAACCGGGACCAAAGCCGAATCCTCTGCGTGATCCCGGCGAAGCGGGCGGTTAGAATGCCATCCATGCAAACGCGCCTCGATCAGTTCGACCACGCCAAGGGGCTGGACCGCGGGCGGCCGAAAGCGGTCGAGGCGGCGTGGTATCTTCTGAAGTGCCTTTTCCTGCTCTCGCCGCTGCCGTGGCCGTCCGCTTTGCGCGTGGCATTGCTGCGCGGCTTCGGCGCGCAGATCGGGCGAGGGGTCAACATCAAGCCACGGGTGAACGTGCACTTCCCTTGGAAACTCGCGGTGGGCGACCATGCATGGATCGGCGAGGAGGTGTTCATCCTGAACTTCGAGCCGGTGAGGATCGGGGCGCAGGCTTGCGTTTCCCAGCGGGTGTTCCTCTGCACGGGGAACCACGACTTCCGCGACCCCGCTTTCTCCTACCGGAATGCCCCGATCGAAGTCGGTGGTGGCGCGTGGATCGGGGCCGGGGCATTCATCGGTCCGGGCGTGACCGTCGGCGCCGAGGCGGTCGTGGCCGCCGGTTCGGTCGTCACCCGGAGTATCCCGGAAAACTCCATCTGCGCAGGCAATCCGGCAGAGGTGCGCGGACAGCGCTGGAGAGACCGGCGCGGCTGACGGAGGACGATTGGCGATGGTGAAACTTCTCACAGATTCCTGGGAACTGGCGGCGGCGGCGGCTTTGCTTGCTTTTGCCT
>CAZSUJ010000162.1:0-3623 GCA_964609925.1 uncultured Chthoniobacter sp. | reverse complement strand
GCCGCGCAAGTGGCTTCGCGCTTCGTCCCGGCCGGGACAAAGCTCTGGTCGCTCGTTCCCGCCGGCAGCGGGGCGGCCGAGGAGTTCACGAGCGCCGGCGAGCGGTTGTTCGAGGGGACGGTTGTCGTGGTGGCAGACGCGCAGACCTCCGGTGCCGCGGAGGCGATGGCTGCGGCATTGAGACACCATGTGAGGGCGCTGCTCGTCGGGTCGACGACCGCAGGGCGGGCGGCGGAGTTCGCCGTCGTTCCGCTCGGCGAATCAGAGCAGCTGCGCCTCGCCGTGGCCGAAGTCAAGGTGCAGGGATTGCCGCCGCTTTATCCGGACGGCCTTGCGCCGGATATCGAGGTTCGGCAGGACGGCGACGAGCGCGACAACATCCTCGCGGCCTCGCTCGAGAAGGGCGCCGCGCCGTTCGTCTTTGAGCGTGAGCGCGCGAGGCTCAACGAAGCGGCACTCGTGGCCCGCACCAACCCGGAGATCGCCGCGGCGGGCGAGCCGGCCGTGACTGAATCGTTCGACCGCCCGTTGCAGCGCGCCGTGGACTTGGTCACGGCCATCAGCCTCTTCCAGGCGCAGGGCGCCGACGAAAGCTCAGCGCCCGAGTAGTCCGCGCAGGAGCGAGCTCGCCGCCTCGACCGCCCCGGCCGGGATCTCCGCCGCCGATCCTGCCGCCTCGAGCGCCTCGCTCGCGGGCACCGCCGCCAGCGCCGCGACCACCCGCGGTGTCAAGTCCTCGCGCGGCGCGTCCGGCGTCCCGCCGAGGCGCACCGTCGTCCAAAGGTAGCCCTCCTGGTGCGTGCGGAAGAGCACCGGCATGAACGCCATCAGCCAAGGCCGCCCCTCCGAACGCACGCCCACTTCTAGCGTCGCGGAAAGCAAGTCGTGGCTGACCACGCCTTCGCCGCGCACGATGAGGCCGTTGGGGGAGAGGGCGTCGAGATCGTAGAAGCTGATCCGTCCGTCGGGCGCGCGCGCGAACTGGAATTCGATCTTCTCCCATGGCACGACCGTCCAATTCTCGCCGTCGAACAGGCTGGCCAGCTTGAGCAGGAGCGGCACGCTTCTCATCTCGGCGCCTGCAAGGCGCATGCGCCCGTGGAGGACGCCGTCCTTGAACACCGCATCGCCGCTGACCCGGCCCGCGAAGTGCTCCGCCCTCTTCGCATCAAGCAGGTCGGAAACATCGAGGTCCTGCCAGGAAAACTCTCCGCTCCATTGTCCGTTCGCCCCCTCGACCGCCGAGCCGCCGAGCGCGCCTCCCTTGCCGCCCACCAGCGCGAAGCTGCCGACCTCCCAGCGCCCGTCGCGCAGGCCGGCCGAGAGGCGTTGGAGGGTCATGGGCGTCAATCCCGGTGTGGCGAGCGTTCCGCCGGTCGCGGAGAAGGACCACGAGCCTCCGTCGTTGATGGCGCGCAGCCTGACGTCGCGCGCCGCCCAGCCGTTGCCGTCGGCTGCCGTCGAATGGAATCTCTCGATGATGACATCCGCCAGCGGCCACTCGCCTTGCACCTCGCCGGCTGTGGCCGGTGCCGCGCTGTCCGCGCGGGCCAGCGTGGCTTCGGCAACTTCGATTTGTCTGGGCCTCTTGGTTCCCGTGCGCAGGTCCTCAAGGTCCACCGGGACGGCCACGCCGGCGAGGTCGAGTCGCTTGAATGGCCACCGCTCCCCGCCCAATCCGAGTTGGTCCACCCGCAGCATGCCGTCCTTCCACCGCGCTCCCGTGATCTCGGTGCCCGGCCCGAGCCGTTCGACCAATCGGGCCTCCAGGTCGCGGTTCACCCAATACTCGGCCAACTCGGCCCGGTAAGACCAAGCCAAGAGACCGAGGATGAGCACGGCGGCGACAAGCCAGCCAAGCACTCGCAGGAACTTCATGCGGGGACTAGAGCATCGGGACCGGGGCTTGGCCAGCGCCCGGCCGCTTTTGTTCTGTGCTTCGCCGTCTCTGCGCGCTCTATTCGCCACTGTATGGATCGCCGCCTTCTCCGCCTGGTCGTCCTTGGCTCAGCGCTCGCCTTTCTCCCCGGTTGCCCCAAGCCGCCCAAGCCCACGCCCCCCGAGTTCGTCGTGCCCGTGGCCCCGCCCGTCCAGAAGGACGTCCCGGTCGTGCGCGAATGGGTCGGCCTGACCTACGGCATGGTCAACGCCGACATCATCGCGCAGGTCACCGGCTACCTCATGTCGCAGAACTACGAGGACGGCGCCATGGTCAAGAAAGGCGATCTCCTCTTCCAGATCGACCCGCGCCCCTTCCAGGCGGCGCTCGATCAGGCGCAGGGCAACCTGGACCAAGCCAAGGCCGCCCTCATCCGCGACGAGGCCAACGCCAAGCGGGCCGTCGATCTCCTCGCCAAGAACGTCATCAGCCGCGAGCAATACGACGACCAGATCCAGGGATTCGAGTCGAGCAAGGCCGCCGTCGTCGCCGGTCAGGCCGCCGTCGAGCAAGCCCGCCTCAACCTCGAGTTCACCAGCATCCTCGCCCCCGTGGACGGCCTCGCCGCCATCGCCAAGGCCCAGGTCGGCAACCTCATCGGTCCTTCCACCGGCACGCTCACCACGGTCACGATGGTGGATCCGATCCGCGTCAAATTCTTCATCAGCGAGAACGAATATCTGCAGTTTATCCAGCCCTACTTCGGTGACCCCGAGAAACTGATCAACCAGCAGAAGCGCGGCGGCTTCGGTCTGCAGATTCTGCTCAGCGACCAGACGATCTACCCGCAGCCCGGACGCATCCTCGCCGTCAACAACCAGGTCTCGCAGAACACCGGTTCGCTCCAGATCGAGGCCATCTTCCCGAACCAGGGCAGCCTACTCCGCGCCGGGCAGTTCGCCCGCGTGCGAGGCGTGACCAGTTGGATCAACAACGCCCTCCTCGTCCCGCAGCGCGCCATCAATGACCTCCAAGGCAAGTCCCAGGTCGCCGTCGTCGGCCCCGACGGCAAGGTGGACCTGCGCCTCGTCGAGACCGGCCCCACCTACGCTTCGATGCAAGTCATCACCAGCGGCCTCCAACCCGGCGAGTCCGTCGTCGTCGAGGGCATGCAGAAACTCCGCCAAGGCATGACCGTGAAAACCACGCCATGGCAGATGCCACCCGGGTTCGCCGAGGACCCGACGCTGCCGGCACCGCAAAAGCCCGCCGATACCGACTTCCAGAAGCTCCCGCCCGAGGCGCAGGTGGACGACCGGACCCCCCCGGCGGCCACTCCGACGCCGCCACCTGCCCCTCCCGCTTCGCCCGGCCCGTCGCCTTCTCCCGCCCCGACCCCGGCCTGATTTCCGTCGCCCGCGCCCATGCCGCAGTTCTTCGTCAACCGGCCCATCGTGGCGATGGTCATCGCCATCATCACGGTCATCGTCGGCCTCGTCTCGATGGCCGGGCTGCCCATCGCGCAGTATCCGAACATCGTCCCCCCCCAGATCCAGGTGCTCGCGACTTATGTGGGCGCCGACGCCCTGACCGTCGAGCAATCGGTCGCCACCCCCATCGAGCAGCAGGTCAACGGCGTGGACAACATGGAATACATGTATTCCATCAACGCCAACAACGGGCAGATGACGCTGAACGTGTTCTTCGGCGTGGAGACCGACCCGACGACCGACCAGATCCTCAC
>CAZSUJ010000161.1:0-3644 GCA_964609925.1 uncultured Chthoniobacter sp. | reverse complement strand
TGGGCGCGCTCGATGGCCTTGGCCACGGTGTCCTCGTCGATCTCGCTCTCGCGCGCGACCATGTCCGTGAGGATCGAGACGCGGCCGGGGGCGATCTGGGCGAAGCCTTCGCCGATGGCGGCGTAGGTCGTCTTGCCGTCGTTGATGACGGCGAGCTCGCCCGGTTCGAGCATGGTCATGACGGGCTCGTGGTTCGGCAGCACGCCGATCTCGCCGGTGGTCGTGGGGATCACGACCTGGTCCACCTCCGCCGTGGTGGAAACCCCGGCGGGGGAGACGATCTCGAAATGGATCTTGGAGGCCACTTAGCGGGTGACGGTGTCGATGCCGCCCTTCATGTAGAAGTTCTGCTCGGGCACGTCGTCGTATTTGCCTTCGAGGATTTCCTTGAACCCGCGGACGGTGTCCTCGGTCTTGACGTATTCGCCCTTGGTGCCGGTGAAGATCTCGGCGACGTGGAAGGGCTGGCTGAGGAAGCGCTGGATTTTGCGGGCGCGGTAGACGGTCTGCTTGTCGTCCGGGCTCAACTCATCCATGCCGAGAATGGCGATGATGTCCTGCAGGTCCTTGTAGCGCTGAAGGACGCGCTGGACGCCGCGGGCGACGTCGTAGTGCTCCTTGCCCACGATCTCGGGGGCGAGGGCCTTCGAGGTCGAGGCGAGCGGGTCCACGGCCGGGTAGATGCCCAACTCGGCGATCGAGCGCTCGAGCACGATGGTCGAGTCGAGGTGCGCGAACGTGGTGGCCGGGGCGGGGTCGGTCAAGTCGTCCGCCGGCACATAGACGGCCTGCAGCGAGGTGATCGAGCCCTTCTTGGTCGAGGTGATGCGCTCCTGCAGGTTGCCCATCTCGGCGGCGAGCGTGGGCTGGTAGCCGACGGCGGACGGGGTGCGTCCGAGCAGCGCGGAAACCTCCGAGCCGGCCTGGGAGAAGCGGAAGATGTTGTCGATGAAGAGAAGGACGTCCTGGTTCTTCTCGTCGCGGAAGTATTCCGCCATGGCGAGGGCGCTGAGGGCGACGCGGAGACGGGCGCCCGGGGGCTCGTTCATCTGGCCGTAAACGAGGGCGACCTTCGACTTCGACATGTCCTTCTGGTCGATGATGCCGGCCTCGCACATCTCGTTGAAAAGGTCATTGCCCTCGCGGGTGCGCTCACCGACGCCGGCGAAGACGGAGTAGCCGCCGTGCCCCTTGGCGATGTTGTTGATGAGCTCCATGATGACCACGGTCTTGCCGACGCCGGCGCCGCCGAAGGCGCCGCTCTTGCCGCCCTTGGTGAAGGGGCAGATGAGGTCGATGACCTTGATGCCGGTCTCGAGGATGGTGGCCTGGGTGTCCTGCTCGACGAGCGCGGGAGCCTGGCGGTGGATGGGATATTTCTTCTCGGTGACGACCGGGCCGGCTTCGTCCACGGGGTCGCCGGAGACGTTGAAGATGCGGCCGAGGACGGCCTCGCCCACGGGGACTGAGATCGGGGCGCCGGTGTCGGTCACGTCACCGCCGCGGCGCAGGCCCTCGGTGCTGGACATGGCCACGGTGCGGACCCAGCCCTCGCCCAGGTCCTGCTGGACCTCGAGGACGACCTTCGATTTCTCGCCGCCGACGTCGGCGGTGGTCTCGAGGGCGTCGTAGATCTTCGGGAGCTTGCCCCCGCTGAAATCGACGTCCACGACGGGACCGATGACTTGCACGATTTTTCCAATGTTGCTCATAACGGTGACGGGTTAGCCCATGGCCATCTGGGCCGTGGAGATCTCGAGGATCTCCGTGGTGATGGCCGCCTGGCGGATCTTGTTGTATTCGAGGGTGAGGTCCTTGATGAGGGACTTGGCGTTGTCGGTGGCGTTTTTCATGGCCACCATGCGCGCGCTCTGCTCGGAGGCGCGCGCGTTGAGGATCATGGCGTAGAGCTCGTTGCCCACGTAGAAGGGAAGCAGGGCGTTGAGAACCTCCTGCGGGGACGGCTCGAACTTGAAGCCGGACATGGCTTCCTCGTCGGCGGAGTTCTCATCCTCCGACTTGCCGCCGAGGTGGAAGGGCGCGATGGGCAGGAGCTCGTGCGCGGACGGGACCTGCGTGAGCGTGTTGATGAAGTCGGTGTAAAGGATGACGACCTTGTCGCACTCGCCGGCGAGGAACTTCTCGATGATGAACTGCGCGACCGGCTTGATCTCCGAGTAGTCCGGCGTGTCGCGCAGGGGGAAGTCGGCGATGAGCGGGCGCTTGGTGCGGGCGAGGAAGTCCACGGCCTTGCGGCCGGTGGCGATGAAGGTGCTGGCAGCGGGATCGAACTGCTGGATCTCGCGGAAGAGGTTCGTGTTGAGGCCGCCGCAGAGGCCCTTGTCCGTGCCGACGACGTAGACCAGCGTGTGCTTGACCGGGCGGGACTGGAGGAGCGGGTGGAGTTCGTCCTCGGTGTGGGCGCTGAGGGAGACGAGCACGCGATTCAGCATCTGGGCGTAGGGGCGCGCATCGAGGGCGCGCTGCTGCGCCTTGCGCATCTTCGCCGCGGCGATCATCTGCATCGCCTTGGTGATCTGCGCGGTGTTCTTGACCGACTTGATGCGCCGGCGAATCTCGCGTGTGTTGTTCCCCATGAACGGACCTTACTTGTAGAACTGTGCGAACTCGTCGAGGGCGGCCTTGAGCTCGGCCCCGAGTGCGTCGTCGATGGCCTTCTTCTCGCGGATCTTGTCGAGCAGCGCGGATTTGCGTGTCTCGAGGAATTCCTGGAGCTTCGACTGGAAGTCTTTGATTTTATCCACGTCGATCTTGTCCATGAGCCCCTGCTGCATGGCGTAGAGGACGGCGGCCTGCATCTCGACGGGGAGCGGCTGGTATTGCTGCTGCTTGAAGAGCTCGACGATGCGGCGACCGCGCTCGAGGAGGGCCTTCGTCTTGTCGTCGAGGTCGGACCCGAACTGCGCGAAGGCGGCCATTTCGCGGAACTGGGCGAGCTCGCCCTTGATCTTGCCGGCCACCTGCTTCATGGCCTTGATCTGCGCGGCCGAACCGACGCGGCTGACCGAGAGGCCCACGTTGATGGCGGGGCGGATGCCCTGGTAGAAGAGGTCGCCCTCGAGGTAGATCTGGCCGTCGGTGATCGAGATGACGTTCGTCGGGATGTAGGCCGAGACGTCGCCGGCCTGCGTCTCGATGATGGGCAGGGCGGTGAGCGAGCCGCCGCCGGCTGCCTCGCTCAGGCGCGCGCTGCGCTCGAGCAGGCGCGAGTGGAGGTAGAACACGTCGCCGGGGTAGGCCTCGCGTCCGGACGGGCGCTTGAGCAGGAGCGAAATCTGGCGGTAGGCCACGGCCTGCTTCGAGAGATCGTCGAACACGATGAGCGCGTCCATGCCGTTGTCCATGAACCACTCGCCGATGGCGGCGCCGGCAAAGGGCGCGAGGTATTGGCTGGCCGCGTCGTCCGAGGCCGAGGCCACGACGACGATGGTGTAAGGCAGCGCGCCTTCCTTCTCGAGGGTGGCGATGACGCGGGCCACGTTGGCGTTCTTCTGGCCGATGGCGACATAGATCGAGTAGAGCGGACGGAAGCTCTTGTCGCCCGAGGCCTCGCCCTGCTTGTTGAGGCGGGCCTGGCTGATGATCGAGTCCACGGCGACGGTCGTCTTGCCGGTGGCGCGGTC
>CAZSUJ010000160.1:0-3660 GCA_964609925.1 uncultured Chthoniobacter sp. | reverse complement strand
ACCTGCGCCACCCGGCGCATCGCCCACGGCGCGCTCAGCCCGATGGTCAAGTCGCTCAACTACCTCAACAACATCATGGCCAAGATCGAGGCCGAGCAGGCCGGCGCCGGCGAGGGTCTCATGCTCAACGAGCAGGGCTACGTGGCCGAGTGCACGGGCGACAACATCTTCATCGTCCGCGACGGCCGCATCATCACACCGCCCATCGCCGCGGGCGCGCTGGCCGGGGTCACCCGCGCCGTCGTGTTCGACATGGCCCGCGAGTCGGGCATCGCCATGGTCGAGGAGAACATGACGCGCTACGACATCTACACGGCCGACGAGTGCTTCCTCACCGGCACGGCGGCTGAGCTCATCCCGGTCGTCGAGCTGGATGCCCGCCCCGTGCACGACGGCAAGCCCGGCCCGGTCACGAGGCACCTGACGGAGCGGTTCCACGAGTTGACGCGCACGACCGGCACGCCGATCAGTTGAGCATGCTCTGCGACGTCTGCCAGAAGGCCGAGGCCACCGTTTTCCTCACCCAGATCGTCGAGGGGAAGATGCAGAAAGTGAATCTCTGCGAGGCCTGCTCGAAGGAGAAGGGGGTGAGCGACCCGACCGGCTTCGCCCTGGCCGACCTCCTTCTCGGGCTGGGCGCGGCCCAGCAGATCGAGCGCGGCCAGCCTTCGCAGCGCTGCCCGGTCTGCGGGTTCACGCAGGCGGATTTCAAGAAGACGGGCCGCCTCGGCTGCAGCTCGTGCTACGACACTTTTGCCGACGGCCTGGCCACCCTGCTCAAGGGCATGCACAAGGGCCTGCGCCACACGGGCCGCATGCCGGCGCGGTTGTCCCGCCGCTTCGCCCTGGCCGACCGGGTGAAGAACCTCGAGGGCGAGCTCAAGCAGGCTGTGACCGACGAGAAATACGAGGACGCGGCGCGTCTGCGCGACGAGATCCGGCAACTCGAGCACGAGCTCCAGTCATGACCTTCGAGGACATCACCGCGAAGCCCGGCCAGTGGCTGCAGGGCGAGGGTCCGCACGGGAAAATCGTCGTCAGCAGCCGCATCCGGCTGGCTCGCAACCTGCGTGATCGTCCCTTCCCCGGTTGGGCCAAGAAGGCCGAGCGCCTGCAGATCCTCGGCGAGATCAACGATCACGTCACCGCGATACCCGCCATGCACGGGGGCTTCGCCACGCCGCTGCAGGACCTTGGCGCGCTGCAGAAACAGATCCTGGTCGAGCGCCACCTCGTGAGCCGCGAGCACGCCTCGAAAAGCGCCGGCAGCGCGGTGGCCATCAGCCCGGACCAGCAGCTGAGCATCATGATCAACGAGGAGGATCACCTGCGCATGCAGTCCCTCCTCCCCGGCCTCCAGCTCCACGAGGCCTACCGCATCAACAACGAGGCCGACCTCTTCCTCGAGGACCGGCTGCCTTACGCGTTCCATCCGGAACTCGGCTACCTCACAGCCTGCCCGACCAATGTTGGCACCGGACTCCGCGCCTCGGCCATGGTCCACCTGCCCGGCCTCGTCCTGGGCGAGCAGATCAACCAGATCGTCAACTCGGTCGGCAAGATCGGCCTCGCCGTCCGCGGCCTCTACGGCGAGGGCACCGAGGCCTTGGGCAACCTCTTCCAGGTCTCGAACCAGACGACGCTCGGCGAGGCGGAGGAAGAGATCATCGAGCGCCTGGTCAAGGTCATCGAGCAGGTCATCGAGCACGAGCAAAACGCCCGCCAGATGCTCCTCGAGCGGCGCGCCAGCATGCTGCTCGACCAGATCGGCCGCGCCTACGGCATCCTCGGGCATGCGCGGTCCATCGCCTCGAAGGAGGCGCTCAACCTCCTTTCCATCTTCAAACTCGGTGCCGACCTCGGGCTGTTTCCCGAATCCGCCCAACTCGCGGTGGACGAACTTTTCATGACCACCCAGCCGGCCCACCTGCAACTCGGGGTCAAACAGGACAAGCTCAGCCCCGAGGAGCGCGACACCTTGCGCGCCGACTTGGTCCGTGCAAAAGTGAGGCACATTCCGGAACCGGACGTCGCGAAGGTCGGACCCGCGCCTCCCGGCAACGGCAAGAGCAGGGAAAAATGAACAACTTCACACCGCGAGCGCAGCAGGTTCTGGCCTTGGCCCGCAAGGAGGCCGACCGCTTCAACCACAACTACGTGGGCACCGAGCATCTCCTGCTCGGGTTGATCAAGCTCGGCCAGGGCGTGGCCATCAACGTTCTCGCCAAGATGGGCCTCGACCTCGAGACCGTCCGCATGGAGGTCGAGAAGCAGGTCGGTTCCGGCCCCGAGACCAAGATGGTCGGCAACATCCCCTACACGCCCCGCGTGAAGAAGGTGCTCGCGCTCGCCGGCAAGGAAGCCAAGGCCCTCGGCCATTCCTACGTGGGCACCGAGCACATCCTCCTCGGCCTGCTCCGCGAGGGCGACGGCGTGGCCGCCAAGGTGCTGAAGAACCTCGACGTGGACATCGAGCGCACGCGCAACGAGATCCTCCGCGAGTTGAACCCGAATTTTTCGCCCGAGGACGAGGACATGGAGGCGGCCGAGGTCGGCGGCGGCAAGAAGGAAGTCAAGACGCCCGCCCTGCGCGCGTTCGGCCGCGACCTCACCGAGATGGCCCGCAAGGGCAACATGGATCCCGTCATCGGCCGCAGCAGCGAGATCGAGCGCGTCATCCAGATCCTCTGCCGCCGCACCAAGAACAACCCCGTCCTCATCGGCGAGGCCGGTGTGGGCAAGACCGCCATCGCCGAGGGCCTCGCCCAGGAGATCGTGGCCGGCAACGTGCCCGAACTCCTCCGCGACAAGCGCGTCATCACCCTCGACCTCGCCCTCATGGTCGCCGGCACGAAATACCGCGGCCAGTTCGAGGAGCGCATCAAGGCGGTGATGGACGAGATCCGCAAGAGCAAGAACATCATCCTCTTCATCGACGAGCTCCACACCATCGTCGGGGCCGGTTCGGCCGAGGGGGCGATGGACGCCTCGAACATCATCAAGCCCGCCCTCTCGCGCGGCGAGTTGCAGTGCGTCGGCGCCACCACGCTCAACGAATACCGCAAATACATCGAGAAGGACGCCGCCCTCGAGCGCCGCTTCCAGACGGTCAAGGTCGAGGCGCCCAGCGTCGAGGACACCATTCTCATCCTCAAGGGCATCCGCGCGAAATACGAGGCGCACCACAAGGCGAAGCTGACCGACGAGTCGCTCGAGGCCGCGGCCAAGCTTTCCGACCGCTACCTCACGGGCCGCTTCCTGCCGGACAAGGCCATCGACGTCATGGACGAAGCCGGCGCCCGCGCCCGCATCCAGAACATGACGCGTCCCCCCGACGTGAAGACCCTCGAGATCGAGATCGAGGAGATCCGCGGGCAGAAGGAAGCCGCGATCAAGGCCCAGGATTTCGAGAAAGCCGCCGCCCTCCGCGACAGCGAGAAGCAGGCGCGCGAGAAGCTCGAGAAAATCCTCTCCGACTGGCGCACCAGCCGCGAGGAGAAGGAGGTCGTGGTGTCCGAGGACGACATCCTCCATGTCATTTCCAAATGGACCGGCATTCCGCTGGCCCGCATGGACCAGAACGAGACGCGCAAGCTGCTCTCGATGGAGAACGAACTGCGCAAGAAGGTCATCGGGCAGGACGAGGCCGTCACCGCCATC
>CAZSUJ010000159.1:0-3719 GCA_964609925.1 uncultured Chthoniobacter sp. | reverse complement strand
CCCTTGGCGGCGCGGGTCTGGTGATATCCGCCCCATGTCATCCCCCCCCGGAGACCGCGACTACACTCCCTCGGTCGGATCGCAGACCGACATCGCCCCGCTCGGACGCGGGGGCCCGAAGCCCGCCCACGAACGCACCGCCGAGGAGGACGTTGATCCCGTCCTCTGGGAGGCCATTGCGCGCGACCCGGATTTCAGCGCGCTGGTGCGCGGGAAGCTGAAGCTCATCATCCCGGCGACCGTCTTCTTCATCGTCTACTACTTCCTCCTGCCCATCGGCGTCGGTTGGTTCCCGCAGTTCATGGAACGCAAGGTGTGGGGCGACGTGAACATCGCCTACCTCTTCGCCCTCTCGCAGTTCTTCATGGCATGGATCCTCGCCGCCATCTACGTGGCGGCCGCGGCGGTCTGGGACAAGCGCGAGCACGCCCTGCTGGCCAAGCACGGATGCGGGACGAAATCCTGACATGATCCCCGCCCTCCCCCTCGCCGCCGGCGCGGCCGCGCCCCAATCGCACACCTCCCTCTGGATGTTCCTCGCCTTCGTGGCGGCCACTCTGGTCATCACGTGGTTCAGCGCGCGCAAGTCCAGCGGGGCCAGCGCCTACTTCGCCGCAGGACGCCGCATCACCGGCTGGCAAAACGGCCTCGCGGTCGCGGGCGACTACATGAGCGCGGCCAGCTTCCTCGGCATCGCGGGCATGATCGCGCTGAACGGCTACGACGGCTTCATGTATTCGGTCGGCTTCCTCGTGGCCTACCTCACAGTGCTCTTCATCGTGGCCGAACCCCTGCGCAACGCGGGCAAATACACCATGGCCGACGTCCTGGCCTACCGCCTGCGGCCGCGTCCGGTCCGCGCCGCCGCCTCGGTCAGCACCCTCACCGTCTCGATCTTCTACATGATCGCCCAGATGGTGGGCGCGGGCGTCCTGGTGCAGCAACTCATCCCGGGCGTCTCCTACGAGATCGCCGTCATCGGCGTCGGCATCCTCATGGTCGTTTACGTCGTCTTCGGCGGCATGCTCGCCACGACTTGGGTGCAGATCATCAAGGCCGTGCTGCTCATCGCCGGCAGCATCCTCCTCAGCGTGCTCGTGCTCCAGCGTTACGACTTCGACCTCGGCAAGTTCTTCACCTCGCTGACCGCCGTCAGTTCGACCACGGCGGACGGGCAGACGGTGACCCGCAACTTCCTCACGCCGGGACTCATCTTCACGAATCCGTGGGACCAGATTTCCCTCGGCATGGCCCTCCTCCTCGGCACGGCGGGCCTGCCGCACATCCTCATCAGGTTCTACACCGTGCCGGACGCGAAGACCGCGCGGGCCAGCGTCGTCTGGGCCATGCTCATCATCGGCGCGTTCTACATCATGACGACCTTCTTCGGCTTCGGTGCGGCGAGCATCCTCGGACCGGACCACATCAAGGCCCACGGGGGGACGAACATGGCCGCGCCCGAGCTGGCGCGCGTGCTCGGCGGCGAGGTGTTCTTCGCGTTCATCTGCGCCGTCGCCTTTGCCACCATCCTCGCCGTGGTGGCCGGGTTGACCATCAGCGCGAGCACCAGCTTCGCCCACGACTTCTTCACCAACGTCATCCACCACGGCCGCGAGCACAAACCCGGCGAGGAAGTGCGCGTGGCCCGCATCACGGCCTTCGTGGTCGGCGCGCTCTCGATCGTCATAGCCATCATTCTCGGCCCGACCGTCAATGTGGCTTTCCTCGTCGGTCTCGCCTTCGCGGTAGCGGCCAGCGCGAACCTCCCGGTCATGGTCTTCTCGCTTTTCTGGAAGCGCTTCAACACGGTCGGCGCCGTGAGCGGACTCACTGTCGGCCTCGCCTCCAGCATCGTCCTCATCCTCGTCAGCCCGGACTTCATGAAAGACCCGCTTTTCCCCCTGAAGAACCCGGCCTTGGCCAGCGTTCCGATCGGATTCCTCGGAGCATGGCTGGGAACGCTCTTGTCCAAGGAGAAGCCCGACGAGGCCAAGTTCACCGAGATGATGGTCCGCGCCAACACCGGCCTCGGAGCCGAAAAGGCCTCGGCGCACTGAGCGGCCCAGATCACCAAGGCTTCCCAGGGAAGCAACGTGGCACGTGCAAGCCACCTGCCCTCCAGAATCAATATTGACTCAGAGTCAAAAACCGCCGAGTATTTGCGGTGTCGTGACCACGGTTTCCCGAAAGCAGCGCGAGATCCAAGCCCGCGAGGAGCTGATCTTGGACCATGCGCGGGATCTTCTGCAGGCCAAAGGATACCTGGGATTGAACCTCGATGAACTGGCCGAGCAGATCGAGTATTCGAAGGGCACCATTTACCTGCACTTCGCATCGAAGGAGGACCTGCTCCTCGGGGTGGTGATCCGCATGATGGATGTCCGCACCCGTCTCTTCCGTCACGCGGCGCTCTACCCCGGCAGGTCGAGGGAGAAGTGCTGCGCCATCGGGGTGGCGGACCTGATTCTGAATGCCCGGCAACCGCGCGCATTCCAGATGATGCAACTCGTCTCCACGGACTCGGTCTGGGAGAAAACTTCGCCCGAGCGCAGGAAAAGGCTCCAACGGACCGGTTTGCAGACGTTTGAAGCGGCCTTGGGGGTTGTTCGGGAGGGTTTCCTGGATGGCGACCTGACCGACCAGCGCATCCAACCCGAAGAGATCGTCATGGGGCTTTTCACCATGTCCAAAGGCGCAATGCTCGTGCAGGCAAACGAGGAATTCTTCCACCCCTCCTTGAGTGGCGGGGTCATGTCGTCACTCCAGAGGAACCGCCACCGATTCCTCGACGGTGTCGGCTGGACGCCGCTCTCCAAGGATTTCGACTACGAAGCCCTTGAGAAACGGCTGAACTCGAAATACTTCGCCGTGCCGTGGGAGGAACTCTGAGTTTTTTTGGCCACTTTCTGACGCATAGTCACATCATGACCTTACGTATACTCACATGAACCAAATCGCTTTGAAGATGCTGGTTGAGGATCGGGCCAAGTATCTGGGCCTGATCTTCTCGATCGCCTTTGCCGCCTTCCTGATCTCGCACCAGAGTTCGATCTTCGCGGGCTTGATGAGCCGGACCACAAGCCAGATCAAGGATGTCACCGATGCCTCGGTCTGGGTGATGGACCCGTCGATGCAATACATCGACGAGGTGAAAGCGCTGCCGGAGACCGCGCTTTACCGTGTTCGCGCGGTCCCGGGCGTCGCGTGGGCTGTGCGGCTGTTCAAGGGGTTGGCCACGGCGCGAGCGGAGGACGGCGAATTCCGCGCGGTCATCCTCATGGGGTTGGACGATGCCTCGCTGGCAGGCGCTCCGCGACGGATGTTGAAGGGCCGGGTCGAGGACCTGCGCCAACCGGACGCGGTGATCATTGATCTCGCCGGCTACCGATTCTTCTATCCCGAGGGCCCGATCGAGCTCGGGAAAGTGCTCGAGTTGAACGACCGCCGCGCGCGCATCGTGGGTGTCTGCGACGCCTCCGCGCCGTTCCAGACCTTTCCCGTGATGTTCAGCCGCTACTCGACAGCGCTCGGTTTCGTCGGGCCGGAGCGGAAGATGATGTCGTTCGTTCTGGCCGAACCGCGGGATGAGAAGGACGCGGAAGCGCTCGCTGTGGCCATCACGGAGCAAACGGGCCTGCAGGCGCTCACCGGTCGGCAGTTCGGAGCGAAGACCATCCGGTATTACATGAGCAACACCGGGATTCCCGTGAACTTCGGGA
>CAZSUJ010000158.1:0-3768 GCA_964609925.1 uncultured Chthoniobacter sp. | reverse complement strand
GTTCTGGTTTTCAACCGCGCATGCAAAGTGACGTCGGACAGCTTCTTCTCGTCGGGGTTCCCGGCCAGGAACTCGATGCGGAGACCGCGGCCATGCTGCGTCGCGTGCAGCCCGGCGGGTTCATCCTCTTCGGGCGCAACATCGGCTCGCCCGCGCAGCTCCGGAAGCTCATCGATGATCTGCGCGACCTCTCGGCGGTCGAGCCGGTCATTACGATCGATCAGGAGGGCGGTCGCGTCTCCCGGTTGCGCCTCATCGGCGAGGAGCCTCCAAACGCACAGCAACTCCGCGACAAGGGCGACCCCGCCCTCGTGCGGCGCCACGGGGAGCTCACCGCGTCGCTCCTCCGCCTTTTCGGATTCAACCTCGACCTCTGCCCCGTGCTCGACATCTCGTTCGATGACGAGGCGGACAACTCCCTCCGCGGCCGCTGCTACGGCAAGTCGGCCGCGCAGGTCATCGAACTGGCCGGCGTGTTCAACGACGCCCTGCGCGCCGGAGGCGTGCTGAGTTGCGGCAAGCACTTCCCCGGCTACACCATGGCCGGCGAGGATCCGCACCACGGGTTTCCCGTGATCGCCCGCGACCGCGCCGAAATGGAGGCGCACGAACTGGCCGTGTTCCGGCACTTCGCGTCGCGCGTGGACAGCATGATGATCGGGCACATCCACTACGCGTGCCTCGAAACCGACGTGCGTCCGGCCTCACTTTCGCCCGCGATCATCGACGGCCTCCTGCGCCGCGAGATGGGATTCCGCGGGCTCGTCATGACCGACGACCTCGACATGGGCGCGATCCTCGACACGGTGTCGTTCGACGACATGCTCGGCCTCGGCCTCGCCGCCGGCAACGACCTCCTCATGATCTGCCATCGCGTGCATCTTCTGGCCGACGCGCGGGCCGTGCTGGAGAGGCAACCGCCGCACTTGCTCGACGCCTCGTTGGCCCGTGTTGCGGAATTCAAATCGAAGATGGCCGCGCCGACCGCGTTCTCCATTGAGGAGTTCACCGCCATCAACTCCGAGATCTGGAACCTGCGGGTCGCCGTCCTCGGGGAGGAACGGGCGCGGGAGAAGAGCGTTGAGAACGGAAAGCGTTCACCGGTAGAGCTTTATTGAATCGCCCTCGCGCCCTCGCGATTTTCTGCGGTTTTTTCCGGTTTTTGCCGATTTCCGGCTTGAGCGGAAGCATTAGTCTATCTTATAAGGAGCGTTCTGCCGCGAGTTCGCGCTTGCGGCTTTTTTGCTCCCATGCCCCTGCTCCCGCCCATCGCTGCCGACATACCGCTGTATGCGGACCGCCTGCTTGCCGACGTTGATTGGCTCACCAATTCCATCTTCGTCTCGCTCCTCGTGGTCGCGATCGTTTTCTTCTTCGCCCGCCGCGCCACGCGCGAGATCAAGCTCGTGCCGGACGGCCCGCAGAACGCGTTCGAGGCGATCCTCGAGACGCTTTACGACACCATGGCGGAAATCGTCGGCCCGCACATGGTCAAGCGCGTCTTCGCGCTGCTCGCCACCCTCTTCCTCTTCATCCTCACGGCGAACTGGTTCGCCCTGCTGCCCGGCGTGGGCTCGGTCGGCTTCGCCGAAAGCGCGGACAAGGTCGGCGCCTTCCACAGCATCTCGACCGAGAACATGGCCATCCCGCTGTTCCGGCCCACCACCGCCGACCTCAACATGACCCTCGCCATGGCCGCGGTGTTCATGGTCCTGTGGCTCTACTGGGCCATCCAGGAGATGGGCGTGGGCGGCTTCCTCAAGCACATGTTCGGCGTGAAGGGCGGACTCAAGGGCATCATGGCCATCGCCCTCGCCCCGATCTTCTTCGGCGTCGGCCTCATCGAGGTCGTCTCGATCGCCTTCCGTCCGGTCTCCCTCTCGCTTCGTCTCTTCGGCAACGTCTTCGCCGGCGAGAACCTCCTCGTCACCATGTTGACGCTGGGCAAGAAACTCGGCTTCCCCGATTTCGTCGCCTACATCTCCAGCGTCCTGCTGCCGATTCCGTTCTATTTCCTCGAACTCCTCATCGGCCTCCTGCAGGCCATGGTCTTCACGCTGCTCTGCGCGGTCTATATCGCGCTGGCCACGACCCACGACGAGGAGGAGGCACACTAGAATTTCCCGCCGGGACCATGCCAAGAGCGTGGGCGGCGTGAACCCAACAAACACACACATCAAATGATCACACCCATCATCGCAGAAGCCGCCGCCGCCGCGGGCGGAATCACCGGAAGCTTCACCCTCGCCATCGCCGGCGCCGGCGCCGCCATCGGCATCGGCATGGTCGGCGCGAAGGCCGTCGAGGCCGTCGGCCGCAACCCCGGCGCGTTCGGCAAGGTCATGACCCTCGCCATCCTCGGCATGGCTCTGGCGGAAGCCATCGCCATTTACGCGCTCATCCGCGCGTTCGCCGGTCAGTAACGTTCACTCCCGCCGGCGGGGGCTGCAAACCCCCGCCGGCAACCGCCTCCCGCACCAACCCGCATGGACACGATTCTCCAGATTTTCGAGCAGTTCGGCGTCACCTGGCCCAAGTTCATCGCCCAGACGATCATCTTCATCGTCGTCTACTGGTTCCTGGCCAAGTTCGCCTTCGGACCCATCGTGAACGTGCTCGACGAGCGCCGCCGCCGCATCGCCGAGGCGCAGGACAACGCCGAGAAGGTCAAGCAGCAGCTGGCCGACGCCGAGAAGCGCTACGCGGAGATTCTTGCCAAGGCGGACGCCGAGGCGAAGTCCCTCATCGACGAGGCCCGCGCCAGCGCCGAGGCCGTCCGCGAGCGCCGCGTGCAGGAGGCCATCGCCGAGGCCGAGGGCGTCGTGCGCAAGGCCCACGAATCGATCGAGCAGGACCGCCGCAAAATGGAGGCCGAGGTCAAGACCGCCATGGTCTCGCTCGTCGCCGCCACCACTTCCAAGGTCACCGGCAAGATTCTCACCGCCGACGACCAGAAACGACTGAACGAGGAGACGATCAAGGAAATCGCCGCATGAGATCCCCCCGCGAGGCCCGCAAGCACGCCCGTTCGCTCTTCCGCAGCTGCATGGCCGGCGGACGGCTCGACGCCGCCCGCGTCCGCGCCGTCACCGACGCCATCGCCGCGTCGAAGCCGCGCGGCTGCGTCGCGATCCTCCACGTCTTCTCCCGCCTTGTCCGCCTCGAACTCGACCGCCGTCACGCGGTGATCGAGAGCGCCTCGCCGCTCGCCCCGGCCGACCTCGCCGCGGTGCGCGCCGAGATCACGGGCACGCATGGCGACGACCTGACTTTCGAGACCGCCGTGCGCCCCGAGTTGATCGGCGGCCTGCGCGTGCGCGTCGGCAGCGATGTTTGGGACGGCAGTGTCCGTTCCCGCCTCGCCGCCCTCCCCAGCTAGAACCGATTTGGAAAAACACAGCCCATGAGCACACTTGTCGAAGAAATCGAAGCAAAGATCAAAGGCCTCCAGGCCGGCGCCGCCCACACGAACACCGGCACGGTCCGCGAGGTCGGCGACGGCATCGCCCGCGTCGAGGGGTTGAGCAATGTCATGCTCAACGAGATGGTCGAGTTCCCCGGCGGCGTCTACGGCCTCGCCCTCAACCTCGAGGAAAACGAGGTCGGCGTCGTGCTGCTCGGCAACTACGGTGCCATCAAGGAAGGCGACGAGGTCAAGACGACCGGCCGCCTCCTCTCGCTCCCCGTCGGCAAGAACCTCCTCGGCCGCGTGGTCAACACGCTGGGCGAGCCGATCGACGGCAAGGGCCCGATCGAGGCCACCGCCTA
>CAZSUJ010000157.1:0-4118 GCA_964609925.1 uncultured Chthoniobacter sp. | reverse complement strand
CCCCCACTTCCGTCTCTCCTCTCATGAAAAGCAACACCCTCTCTTCAGCGTCTCTTTCATTGCTGATCGCGGTTGCATCCCAGGTTTCCGCCTCCGCCGAGGAAGCCAAAGGGACGAAGCCGAACATCATCGTGATCCTCGCCGACGACGTGGGGCCCGGAGATGCGGGGGCCTACGGTGCGACCAAGATCAAGACGCCCAACATCGACCGCCTTGCCGCCGGCGGCGTGCGGTTCGACAACGGATACGCCTCCGCCGCCGTCTGCACACCGACCCGCTATTCGCTGCTCACTGGGCAATACTCGTGGCGCCGGGAGGCGAACGGAGTGAACAAGGGCGTCGCCAACGGCAACTCCCCTCTCCTCATTCCGACCGAGATGACGACCGTGCAGGGCCTGCTTCGCGAGCACGGCTACCGCACCGCAGCCATCGGCAAGTGGCACCTCGGTTTCGGACAGGACAAACCCGACTACAACGGCGAACTGCGGCCGGGCCCGCTCGAGATCGGATTCGACGAATTCTTCGGCATCCCCGCCACCAACGACCGCATACCCACCGTGTTCGTCCGGGACCATCGCGTTATCGGCCTTGATCCCGCCGACCCCATCCGGGTCTCCTACGACAAGAACGAGGCGAAGAGCGAAGGACTCTCCTCGTGGGCTGCCGGGCGCGAACGCATCGGCTGGGGCAAGGGCGGCAAGGCTGCTTGGTGGAGTGACGTCGACATGGCCGAGACCCACACAGGAGAAGCCCTCAAGTTCATCGAACGGAACAAGGACAAGCCGTTCTTTCTCTACTTCGCCCCCCACGACGTGCACGCACCGAAGATCCCGCAAAAGCGCTTCGCGGGCGCCAGCGGCATCTCGGAGAGGGCCGATATGCTGCTCGGGCTCGATGATGCCATCGGGCAGATCCTGCAGACGCTGGATCGCCTCGACCTCTCGGAGAACACCCTCATCGTTTACAGCAGCGACAACGGAGCTTATGTGAACGAGGAGAACGGGCACAGGCCGACCGGCGTCCTTCGCGGCATCAAGTCCACCTCGTGGGAGGGCGGAACCCGCGTTCCGTTCGTGGTGAGCTGGCCCGCCCGGATCAAGGCGGGCGTCTCGCACGACCTCGTCTCCACGATCGATGTGCCTGCCACTGTCACCGCCGCTGCGGGGATCAATCCTCCGAAGGACGCCCTGCCGGACAGCTACAATCTCCTGCCCACCCTGCTCGGCGAGAAGGACGCGCCGAAGCGCAACGACCTGATCCTCCAATGCGGCAGCGGTCACCTGTCCGTCCGCAGCGGTGCGTGGAAATACATCCCCGATCTCGCCCTCGCGGACGGCTGGAAGTCCGCCAAGAAAGATCCCTCTGCGCCAGCCCGCCCGGGGCTGTTCGATCTCTCCAAAGACCCCGGAGAGAAGAACAATCTGGCGGGCGAGCAACCGGCGGAACTCCAGCGCCTCGCCGCGCTACTGGCCGAGCGGAAGTCAACTCCTGTCACCCGCCCGCAGTGACCTTGCCCCCCGGCAAGCACCAGCAGGGGGCTGTCGATAGTCAGGAAAACAACTGATCCGGCTTCGCGCCGAACTGCGCCTTGGCCAGGACCGCGAACGGGCCATCGCGTCCGGCGAGTTCCGCAGGGGTTCCGGATTCGACCGCACGACCGCCGGCCATGACGACAACGCGCTTGGCGTCCCGGATCGTCGACAGGCGGTGCGCCACGATGAGCGTGGTGCGGTTGCGCACCAACTCGTTGATCGCCTGCTGGACCGCGTGCTCGGATACGGAGTCTAGAGCGCTGGTGGCTTCATCGAGGATGATGACGCGAGGGTTGCGGATGAGAGCTCGGGCGATGGCGATGCGCTGGCGCTGCCCGCCCGAGAGGCGCACGCCGTTCTCGCCGACCGGCGTGTCCAAGCCCTCGGCCAGTTGGCTGACGAAGTCGCGGAGGCGCGCCGCGTCGAGCACGGCCTCGATCTGTGCCGCGGTGTATCCCGCCATGCCGTAGGTGATATTGTCCCGCAACGTGCCCGAGAAGAGAATCGTCTGCTGCGGCACGACGGCGATGTGACGCCGCCATGTGCGCATGTCGATTTCCTCCATCGGCGTCCCATCGAGAAGAATGCGGCCGGATTGCGGACGGAGGAACCCGATGGCGAGTTGCATCAGCGTGCTCTTGCCGCCACCCGACTCACCCACGAACGCGACACACTCACCGGGTTCGATGGCGAGGCTGAAGCGGTCCACCGCAGGCGCACCCTTGCCCGGGTAGGCGAAGGTGACATCGTCGAACTCGATGCGCCCCTGCACCTCCCGGACCTGACGCCGCCCCTCGTTGGCCTCGACGTCGGGGCACTCGAGGACCTCACCGATCGAGCGGATCGAAACGATGCTCTTGGACACCTGCGGCATCATGTTGAGCAGGTTGCCGAGCGAGAAAACCACCGTCTGGAAAAGGGCGCTGTAGAGGGCGATCTTGTCCACCGTTACCTGCCCGTTCAGGGCCAACCAGGCGGCGGCTCCCATGACGATGGTGACCGCAGACATGAAGACAACCCATGCTGACGAGGCGAAGAAGGCGTTGACGTTGTCCACCCGGCGGCCGGTAGTCCGGACGGTTTCGAGGCGGACATTCATGGCTTCCATCTCCACTTCCTCCAAGCCGTGCGCGCGGGTCACGGGAACCATACCGATCATCTCGCTGACGCGCTGGGACATGGATTCGACCTCGCGTCGGAAGGCGTCGTTGCGGCGCTGCATCGAGCCGCGGAAGGCCTGCATGATCCCAACGGTCAGCGGGGCCGCCACCAGATAGCCGAGGGCCATGAGCGGCTCCTGCGCGAGCGTGTAGGCGAAGGCGAACAGCAGGGAGACCACAGCCCCGATGATTTGCTGGAAATAGGTGTCACCGAGACGAACGACCTCGTCCACATCGCGGAGCACCTTGCTCTGGAGGCGGCCGGACTCGCGTCCGGCGTGGTAGGCCATGGAGAGTTGCTGCAAACGCCGGACCAATGCAGCACGGAGACGGAGTTCCATCGTGCGCAGCCGTTTGCTGGACTTCCGGATGTAAAGCATGTGGAGCGGGATGTTGGCCGCGAGCAAGACGGCAAAGCCCCCATACATCCACGCAAGGCGGATGCCGGTGCCGGGCAGCGGCGCACCGACCACGCGGATCGATTCGGCGAGGAGGACCGGCAGCAGCAAAGCCGGTGAGGCCTTGACGAAGTAGAGCACGCCCATGCCCAGCTGGTTCCAAACCGTGGCATCGAGGAGGCCGAAGAACATCCTGGCCGGCCTCCGCGCGAAATGGGAGAGGTCGAGACCGATCGGGAGTCCGCCGGTTCCCGAGGGCGCGGTGTCGGCTGGCGCACTCATGACCACTCGAGCGCGGCGATTGCCACCGCACCCTCGATCGGCGCACCCCATCCCAGCCAGCCGCACGTCGTGATGAACATCCGGCCATCGGACTCCACGATCTCGGGTGCATGCGCACGAAGCCTCGTGCAGAACTTCTCCCCGGCATCGCCTCCCGAGTAAGACCCGAAGTCTGTCGGGTCCTCGGAAACAAAGACCACCGTGTCGTGGTAGTTTTCGGGCGAGCAGTCGGTGTAGGTCATGAAAAGATAGAACAGCCCGGCTTGGTGCAACACGAACGGCGATTCGGTGGCGCCCCAAGGCGGCTGCAGCGGGGACTCGGGGGTGGTCAAGGCGTAGCGCAGGAAAACCCAGTTCACGAGGTCGCTCGACTCGAAGACCGAGATCACGCCGAGCCGGCGGTGGATGCCCGTTGCATACATTAGCCAGCGGTTCTCGGACACCTTCAGAACGAAGTGGTCCCGGTGAGCCGCGTCGAGCGGAGCATTGTGGAAGAAGATGGTGTTCTCCATCCAGTGGCCAAGCTCGTCGGAGGTGGCGAAGCGCGTGGGCGAAGGGCCATAGAACATGAAATAGCGCGCGTCGTGCTCGATGACCGCCGGGGCCCAGGCTCGCACACCATTGTCGCACACCTTGCCAAGTTCGATCATGGGCTGATCCAGCGAAGGAGTGGCTCCGTGCACGAAGTAGCGCTCCTGCTCGGAAAACTCCTTCTCCGCGTGGCTGGTGATCCCGAAGAGGTGCCA
>CAZSUJ010000156.1:0-4123 GCA_964609925.1 uncultured Chthoniobacter sp. | reverse complement strand
GAGGCGGCCAGCGGTCCGGTCACGAAGACACTCCGCACGTCCGGCCGCAGCGGGAGGATGCCGTTGCGGTTGCGCAGCAGGACACACGACTTCAGCGCCGCCTCGCGGGCCAGCCGCGCATGGGCCGCGCCGGCCACCACGGACGGTTTCACCGCGGCCCAGCGCACCGACTCCGGCGGGTCGAACATCCCCAGCTTGAACCGCGCGCGCAGGTGTCGCGCCAGCGCGGTGTCGATCTCGTCTTCGCGGATCAGCCCCCGCTGCACGGCCTCGCCGAGTTGGTCGAACGTGCAACCGCAGGAAAGATCGCACCCGCGCCGCAAAGCCAGCGCCGCGGTCTCCACCGGATCGGCCGTGACGCGGTGGTGTTTGTGGATGTCGGTGAGCGCCCAGCAGTCGGAAACCACGTGTCCCTCGAACTTCCAGCGTCCGCGCAGGATGTCCGTGAGCAGCAACTTGCTTGCGCAGCAGGGTTCGCCGCGCAGGCGGTTGTAGGCGCCCATGACCGACTCGACCTTCGCGTCCCGCACCAGCCGCTCGAACGCCGGCAGGTAGGTGTCCCACAAATCGTGCGTGCTCACCGCCGCATCAAACGTGTGCCGCTCCGCTTCCGGACCCGAGTGCACCGCGAAATGCTTGGCGCAGGCCGCGGTCTTGAGATGCCGCGGGTCATCGCCCTGCAGGCCGCGCACGAAGGCCGAGCCGAGCACGGACGTCAGTTCCGGGTCTTCGCCCCACGTCTCCTGTCCGCGTCCCCAGCGCGGATCGCGGTAGATGTTGATGTTGGGCGACCAGAAGGTCAGGCCCTGGTATTGCGCCGTCTCGCCCGCGCGCCGCAGCGCCTCGTGGTGCTTGGCCCGCGCCTCGTCCGCGATGGCCGAGGCCACGCGCCGCACGAGCTTGGCGTCCCACGACGCAGCCAGTCCGATGATCTGCGGGAACACGGTGGCCCGGCCGTTGCGCGCCACCCCGTGGAGCGCCTCGTTCCAGTAGTTGTAGGCCGGAATCCCCAGCCGCGGCACGGCCCGCGCCGTGTGCATCATCTGCGACACCTTTTCGTCGAGGGTCATCCTTGCGACCAAATCCCGCACGCGCACGTCGATCGGCAGGGCGGGGTCGCGAAACGGGGGAACGTCCGGCATTGCCCCACTTTTCCCGTGTCCGGCGGCAGTCGCAAGGCGTCGTCTGCGCGCTTTCGCTTTTGCGTTTGGCCATGCAAGCGGATGGCGGCGGCCATTTTCGGCGTGTCGGCGGCGGGGCGAGCGCCTAATTTCACCGGTTCATGTCGAGCAAGGACGCAAATGTGCAGCGGATGGAGAAGATCGTGAGCTTGTGCAAGCGGCGCGGGTTCATCTTCCAGTCGTCGGAAATCTACGGCGGTCTCAACGGGTTCTGGGACTACGGGCCGGTCGGGGCGGAACTGAAGCGCAACCTCAAGGACTTCTGGTGGCGCCGCAACGTGCACGAGCGCGAGGACATGGTCGGCATGGACGGCGCCATCATCATGAACCGCGCGGTCTGGCGGGCCAGCGGACACGAGGAGACGTTCAGCGACCCCATGGTGGACTGCCGCACGTGCAAGGCGCGCCACCGGGCCGACCAGTTGCCGCAGAAGGACGGCGTGCCGTATTGCCCGGCTTGCGGCGGGCGCGACCTGACCGAGCCGCGGGCCTTCAACCTCATGCTCAAGAGCTACGCCGGGCCGATCGAGAGCGACGAAAACATGGTCTATCTGCGCCCCGAGACAGCGCAGGCCATGTTCGTGCAGTTCAAGAACATCCTCGAGACCTCGCGCAAGAAGCTGCCCTTCGGCATCGCGCAGATCGGCAAGGCGTTCCGCAACGAGATCAACCCGCGCAACTACACGTTCCGCTCGCGCGAGTTCGAGCAGATGGAGATCGAGTATTTCTGCCGCGCCGAGGACGGACTCGCCCTCACCGACTACTGGCTCGAGGAGCGGCTGCGGTTCTACGAGGACATCGGCATCCCGCGCGCCAAAATCAAAGTCCACGACATCCCGGACGGCGAGCGCGCCTTCTACTCGAAGAAGACCTACGACCTCGAATACGAGTTCCCCTTCGGCGTGAGCGAACTCGAGGGCGTGGCCTACCGCACGGACTACGACCTCTCGAAGCACATCGAGCACAGCGGCAAGCCGCTCGAGTATTTCGACGACGAGAAGAAGGAGAAATTCGTCCCGCACGTGGTCGAACCGAGCGCCGGCGTGGACCGCACGGTGCTGGCGCTGATCTGCGAGGCCTACGACGAGGAGACCGTGACGGACGAGAAGGGCGCGAGCGAGACCCGCACCGTGCTCCGCTTCCACCCGCGCATGGCCCCGGTTAAATGCGGCGTTTTCCCGCTGCTCAAGAACAAGCCCGCGCTGGTCGAGCAAGCGCGCGCCATCGCCGCGTCGCTGCGTCCGTTCATGAACGTCTTCTACGACGAAGCCGGCGCGATCGGGCGGCGCTACCGGCGGCAGGACGAGATCGGCACGCCGTTCTGCGTCACGGTGGATTTCGACACCATCGGGGAGAACGGACCAGAAAAAGCCGGAACTGTCACATTGCGCCACCGTGACTCGATGGAACAGGAGCGGGTGCCCGCAGCCGACCTGCCGGCGCGGCTGCTTGCCGCGATCCGCTGAGCCGCGCGGCTTGCGCCCCTCGCCCTCCCGCGCGTAGCTTTCCGCCACCATGTCCGAAGACAACATCCGCCACAGCCTCGGTCGCTTCGAGGAGTCGCTCGAGGCCATCCGCAGCCAAGTCCTCATGATGGCGAGCCTCACCGACCGCCTACTCGTCCGTTCCGGCGAGGGCCTCTTCGGCCGCGACATGGACGCCTGCAACGGCGTGATCGCGGACGACTCGGAGATCGATTCTCTCGAGAAGACGGTGGACGAGGACGGAGTCGAGATCATGGTGCGCTACCAGCCGGTGGCCAAGGACCTCCGCGAGGTCGTCGCGGCCATGAAGGTCAGCAGCAACCTCGAGCGCGTGGCCGACCAGGCCGTGGGCATCGCCCGCCGCGCGCGCCACCTCAACCACTCGCCGCAGCTCGCCGAGACAGCCGGGCTCGAACCCATGTTCCGCGCCGCCCTGGAGATGTTCCGCGCCGGCATCCGCAGCTTCGCCGACCGCGACGACGAACTCGGCCGCGGGCTCAAGGCGCGCGACCGCGAACTCGACGCGCTCCACCACCGCGCCATCAACGACCTCACCGTCCGCATGACCGAGGACACCGCCCGCATCCGCGAATACCTCGACCTGATCTTCGTCGCCCGCATCATCGAGCGCATCGGCGACCACGCAACGAACATCGCCGAGGACGCTGTCTTCGCGACCTCGGCGGAGGACATCCGCCACACCGCGCCGCCGCCGCCGGCCGTCTGAGCCGACGTCAATGCCGGCCGACATCCACCTGCAGGCCCGCGGGCTGAGCAAGTCCTTCCGCCTCGGCACCTCCACGCTCGAGATCCTGCGCGGGGTGGACCTCTCCGTCCTGCGCAGTGAGACCGTCTTCCTCTGCGGCGCATCCGGCGCCGGCAAAAGCACCCTGCTCTACACGCTGGCCGGGTTGGAACGCCCCACCCGGGGCTCGGTCGATTTCGAGGGCGAGCCGCTCTACGGCGTCAGCGCCGCGCGTCAGGCCACCCTGCGCAACACCCGCATGGGCTTCATTTTCCAGAGCTACATGCTGCTGCCCGAGTTGACGGCGCTGGAGAACGTCGCCCTGCCCGGCATGATCGGCGGCCGACCCGACCCGGCGCGGGCGGCCGAACTCCTCGGCCGCGTGGGACTCGGCGACCGCGCCGGGCACCTGCCATCCGAACTCAGCGGCGGCGAGCAGCAGCGCGTGGCCATCGCCCGCGCCATCGTCAACCGCCCTGGCATGCTCTTCGCTGACGAACCGACCGGCAACCTCGACTCCCGCACCGGCAGCGAAATCATCGACCTGCTGCTCGGCTTGGCGCGGGAGGAGGGCACCACGTTGCTCGCGGTAACCCATGACACCTCTCTGGCCGCCCGCGGCGACCGCGTGCTCCACATCCGCGACGGGTTGCTCGAGGAAAACGGGACCTGAGCCCGCGGGCGCAGGCTTGCCTTTCGTCCGATTCCCGCCA
>CAZSUJ010000155.1:0-4166 GCA_964609925.1 uncultured Chthoniobacter sp. | reverse complement strand
CGGTGTAGATCGCGCAGGCGACGAGCTTGAGCGCGAGGATGCGTCCGCGTCCGGCGGGCCGGGCGAGCATCATGCGCATGGTTCCTTCCTCGATTTCTTTGGCCACGACGTCGCCGGCCACGAGGGCGAGGTAGAGGGCGCCGAGGAGAAAGACGGTCGAGAGGGTGATGATGAGGCCGAGGGTGAGGCCGGAGAGGTAATCCGCCGCGACGTAGCCCGAGCGTTCCAGCAGGCGCTCGAGGCCCTGCTGGACCCGGGGCAGCCGGAGGAGGAGAAGGACCGCGATCTCGACACCGAGGAAGGCGCCGAAGCCGATGTAGGTGCGTTTGCGGCCGAAAAGTTTCCGCAGTTCGCCGCACAGTTGCAGGAGGAAGATGCTCACGGCCGGATTTTCTCCATGTAGAAATCCTCCAGCGTCCGCTGCATCGGATGCACCGCGGTGACGCGGATACCCGCGGCGACGAGGGCTGCCACCGTCTCGCCGGGATCAAAGCCCTCGGGCGCTTCCCAATGGTCGCCCACGGACGCGAGACCGCTCCGTTCCAACACGGACCGCAGGGACGGCTCGGGGTCGCCGCTGATGCGCCAGAGCGAGGTTTCCCGTCGCCATTCGCCGCAGAAGACCAGACGCCCCTCGTGCAGGATGGCCACGCGGTCGCAGAGCTGTTCCACCTCGGCGAGCAGGTGCGAGGAGAGAAGCACGGTGAGGCCCGCATCGGTGCGCAGGTCGCGGATCATCGTGCGCATCTCGTGGATGCCCTGCGGATCGAGTCCGTCGGTCGGTTCGTCGAGCAGGAGAACCTCGGGTCCGGGCAGGAGGGCCTGGGCGAGGCCGAGCCGCTGGCGCATGCCGTGGCTGTAGGTGCGCACCTTGTCGCGGATGCGGTCCTGCAGTCCGACCCGCGCCACAACGCGTTGGAGATCGGCGGTGACGGGCTTCGCGCCGCTCAGGGAGACGAGGAAGGTGAGGTTGTCCCAGCCGGAGAGGTAGTCGTAGAAGCACGGGGTCTCGAAAATGGCGCCGACCTTGGCCAGCGCCGCCGCCCGTTCGCCGCGCACGGAGCGGCCGCCCACGAAGGCATCCCCGGCGTCCGGTTCCACCATGCCGAGCAGCATGCCGAACGTGGTGCTCTTGCCGGCGCCGTTGTGTCCGAGCAGCCCGAAGATTTCCCCGGGCCGCACCTCGAAGCTGAGGTCGTGCACGGCGGGGCGTCCGGCGAAGGATTTCCGCAGGTGTTCGACGCGGATGGCGGGCGGGGTCATTCGGAGAAGAGCCGGAGTTCGTTGCTGCTGTGGCCGTCGGCGAAGAGGTGGTTCACGCGGGTGGGGTTCACGCGGTGCCAGCCCTCCTTGTCCACCAGCACGGGGATGCGCGAGGCATCGTCCACCAGCCCGAGGAAGTTGAGGTTGGAGACACGCTGTCCGCCGAGGGCGCTGTTGTAGAAATAGCTGCTGCCGGTCTCGGCGGCGAGGCGGTCATCGGCGGGGCAGCGGAAGACCCCGGGGTTCCCGGCGTAGGGCGCGAGGACGGTGTCGATGACCGGGACGTCCTCCGTGACGGACGCGCGGGCGGCGGCGAGGGCGGGCATGACGCCTTGGTGGTCGGCGAGGTAGAGGTTGAGGGCCACGCCGAGGCCGCGGAGGTTGGCGATGCAGCGGGTCGAATGCGACTTGGCCACGGCGAGCGAGAGGGCGGGCCACGCGATCGCGGTGAGCACGGCGATGATCCCCACGGCCACCATCACCTCGGTGAGGGTGAACGCGGACGCGCGGCGCGGGTGGCGGGACATCACCGGAGGCCCTGCACCCTGCGCTGCAGTTGCTCGATGACCGGGGCGAAGTCGAGTTTCACCTCGGCGCTGGCATCCTCGTAGAACGCGCCGATTCCCTCCTCGACCACGCGCTTGGCATCCGCGTCGCTGATCCTCTGCGGGACGCCCGCGCCGTCTTCCTCCAAGTCGTCGAGCGCGCGCTTCACGATCTTGCGGCGCTGCTCCGGGTCCATCTTGTTGAGGCCGAGCATGAGCTGGCGGAAGCCCTCGGGCAGCGTGGCCTCGAGGAAGGCGCGGCGTTCGTCGGGGTTGAGCGCGCGGAAGAACTCGCGGTCCCACTGCCGGCGGCGGAGTTCCTGCCGCTCCTCGAAATCGAGGCGGTTGAGCCGGTCGGCCACGTCCGCGATCAGCGCGGCCCGGCGGTCCGGCGACAGTCCCTCCAAGCTATTGGCCTCGGTGTAGCGCACGATGGAGTCCGCGGTCGGACGGGCCGAGCGGGAGAAGAAAATGACGGCACCCGCGACGAGCCAGACGGCGGCGAGGATGAGGGCGGCTTTGAGCCAGACGCGCATGGGCGGACCCAACTTAGGCCGGGGTCTCCGCGCTGCAAGTGCGGGCGGTCATCGCTTGGGCAGCCCGGAGACGGTGGTGAGGATGCCGGTGATCATCGAGTAGGCGACGAGGCCGACGAAGAGGGCGACCATGAGGATGACGGCGGGCTGGATGAGGGCGGTGACGCGCTCGATGACGACGGAGAGTTGCTTGTCGTAGTTCTTCGCGCTGCGCTCGAGGGCCGAGCCGAGGTCGCCGGTGGTTTCGCCGACCTGGATGATGTCGATCATGGTGGGCGGGAAGAACTGCACGCGGGCGATGGCGCGGGAGAGTTGCATGCCGTCCTGCACGTGCCCGGCGATGCGCTGGAGGAGATCCTGGAGGAAGGTGTTCGGGGTGGCGTTGCGGATGAGCTGCATCGACTGCATGAGCGACACGTCATTGTTGAGCAGCGTCGAGAGGGTCTGGGTGAACTGCGCATAGAAGCGCATGCGCAGGAGCGGGCCGAAGATCGGCAGGTCGAGTTGGGCGCGGTCCCACCACGCGCGGCCGGGGCCGCGGCTGGTGAAGTGGCGGAAGCTCAGGAACGAGGCGACGAGGACGATGAGGATGAGCCACCACCACGCGCCGAAGAACTCGCTGGCACCGATGAGCATGCGCGTGGCGAACGGCAGGGTCTTGCCCGTCTTGCCCAGCAGCGTGGTGAGCTGCGGGAGCAGGAAAGTCATGAAGATGATGAGCAGGGCGATGCCGGCGGTGAAGATGACCGACGGGTAGATGAGCGCGCTGGTCACGCGGCGCTGGAGGTCGCCCATCATGGTGAGGAACTCGACCTGGCGCTTGAGGATCTTGGCCACGGTGCCGCTGGCCTCGCCCGCCTTGACCATGTTGCAGTAGAGCTCGGAGAAGCTGGGGCTGGCCTTCTTGAGCGCGGCGGAGAACGTGGCGCCCTCGCGCAACGACTGACGGGCGCTGGCCGCGACGCCGCGCAGCGCGGATTTGTCCTGGCGCTGCTCGATGACCTGCAAGGCGCGGTCGAGCTTGAGCCCGGCCTCAAGCAGTTCGCACAGCTCCTCGGTGAAAAGGAGCACCTGCTGGCGGTTGAGAAGGTGGCCGCCCGCATCGCCGGATGGCCCGGCCTTCTCCTCGCTCGCGCCCTTGACCGCGAGCGAGAACGGCTGGAGCCCGCGCGCGCGGAGCTGGGAGAAGGCGTCCTGCCGACTCGAGGCCTCGATTTCGCCCGAGGTTTTGCCCGCGCCGGACTGCAGGGCCTGATAGACGAAGAGTGGCATGGCGCGCGGGGCTACTCGTCGAGCGCGTTGAGGTCGGCTGTCGTAACGCGCATGACTTCCTCGATGGTCGTCGCGCCGGCGGCGACCTTGTCGAAGCCGTATTTGCGCAGGGGGCGCATGCCCTCGCGCTCGGCGGCCGGACGGAGTTCGGCGGCGGTCTTGCGCTGCGTGATCATCTCCTGCAGCCGCGGGGTGACCATGCAGATTTCCATGATGGCGAGGCGTCCCTCGTAGCCCGACTGGCGGCAGTTCTCGCACCCGATGGCGCGCATGATCGAACCCTCGTTCTCGGGCGGGAACCCGATGCTGCGCAGGTAGGCGGGCGAATAATCGCCGGGGCGGGCAGGCGCCTTGCAGGCCGGGCAGAGGCGGCGGACGAGGCGCTGGGCGATGAAGGCGCGGACGGCGCTGGCCACGAGGAACGGCTCGACGTTCATGTCGAGCAGGCGCGTGATGCCACCCACGGCGTCGTTCGTGTGCAGCGTGCTGAAGACAAGGTGGCCGGTGAGGGCGGCGCGGATGGCGATCTCGGCCGTCTCGTAGTCGCGCA
>CAZSUJ010000154.1:0-4198 GCA_964609925.1 uncultured Chthoniobacter sp. | reverse complement strand
ACAACCAGCATCCAAGTGGACAGCGGCGCGACCCTCGCCCTCGGGGCCGACAACCAGATCGGCAACAGCACCGGCCTGATCCTCAATGGCGGAACGTTCCTCGTCGGCACGGCCACCGCCGGCTACAGCGACACGCTCGGCACCCTGACCCTCAACGCCAACTCGACCATCGACCTCGGCACCTTCACCGGCCTGCACTCGATCACGTTCGCCAACAGCTCGGCCATCACTTGGGCGACCAACGCCGTGCTCACCATCAGCAACTGGCAGGGCGTGACGCAGGACCCCGGCGACGCCGGCCGCATCTTCTTCGGCGTGGGCGGCCTGACCTCCGCGCAGCTCGCCCAGATCTACTGGGCGCCGCAGAACATCTCCGGCGGACTCATCCTCAATCCCGGCGGCGAACTCGTTCCCATCCCCGAGCCGCGCGTTTACGCCGCAGCCGCCGCGTTGCTCGCGGTCGTTGTCTGGCGCGAACGCAAACGCCTGTTTGCCCAGTTCAGGCGTTCCTGAGCTGCCCGCCAGCCGGTCGAAGCGATCGCACGATCCTGCCCTATCTCGGGGCTTGGAGATTGGCGGCGCACATCCAGATGCAAGTCTCAGGTTGACATTCGCTAATGCCTCGCCAAATTGCGCAGTTTCCTGCCCATGCACCGTCATCTCAAAAAAGGCAGGAACCGCTCGTCTGTGCACAGACGCTTCGGGTTTTGGCCAGACTGGCCACGCGTCCTGCTGACCATCGCCGCTCTCGCGATCAGTCTGGTTTCCGTCCGCGCACAGACGACGATTTTCTGGAGAAACACCGGCACACAGTTCTCGACCGGGACGAACTGGGTTGGTCTGACGGCGCCGACCAACAGCCTGACGGCAAACGTCGGAGCATTCACCAACACCACCGTAACGGCCAACCCCGATGTCACAGCCGACCGCAGCATCAGCGGCTTGGTCTTTGGCGCCGGAACAGGTGCCTGGACTTTCAGCGGAGGCGCAGGCGACACCCTGAGCTTGGGTTCCTCGGGGATCGTCAACAACTCGTCGAGCACCCAGACGTTCAACCCGGGTGCGGGCTTCAACCTTGCCTTGGGAGCCGGCGCGTCTTTCGCAGCCAACAGCGGGGCCATTGTCGTGACAGCCCCCGTGGATCTGAACACCTTCACCCTTACACTGGGTGGATCCAATGCCAACAGCACGATCTCCGGGGTGATCTCCGACGCCGGGAGCGTCGTCAAGACAGGCCCCGGAACGTGGACGCTCTCCGGCGCCAACACCTACTCGGGCACGACCAGCATCGGCACTTCCGGCGGCCCCAGTGGCGGCACACTTTCCCTCGGGGCCAATAACGTTCTGCCCGGCACCACGGTCAATGTCTTCGCCGGCACCCTCGACGTGAACACGCGCACGGACACGATCGGAGCGCTCAACCTCGGCGGCGGCGCGGCCGGCACAACCGCACAAGTGACAATCGGCACCGGCGGCGTGCTCACCCTAGGCGACACGGTCACTTATGACGCCGCCAACAACCCAAACGGCGCCACCATCAGCGGCACCGGCACGCTCGCCCTCGGCGGGGCCACCAGGACCTTCACCGTCGGTGATTCCACCGCGGCAGCCGCGGACCTGACCGTTGCGACCGCAGTCTCCGGGGCTGTGGGCCTGACCAAGGGTGGCGCGGGAGTCCTCGTTCTCGGCGGGGCCAACACCTACACGGGCACAACGACCGTCAGCACCGGCGTGCTCAACATCCAGAACAACACCGCGCTGGGCACCACCGCCGGCGGCACGACCGTGGCCAGCGGTGCGGCTCTTGAAGTGCAGAACAACATCACCGTCACCGGCGAAGCCCTCACGATCTCGGGCACGGGCGTCGGCGGCAATGGCGCGCTGCGCAACATCTCGGGCACCAACACGTGGACCGGCACGACAACTCTGGCGGCCGCCGCCGAGGTCCAGAGCGACGCGGGACGCCTCATCATTTCCGGCACCGTGACGAATTCCACGCCCTCCACCCTCACGGTGGACGGAGCCGGCGACACCACCGTATCCGGCAGCGTGGGGCTCGGGTCCGGTGGCATCACGAAGAACGGGGCGGGCTCACTCGTCCTCAGCGCTTCCAATTCCTACACCGGAAGCACGGCGGTGAACGCGGGTGTGCTCAACATCCAGAACAGCCGCGCCCTGGGCGCAACGAACAGCGGGACGACCGTGGCCAGCGGCGCCGCCCTCGAGCTGCAAGGAAACATCTCGGTGACCAACGAAGCCCTCGCCCTCTCCGGCACGGGCATCGGAAACAACGGCGCCCTGCGCAACCTCTCGGGCAGCAACACATGGACCGGCCCGACCACGCTCGCCACCAACAGCGAGATCCAGACCGACGCGGGGCGCCTGACCATATCCGGCAGTGTCACCTCGTCGAACCGGAGCCTCACCGTGGATGGTTCGGGCAACACCACGCTCTCCGGTCCGATCGCGCTCGGCGCGGGCAATCTCACCAAGACCGGATCCGGCACGCTCACGATCAGCGGCAGCAACAGCTCGAGCGGCCTCCTGAGCATCCTCGGCGGAAAACTCGAGGTCGGCTCCAGCAACAACCTCGGGACCGGCGCCATCTCGATCGACGGCGGCGTGCTGCGCTCGACCAACACCATGGCCATCACGCCGTCCACCCGGACGCTCAACATCGGGACGAATGGCGGCACCGTCGAGGTCGTCTCGGGGACCACGCTCACCTACGAAGGCATCATGCTCGGCTCCGGGAAACTGACCAAAACCGGCACCGGCACGTTCCAGACCGGGCAGCTGACGAATTGGAACGTCGCCGCGGCCATCGGCGGCGTGGCCAACGCCGGACTGGGCATCGCGTCGTTCTTCAACTTCGACCAGCTCGCGGTCGGGACCACGAACACCACCGTGACGGTGACCAACAGCTTCGGCACCTCCAACAGCATGAACGTCACCTTCACCGGCGATGCCGGCGTCCGCACCGGGAACAACCCCGGCCAGTGGGCGGCCCCGTTCCTGTCCGGCGAGAACGGCGCCGGATTCGGCACCAACGGTTCCGTGCAACCCAACGGCGTGGACATCACGCCCTACCTCGCCACCGGATCGAGCACGAACGGCACGATCACCTTCACCCTGAGCCAACCGCTTGAGTATTTCGGCATCCTCTGGGGGTCGGTGGATGGCGGGACGAACAACTCGCTCACCTTCCGCGACGCGACCAACGGCGTGCTCTTCCGGGTGACGGGTGGGGACGTCCTCAACAGCCCCAATGGCGATCAAGGCACCAACGGCACCGTTTACGCGAACATCAACAGCGACCGGCCCGTTTACAGCATCGTGGCCACCGCACCGTCGCCCAGCTTCGAGTTCGACAACATCGCCATCGCCGAGCAGACACTGCGCACCGGCCCGCTCGACATCCTCGAAGGCACCTTCCAGGTCATCAATGCCGGGTTCTTCAACGGCATCGGCACCAACTCTCCCGTCTTCGTCGCCGGCGGCGCCACCTTCAGCTTCCGCGGCAACACGAACCTCAGCCAGCAGACCATCGGCCCGCTCTCGGGTTCCGGCACGGTGATCAACGAAGGCGCGAGAGCCGTGGACTTCCGCGTCAACAGCACCTCGAACTCGACCTTCGCGGGCACGATCACCGACACCACCAACAACCTCAATCTCGTCAAGCTCGGCCCGGGAACGCTGACCCTCACCGGAAGCAACACCTACGATGGCACGACGCGCGTGACCGCCGGGACCCTGGTCCTGAGCAACACGAGCGGACAGTCGCTGGCGAACACCACATCAATCCAAGTCGACAGCGGTGCCACGCTCGCCCTCGGGGCTGACAACCAGATCGGCAACAGCACCTCGCTCATCCTCAACGGGGGAACCTTCCGCGTCGGCACGGACACCGCAGGCTACAGCGACACGCTCGGCACCCTGACGCTCACCGCCAGCTCGACCATCGATCTCGGCTCGTTCACCGGCGCCCATACCCTGACTTTCGCCAACAGCTCGGCCATCGCCTGGGCGACCAATGCGGTGCTCACCATCAGCAACTGGCAGGGCGTGACGCGCGACCCCGGTGATGCCGGCCGCATCCTCTTCGGCCCGGGCGGCCTCACCTCGGCGCAACTGGCCCAGGTTTACTGGGCGCCGCAGAACATCTCCGGCGGCGTGCTCATCAACAGCAACGGCGAAC
>CAZSUJ010000153.1:0-4381 GCA_964609925.1 uncultured Chthoniobacter sp. | reverse complement strand
TCGAGGCGGTGGCGGTCGAGGACGGAGAAAAGGTGCGTGCCCGCGGCGTTCGGCCTTCGCCAGCGCTCGGCGAGGCTGCCCATGTCGGGACGGCGGTTGAGGAACCAGTTCCAGCGGTTGACCAGCGGCTGCCCGAGCGCGGCGAGGTCGGCCGGCACGGTCTCGACCGCGAAGAGGGGGATGAGGCCGGTGATCGAGCGCAGCTTGATCGGGATGCGGCGACCGTCGGGCAGGTGCAGGCGGTCGTAAAAGAACCCCTCCTCCTCGTCCCACAGGTCCGCGCTGTCGCAACCTGTCAGGTCGAGCGTGGAGGCGATGTAGAGGAAGTGCATGAGGAACTTACCCGCCAGCGGCTGGTAGGCGATGTTCTCGCGCGCCAACTCGAGCGCGATGAGGAGCATGTTGAGCGAGAACATGGCCATCCAACTCGTGCCGTCGCTCTGCACGAGGTAACCGCCTTCGGGCGGGGGCTCGCTGCGGTTGAACGGGCTCGCATTGTCGAGGCCGAGGAAACCGCCCCCGAAGACCTCCATCTCGTCGTCTGGCGCGGCGCCGTTGGCCCACCACGTGAAGTTGATGAGCATCGCGTGGAAGACGTGCTCGAGGAAAAGCCGGTCGGGCTGCCCCGTGCGGCGCGCGTCCGCGAAATAAGTCCGCAGCGCCGCCCACGCGTAGATCGGCGGGTTCGGATCGCCGAAGTTCCACTCGTAGGCCGGCAGGCGGCCGTTCGGGTGCATATACCACTCCTTGAGCAGCAGCTTGAGCTGGTGCTTGGCCACCGCGGGGTCGGAAAGCGAGAACGGTATGGTGTGGAACGCGAGGTCCCAGCAGGCGAACCACGGGTATTCCCAGTCGTCGGGCATGGAAAGCACGTCGTGCGCAACGAAATGCTGCCACTGACGGTTCCGCGGGTTGGTGCGCTGCGGCGGCGGGAAGGCCGGGTCGCCTTCGAGCCAACGCCGCACGTCGTAGTGGTAGAACTGCATGTTCCACTCGAGACCGGCGAGCGCCTGCCGCTGGATGGTCCGGGCCTCGTCGTCGAGCGCGGGCGCGGCCAACTCGGCATGGAACTCCGCGCATTCCGCCTCGCGCTGCGCCACGATGCGGTCGAAATCCGCTTCGGTCCACGCCTGCCCCCCCGCGCGGCGAAGTCGCAGACGCAGCGTCCATGAGCCGCCCGGAGGCAGTTCCCGGCGGTAGACAGCGGCCGCCTTCGTCCCGACGCGATCTGGGTTCACCGCACCGGGCTCGCCCGCGACAAGATGGCGGTGAAAGGCGTCCTTCGTGAATGGCCCGACGTTCGGGCTGCCGAAGAGCAACTCGTTGTTGGTTTCGTTCTCGGTGAAGAGCAACTCATCCGCCTCCGGCCCCTCCAGCACCCACTCGCCCAACTCTTCCTCCCACGCCGCGAAAAGCGCGCCGTCGGCCGCGACCAGCCGCGCGGCTTTCGGACGCGCGGGGTCCCACGTCCAGCGGTTGCGGAACCACAGCGTGGGCAGGATCCAGAGCGGCGCGGCGTCGGGACCGCGATTGACCGCCGTGATGCGCACAAGCAGGTCGCAAGGTCCTTGCTTCGCGCAGGCGACCTCGATGTCGAAGAAACGGCCTTCCGCGAACACGCCCGTGTCTTCGAGTTCGAATTCCGGCTCGTGCCGCGACCGGCTTGCATTGCCGGCGGTCAGTTGGTCGTAGGGAAACGCCGCCTGCGGGTATCGGTAAAGCGCGCGCAACCACGAAGCCGTGGGCGTCGCCTCGAGATACCAATACGCTTCCTTCACGTCCTCGCCGTGGTTGCCCTGCGGCCCGCTCAGACCGAAGAAGCGTTCTTTGAGGATCGCGTCCTTGCCGTTCCAGAACGACGGAGCGAAGCACATCCGCTGCTCGCGGTCGCAGAGCCCGAAGATTCCGTCCTCACCCCAGCGGTAGGCGCGGCTGCGCGCGTGCTCGTGCGGGAAGTAGTTCCACGCGTCGCCGTCGGCACTGTAGTCCTCGCGCACCGTGCCCCACTGGCGCGAGGAGACGAATGGTCCCCAGGACCGCCACTCGCGGTGCGGCGACGGGCTTTGCGCGATGCGGGCGGCCTCGGCCTTCATGCATCCTCCCCGAGCACCCATCCGCGGATGCGCTCGAGCACGTCATCACGGTCACGGTCGTGCCACAGCAGGTGATGGCTCTCCGGGTAAAGATGGAGACGCTTCTCCCTCGGTCCCAGTTGCTCGAAGAACCGCTGGCTTTGCTCCGGCTTGATGAAAATGTCGCGCCCGGCGGCCAGCATCAGCGTGGGCACCTCGATGCGCCCGGCACAGCAGCGGCACGATTCCATCAACGTGTCGAACCGCGACAGGAACTCGACGGTGAACCCGCCCACGCGGTGCGGGATCGTCTGCAGGTAGGCCATGTAGTCGTCGTCCCACGTGAGCCGCGGCAGCGCCGAGCTTCCGTGGACGAAGCGTAGAGCCGACAGCCGCAGCCTCGGGCAGACCGCGGCCGCGTTGCGCAGGAGCGACACAATCCAACGCGGCACCGGCGCCCGCGTCTCCGGCACCGGGACCGAAAGGACCAGGCGTTCCGGACGGAGGGCGCCTGCCGCCGTGGCATCCACCGCGACCAGCGCGCCCATGCTCTCTCCGATCACGCAAAGCGGCGCCCGCACGGGAAACGTCCCGGCGAAGGCTTCGAGATCGCCGCGCCATGCGGCCCGGTCGAGCAGGTGTCCGCGGCGGGACGGGTCGGGATCATTGCCCTGTCCGCGCAGGTTGAGCGCTCGCACATCGCAACCGGCGTCAGCCAGCACGCGTCCGACCGGGCCGAAATCCACCGCGGCACCGCCGAGTCCGTGGATGCAAAGCACGTTCACCCGCGGTTGCGAGCACTCCGGTTCCCACGCCAGCGCGGGAAACCGAGAACCATCCGGGGCCTCCCACGAAAAGGAACGCGCCCCGCGGGCCACGTCATCAATTGTGAGCACCGGCATGACGCGTATTTTCCGCGCGCCGTGCGGCCGCCGCAAGCAGCGATCCTGCTTGTCCTGCCGCGCGAAGGGAGGGCACGCTCTTCGACCACATGCGCGCCGTCGTCCAACGCGTCAGCCGCGCGTCCGTCCGCGCGGACGGCGCCACCACCGGGCAGATCGGCCGCGGCCTGCTCGTGCTCGTCGCCGTGGCCGCCGACGACACGCCCGAGGACGCCGAGTGGCTGGCTGCGAAGATCGTGAGGCAGCGTATCCTCGCCGACGCTGCCGGGGACATGAACCAGTCCGTCCTCGAAGCACGCGCAGGGATCCTCGTGGTCAGCCAGTTCACCCTGCTGGCCAGCACGCGCAAGGGGACGCGCCCATCATGGCACCGGGCGGCCGCTCCGCCCGCGGCGGTTCCGCTTTACGAGGAATTCGTCCGGCTCCTTTCCTCGCTGGCCGGCACACCGGTTGCCACGGGAGCGTTCGGCGCGATGATGGAAGTCGAACTCGTCAACGACGGCCCGGTCACCCTCGTGCTCGACTCGCGGCTGCGCGAGTAGGCCCGGACTTGTCATCGGGGCAAGCCGGCGCAAGTTTTTCTCCATGAAAACCCGACTGGTTCTTACCTGCCTCCTGCTCGCTTGCGCCACCGCTCTCGCCGACCCGCTGGAGCCGGCGCAGAAGATTCAGACCCAACTCGACGCCCTCGACACCGCCATGGGTTCCGCCGCCAAGGAGGTCGCGGCGACCGGCGCGAGCGACGCACCCGCCGTCCGGGCCGTGCTCAAACGCCTAGCCGGCTCGCTTCCGTGGGTCACCAACACCGCCCTGGTGGATGCGCAGGGCCGCCTTGCGCTCATCGAACCGGCGAAGTTCCGCAAGAGCGAGGGGCGCAGCATCGCCGGTCAGCCGCAGGTCCAGCGACTCATGCAGACGCGCAAACCCGTCATGAGCGGCCAGTTCCGCATGGTCGAGGGATTCGAAGCGGTGGATGTAGAACGCGCGCTGCCCGGCGGACGCACCTTCAGCGGCGCGATCAGCGCCACGTTCAAGCCCGCCGACCTCCTCCGCCCGCTCGTCGGCGCGCCAGCCACCGCATCCACCACCGTCGTAATCCAAGCCTCCGACGGACGCGTCCTCTGGCCGACAAAGCAGGCTGACATCCCGCCGCAACTCGACCGCGCGATGAAGCACATCCTGCCCAAGTCACGCGGACGCGCGTTCATCGGCAAGGACGAGTTGCGCTGGGTCAGCGTCGGCCTCCACGGCACCGAGTGGCGTGTCGTCGAGGTTCCGCGCGGACAGTGAGCCCGCGCCTCACTCGAAATACGTGTCCGCGTGGTCGTAAGGCGGCGCGCAGCAGCAGAGGAAACGGACGTCGCTTGTGGCCGTGATCTGGTGCCACGCGCCTGCGGGGATGAGAAT
>CAZSUJ010000152.1:0-4392 GCA_964609925.1 uncultured Chthoniobacter sp. | reverse complement strand
GAACTCGTCCTCGATCCCGAGAAGTCGCTCGACGAGGGCGCCATCGTCGCTTGGCGCAAGGGCACGCCCAAAATGCTCGCCTACTACAGCGCCCTGACCGCGGCGCTGGCCTCCGACGCCGGCGTGGCCACCGATGTTCCTTTGGGCAAGCTGCCGGACAGCTTCCGCGATCTCCTCCTGCACGGCTCCGGCGACCGGGCGCTCGAGATGCGCTTCGGCAGCGGGCCGTCGCGGCAGACGTTGCGCAAGCCGTTCGAGGGACTGCTCGCCCAGCTCGAGCACCTCCTGGCCCGCGCCAAGGGCGAGTCGCTCCGCCAACGCCTCAAGGCCCTCATGAACCGCCGCCGCTGCGCTCGTTGCCAGGGCGCGCGACTGCGGCCCGAGATCCTCGCCGTCACCCTCGCCACGCGCGACGGCACCGAGTTCAACGTCCGCCAGCTCTGCGACCTCACCATCAGCCGCGCCGCCGCGGTCATCGGCCGCCTCCACCTTGAAGGCAATGACGAGGCCATCGCCTCCGAAGTCATCGGGGAGATCGCCCGCCGCCTCGCGTTCCTCGAGGAGGTCGGCCTCGGCTACCTCTCGCTTAACCGCGAAAGCGGCACGCTCTCCGGCGGCGAGGCCCAGCGCATCCGCCTCGCCACCCAGATCGGCAGCGGGCTCGCCGGCGTCCTCTACGTCCTCGACGAGCCGAGCATCGGCCTGCACCAGCGCGACAACGAGCGCCTCATCGCCACCCTCAAGCGCCTGCGCGACCTCGGTAACTCGGTCCTCGTCGTCGAACACGACCACGACACCATCGCGGCCGCCGACCACATCATCGACATCGGCCCCGGCGCCGGGCCGCGGGGAGGCCGCATCGTCGCTCAGGGCACCCTCGATGACATCGCCGCGTCGCCGCAGTCGCTCACCGGGCGCTACCTCGCCGGCGACATGCGCATCCGCGTCCCCACGCGGCGCAACCACCCGCTCACGCCCCGCGCCTTCGTCGCGGGTCCTTCGGACGGCTGGCTCAGCGTCATCGGCGCGTCCGAGAACAACCTCCGCAACGTGGACGTCCACTTCCCCCTCGGCTGCCTCATCTGCGTCACCGGCATCTCGGGTAGCGGCAAGTCCACGCTCGTCAACGACATCCTCCGCGCCGCCCTCGCCCGCGACCTCTACCGCGCCAAGGAGCAACCCGGCGCCCACCGCGCCATCCTCGGCGCGGGCCAAGTCCACCGCCTCGTCGTGGTGGACCAGTCTCCTATCGGTCGCACACCCCGCTCGAACCCTGCGACCTACACCGGCGCTTTCGGGCCGATCCGCGAACTCTTCGCCCAGGTCCCGGCTGCGCGCGTGCGGGGATACAAATCCAGCCGATTCAGTTTCAACGTCAAGGGCGGACGCTGCGAGCACTGCGAGGGCGACGGCCAGCTCAAGGTCGAGATGCACTTCCTCGCCGACGTCTTCGTCACCTGCGAGGCCTGCGGCGGCAGCCGTTACAACCGCGAAACGCTCGAGATCACCTACAAGGGCAAGAACATCGCCGACATCCTCGCCATGACCGTGGACGAGGCCCTCGGATTTTTCCGCGCCGTGCCCTCCGTCGCCGACCGGCTCGCCACCATGCAGGAGGTCGGCCTCGGTTACATCACGCTCGGGCAGGCCGCCAGCACGCTCTCGGGCGGCGAGGCCCAGCGCATCAAGCTCTCGACCGAACTCTCGAAGCGGGGCGGATCGAAGACCCTCTACGTGCTGGACGAACCGACCACCGGATTGCACGTTTCCGACGTGGACACCCTTCTTCAGGTGCTCCTCAAGTTGCGTGACAGCGGCAACACCCTCATCGTGATCGAGCACAACATGGACGTGATTAAGTGCGCGGACTGGGTCATCGACCTCGGCCCCGAAGGCGGCGAACACGGCGGCCTGGTCGTGGCCGAGGGAACTCCCGAAGCCGTCGCTGCGGTGCCCGCCAGCCACACGGGCCGCTACCTCGCCCCCATCCTCGGCAAATGACGCTCGCTCGCTCCATCATCTGCCTGCTTTGCCTCGCCTCCCTCGCGCCGGCGGCCAATCCCCAGTTGGAGAAGGCGGCCGGCGTCATCCGCGAAGGTTTTCCCCAGGCCGCCATCGCGCCGCTCCAGGAACTCGCGCGCAACTCCTCCGGCCCGCTGAAAACCGAGGCCACCCTCCTGCTCGCCCGCGCCCAACTCGACGCGGGCCGTCCGGGCGACGCCATCAAAACGCTCGACGAATACGGCGGCCGTCCCTCGGACGAGGGAATGCTGATCCGGGCCGCGGCCCTCGCTGCGCAGGGCGACCTTGATGCCGCTGCGGCCATCGTGGAACCGCAAGCCAAGGGCGACACCCTCGCCCGCATCCTCCTCGCCCGCATCCTCCTCACCCGCGGAGAGACCGAGAAGGCGCGCGCGCTCATGGCGGACACCCGCGAACTGCCCATTGGCCACGCCGACGCGGCCCGCCTCCTCCTCGACCTGCGCTTGGAAACCGGACAGCTCGACGACGCCGAGAAGCTCATCGCGCAGGCGCGCGCGGAGTCACTGCTGCCTCCCGCGGAACTCGACACCATCCTCGGCCGCATCCGGCTCGCCCAGAACCGCCCGTCCGAGGCAGTGGAACTCTTCAACAGCGTCCTCGCCACCGCCAAGCTCCCCGCCCCGGTGCGTGACAACGCCCGACTAGGCCAGGCCCGCGCACTCCTCGCGCTCGGCGTTGACAACCGCGCGCGCGACTCCCTGCGGCAGGTCCTCGGCGAGTCGCCGGACGCCGGCCTCATGCGCGAGACGATGGAGCAGTGGGTCGCGCTCGAGAAGAAGCTCGGGGCCGACCCGGCCACCGACCTCGGGACATGGGCGGCGGAGGAAGGAACCCCGCGCGCCCGCGAAGCCCGTCTGCAACTGGCCGCGCTCGAACTCGAAAGGAAGCGCCCCGAGGCGGCCGCCGAACTCCTCGCCAACCTCGTCACCGACGAGTCGCTCAAGCCGTCTGACGCCATCCGCGCCCGCCTCCTGCTGGCCGAGGCCCGCATCGCGTCCGGCCAGACCTCCGCCGCGATCGAGATCCTCGACAACCTGCCTCCCGCCCCGCCGTCGCAGGTCTCGCGCTACCGACTGTCCGACCTCCGCGGACGCGCCCTCGCCGCTACCGGTTCCCACCGGGCCGCCCACGCCGCATTCGCCGCCGCCATGGCCGCCGCCACAACACCGGCCGAAACCGCCGCCGCGGCCGGCAACTGCATCACGTCCGCCCTTGCCGCAGGCGACACGGCTCTGGCCCGCGAATCATTCGAGGCGTTGCGCCGGGCCGATCCCGCCGACCCGGGACTCGTCCGCTGGTCGTTCCTGCTGGCCACCGCCGAGGCGCGAGAGGGGAAGATCGACGGCCTCGCCGCCCTGGCCCGCCGCGCACCCTCGGTCGAATACGCTTTCCTGTCCAAGCTCGCCTTGGCCGAATGGCGCCTCTCCCGCGGTGAACCCGCCGCCGCCGAGCGCATCCTCCGCACCGCGCGCGAGGAGGCCGACACACCCGAGCGCGCCGCCACGCTGGCCGCGGCGGAGATCTTCGCGGCGGATGGCGCCGGCGAGAAGCCGCGGGAAGAGCTGCTGGCTGCGTGCCAGGACTTCCTCGCCAAGTTCCCCGCCGCGCCCGAGGCCTCCGACGTTTCGTTCAAGCTCGGCGAACTCCATTCCCGCGGCGGCGACCATGCGGCGGCCGAGTCGGTCTTCACCGAGCTCGCCGCCCAGCTCCCCGACCCCGAGGCCGCCACGCTGGCGAAGTTCCTGGCCGCGCAGTCGGCCTCGCGGAGCATGAGCAAGGAGGGCACCGAACGCGCGCTGCTGTGGTTCGATGAAATCGCGCAGGGAACCAGCACGCTCCGCCACCGCGCCCGCTTCGAGCAGGCCTCGCTCCTCGTCCGCGACCGGCGCTTCGAGGATGCCCTCACCCTCTACGACCGCATCCTCGCCGGCGAGCCCCCGCCCGAGGTCCGCCATGCGGCGCTCATGGAGAAAGGCGACGTGCTCGCGGCCATGGGCAACGATCTTCCGGAAAAACTCCGCGACGCCGCAAAGGTCTATCGCGCGCTTTCGACCGACACCACCGCGCCGCCCGACTGGCGCGACCAGGCCGCCTGCAAGCATGCCGCCACGCTGGCGCGGCAGGGACAGACGGACGAGGCCCTCGCCGCCTACCGCGAGGTGCTGCGGCGCCCGCCCGGCACCGCGACCGATCAGTTCTGGTTCTACAAAGCCGGCCTCGAGGCCGCCCGCCTCTTGGAAACTCAACGGGATTGGCCTGCGGCCATTGCCATCTATGATCAGATGGCATCCGCAGACGGCCCGCAGCGCGAAGAACTTTCGCAGCGCGCGCGCCGCCTCCGGCTGGAAC
>CAZSUJ010000151.1:0-4469 GCA_964609925.1 uncultured Chthoniobacter sp. | reverse complement strand
TCATTTTCCGCCGTAGGGGTCGGCCGCGTCGCGCAGGCCGTCGCCGAGGAAGTTGAAGGCCAGCACGGCGAGGATGATGGCGAGGACGGGGGCAAGCAGCCACGGGTAGTTGGCCACCACGTCCATGTTCATGCAGTCCTGCAGCATCACGCCCCAGCTGACGACGGGCGGGCGCAGACCGAGTCCGAGGAAACTGAGCGCCGTCTCGCCGAGGATCATGGCGGGCACGCTGAGGGTGAGGCTCACAATGATGTGGCTGGTCACTCCGGGCAGGAGATGGCGGAAGATCACGCGGCCATGCCCCGCGCCGAGCAGCCGCGCCGCGACCGCGTAGTCCTCCTCGCGCAAGGCCAGCACCTTGCCGCGAACCACGCGCGCCAGGCCGGTCCAGCCGAGCAGGCTGAGCAGGATCGTGATGGCGAAGTAGGTTTGCATGGGTGGCCAGTCGGCCGGCAACACCGCGGCCAGCGCGAGCCAAAGCGGGAGCTGCGGGAAGGAATTGACCACCTCGATGAAGCGCTGGATGAAATTGTCCGTCCCGCCGCCGACGTAACCGGAAACGCCGCCCACCGATACGCCGATGAGGAAGGTCACGGCGATGGCCACGAGGCCGATGGACAAGCTGACGCGCGCGCCGAAGACGAGGCGGCTGAAGATGTCGCGGCCGTATTTGTCCGCGCCGAGGAAGTAGAACGGCGGCGCGTCCGCCTTGCCATCGCGGGGCCCGATGAGGTGGCGATCGAACGGGATGAGGCCCCACAGGCGGTAGGGTTCGCCGCGCACGAACAGGCCGAGAGGGATGACCTCGTCCGTGCGGATGTAGGAATTCTTCAACGTCACCGGGTCGATGTGGCGCTGCAGTCCGCGCACATGCAGGCCGTCGCGGAGGTTGAAGGCGGGGGGCTGCGGCGGAGCGTAGATCATGTCCGTGTTGTGCCACGATGGGTTGTGCGGCGCGACGAACTCGGCGAAGAGGGCGACGAGGTAAAGGGCGAGCAGGAGGTAAAGCGAGGCGGTGGCCGCGCGGTGCTTGGCGAAGCGGCGGCCGATCAACTGCCACTGGCCCAGCGAGGGCGTGGATGCCGGGACGGTTGCGGTGGCGGCGGTCATTTTGTTTCCCCCTCGAAGCGGATGCGCGGGTCGATCCAGAGCAGCAGGAGGTCGCTGACCAGCGTCCCGAGGATGCCGAGGACGCTGAGGACCATGAGCATGGAGGCGGCGAGGTAAACGTCCTCGCTCAGGAGACCCTGCAGCAGCAGGGGGCCGACCATGGGCAGGCTCAGGACAATGGCGACTATGGCGCCGCCGGAGACGAGTTGCGGAAAGAGTCCGCCGAGGCCCGAGACGAACGGATTCAAGGCGAGGCGCACCGGGTATTTGAGGAGGAGGCGGAAGGGCGGGACGCCCTTGGCCCGGGCGGTGGTGACGTAAGGTTTGCCCAGCTCATCGAGCAGGTTGCCGCGCATCACGCGGATCATGCCGGCCGTGCCGCCGAGGGCGATGACGACGACCGGCACCCAGATGTGTTGCAGCAGGTCCAGCACCTTGCCCCACGTCCATCCCGGCATCGCGGCGTATTGCGGCGAGAAAAGACCCGTGACATTGAGGTCGAGGTATTCCGCGCTGAAATACATCAGCAGGATGGCGAGAAGGAAATTCGGCAGGCACATTCCGAAGAAGCCGAGGAACGAGACGATGTAGTCGCCCGGCGAGTATTGACGCACCGCCGAGTAGATGCCGACGGGCAGGGCGACGGCCCACGTGAAGAGGATCGTGCCGAGCGAGACCCAGAACGTGAGCAGCACGCGATCCCCGACCATCTCGTTGACCGGACGCAGGGTCTCCATCGAGCGGCCCATGTTGCCCTGCAGCAGGCCGCGGTCCTGCGGCGCGAAGGTGACGAACCACCGCAGGCCGGTCCAACGCACGTAGCGCTTCCAGACGGGTTCATCGAGGTGGAAGATCGAGGAGAGCCGCTGCGCCTCCGCCTCGGCGTTCGCGTCCCCGGCCGCGCGCAGCTCCATCAACCGCGTCTGGATGTGGTCGCCCGGCGGCATCTGGATCAGGGCGAACGTGCAGGCGGAAATCACGGCGAGCGTGGGAACCATGAGCAGGAGGCGGCGCCCGATGAACGGATGACGCAACCCGGCCACGACGATCCCCAGCGCACCCGCTCCGAGGAGCGTTGCCCAAAGGATGTCACCGGCTGTCGTCCCGGCGCGGCTGGCCAGCGTGGCCGGGTCCACGCTGTCGCGGGCCGGGGTCACCGTGGCGATCTCGCGCCGGATCTCGTCCACCGTGGCCGGTGGGTCGTGCGGTTCGGAGAAGAAGAAGGTCTCGATGCCGGCGTTCGACGGGGTGGCGAACGCGCTGCCGAAAATGGCGAGGCGGGGGACGTTGTGGAACCCGTTCTTGACCACGACCGGCACGGGCGGCGGTGTCGATATGCTGATCGTCCAAATTTCGCCGGCCGCGAGGTCGGTGAGTTGGCGGATGAATTCCCTCCGTGCCTCCGGCGTCGGTGCGGCCTCGGCCTCCTGGTAAAGCTCCATGGCGCGCCGTGCCGGACTCCCGGGCGCGGGCTCGACGCCTCCCCCGACCGCGGCATCTGGGTCTCCGCGCAGTCCGCCCCGGCCATACCAGATCGCGTGTCCGATCGCGTAGTTCGACTCGATCCCCACCGGCGCGAAGGTCCGCGGCTCGTTGAGCGGGACGAACTCGCTTTCGCCGGTCCAGATCGCGAAGTCGTGCAGCATGGCCGCCTTGCCCGAGTAGAACAGCGGACGCGAACGCTCGCGCTGCACGGCGCGGATGCCCACGCGCGCCCAGTCCTCGACCACGAACTGGACCGGGCCCTCGCCGGTGAAATCGGTGAAATCGAGATGGAATGTCAGGCGCGGGCCGCCGGGAAAGCGCCGCATCCCGTCCGAGTCGCGCTCGGTCAGCCCGAGTTCGTCCAGCAAGCGTGACGCGCCCTCCGGGTCGAACTCGGTGGCGGCGTCACGCAGGCGCGGGTTGCGGTAAGGGGAGTCGGGACCGGGCTCCGATTGTGCGGGCTCGCCGAGGCCGTGGTAGATCGACTGGATGATCTTGCGACGGTCGATGGCGGTCGAAAGCGCGCGGCGGAATCGGACCTCGGCCAGGAGGCGCGCCTTGTCCGCCGTCGCGACATCGCCCGGAGGAACGAAGCGGTTGATGTTCGGTGCGAGCAGCCACATTGAGCGGACACCGGGATACCAGCGGTAGACCTCGTAACCGCCGCGCCCGCGGTTTTCCATGAGGAGCGTGAAATCCTCCTGCGTGAGTCCGCGCGTCTGCATTGTGATGTCGCCCGCGGCCGCCGCGATCGGGATGAGCTTCGGGCTTTTCACGTCGAAGACGATGCGGTCCACGTAGGGGAGCTGGTTCCCCTGCGGGTCCACCGCCCAGAAGTAGGGGTTGCGCACAAACGATTCCGGCGGGCTGTCGCGGTGGGTGCGGTAAACCCACGGCCACATCCGCGGATGCTCCGGATTGCGGATGTCGCCGAGCGAAAGGTAGAGCGAGCGCGCGGAGTCGGCCCCGCGCGCCTTCATGGCCGCCGCGATCAGCGCCGGGTTGCCCTTTTCCGGATGAAACTGCTCGAGGTAGTGGCGCGGGGCAAACGGGCCGTTGGAGGCCATGTTAAGCCGTTCGAGGAACGCGCCGTAGGGCTCCGGGAAGACGAAACGCACCGTGTATGCGTCCAGTTTCTCCACCCGCCCCGGCAGACCCCGGACCTGCATCCACGCGGGTGGTCCGCCGAGGAATGTGAGCTGATCTTCATACCACCAGATGATGTCGTCGGCGGTGAACGGATGGCCGTCGCTCCAGCGCGCGCCGCGCCGCAGGTGGAAGGTCCACTCGCGCCCGTCGGACGACATCTCCCAACTCTTCGCGAGGTGCGGACGGATCGGGTAGCCCATGGGGGACCAACGGACGAGGTTCGCGCCCGAGAGGCGGTCGCTGATGATCGCCACGTCGTTCAACGACCGTGCGATGCGCATCCACGATCCTCCGTAACGCCCGATTCCATCGCAGCCCTCGAGCACAAGCGGTTCGGGCCCGGTCCGCTCGGCCACGGGAGGAAGGGCGCCCCCGGCCACCATGTCGGCGAGGAGCGGCGACTCGCCCTTTGGCCACCAGGTGCCGTTCGTCCCCTGCGAATAATCAATCTCGCGCTGCACGACCGGCGGATCGGCCGGATCAAAGGCCAAAGGCTCGGTGGCCGCTACGCCTGGCGAAGGAGGCGGCAGCGAGTCGACGCGGCCCCCTCCGGTGGCCATGGCCCAGAGATAGAAAACAATCCACAGGCAAACGAGTGCGAGCAGCACGTGCTTGGCGGGGCGCAGGATCTTCATCAGGGGGGCGGAAGGCGCGATTGTGGAAGCGCCCGCGGCCGCAGCCAAACGCAACTGCTGACCGGCGCGATTTATGGTAAAGCACCTTCG
>CAZSUJ010000150.1:0-4501 GCA_964609925.1 uncultured Chthoniobacter sp. | reverse complement strand
TGCTCCGAGGCAGAGCCACCCTGAGCACAATGACCGTGGCGCAGAAAGCCAAAGTCTCTGCTTTCAAACTTGCTGTGAACACCGTGCTGGAATCATGAATTTCGCCACCCTCGACTGGATTGTCCTTGGGGCCCTGTGTGTTTTCCTGCTCATAGCAGCCATCTACGCGAAGAGTCTGAGCCGGAGCGTGTCGGACTTTCTTGCGGCCAACCGCTGTGCGGGAAGGTATCTGCTCACGCTTGCCGACGGGATGGCGGGGTTCGGCGTGGTCACCATCGTGGCCAATTTCGAAAAGTTCTACGAAGCGGGATTCGGAGCGTTCTGGTGGGGCATGATCCTAGCCCCGTTGGGGTCGGTGGCCGCTCTGAGCGGGTGGGTGGCGTATCGGTATCGGGAGACGCGGGCCTTGACCATGGCGGAGTTCTTCGAACGACGCTACAGCCGGAGGTTCCGTATCTTTTCCGGGTCGCTGTGCATGGTGTCCGGGCTGCTGAACTACGGGATTTTTCCGATGGTGACGGCCAACATGCTGGTCCATCTGCTGGGATTCCCCGAGACCTTTGCGGTTCTGGGGTTCGATTTTCCGACCCGGGCAGCCATCATGCTGGTGCTCCTGTCGGTCGCGATGGTGCTGGCGCTCTCGGGAGGACTCATCACCGTGATGATCACGGACTTCATCCAGAGCCAGGTGCTGTTTGTTGCCCTGCTGGCCGTGGCGGCGGTGCTGGTCTTCCGCTTTGATTGGCCCACGGCGGCCGCCGGGTTGACCATGGCCCCGCCAGACCGCTCGATGATCAATCCGTTTGACCAAGAGGCTCTGGATAGCTTCAACCTGTTCTTCTTCGCGGTCATCGGTTTCAAGGTTTTCTACAACTACCTCGGATGGCAGGGTTCGCAGGGATACTTCGCGGCGGCAAAGTCGCCTCATGAATTCCGCATGTCGCGAATCCTCGGGGAGTGGCGCGGCAGCGTCCTTTATCTGGCGTTTCTTTTCGTGCCCATCGCCGCCTATGTGTTTCTCCACCATCCGAGCTTCGCGGCGGAGGCTGAGGTCGTTCACACGGCCATTGCGGCCATTACCGACGAACAGACTCGCTCGCAGATGCTGGTCCCGTCGGTGCTCTTCTACCTGCTCCCGGCTGGCGTGCTGGGCCTGTTCGCCGCGGCGATGATTTTCGCGGCCATCGCCACGGACGACACACAGATGCATTCTTGGGGGAGCATTTTCGTGCAGGACGTTCTCATGCCCCTGCACGGCAAGCCGTTCTCGCCGGAAACGCATATCCGGATCCTGCGCTGGTCGGTCTTCGGCGTGGCGGCCTTCGCCTTCACTTGGTCGATGGTCTTTCCGCTGAAGGATTACGTCCTCATGTATATGCTCGCGACGGGCACCATTTATCTCGGAGGGTCCGGGGCGGTGATCATCGGCGGACTTTACTGGCGCGGGGCCACGACCGCTGGAGCATGGGGAGCCATGGCCACCGGGGCCACGATTGGCGTGGTGGCCGTGCTGGCCCAAGGGTTCTGGAGCCACATGACATTCTTCCATCAATGGATGCCGACATTCCCCCTCAATGGTGTGCAGATCGCCCTTTCGGCTTACGTCGCTTCCATCATCGTTTTCGTCACACTCTCCCTGCTGACCAGCAAAAAGCCTTTCAATCTCGAACGCCTTCTTCATCGCGGCGAGTATGCGGATGAGAAGGACATCGCTGCCGCGCCGCAGACGGACATCGAAGATGCGGCGGTGCCCGTCTGGCAAAGACGACTCGGAATCAATCGCCATTTCACGCGGGGCGACAAGACGATCTACTTCATGCAGATGGGGTGGACGGTCTTCTGGTTGCTCGCCTTTGTGGTGGGCACGACCCTGGCCCTGAATGTCGGCATCTCCGTTCCCCAGTGGCTGGGTTGGTGGAAATTCGTCCTTGTTGTCAGCCTGTGCGTCGCCCTCATCACCATCGTCTGGTTCCTGATTGGCGGTATCCGTGACTACCTTGAGCTTGTCAGGGTGCTCAAACGCGAGAGACCTGACGCAGCCGACGATGGCTGGGTGGGGGAGAAATAGGGCCAACATCCCATGAACGAACGGGGGATGGATAGTGGGCCCGAAGCTGTCGTCCTCAACCTGACGCGCGATTCACCCACTCCCGACCTTAGGTATTCTGAGACCCGGAAGCGGCGGCTGCGTTGTCCTTAACTTCTGGGCCGACCTCTCCCTGTGGCTTGGTCGCCGGGGGCCTCCGCGTCCTCCTCCGGTGCCCGCCGCTCGAGCGAACTTTGAACAGGGAGAGTCCCTCATCGATCGCTGCTGCCGTCTCGCGCAGGCACGGCAGCAGGGTCCCGACGTGCGACTCGGTCAGTTGTCCCGAGATTCCGACAGCGAGGGCCGGGCTGTTTTCCAAAGCGACGGCCAATGTCCACTCGCTACCCCGGGTGGGGACAAAAGCATAGCCTCGCTGTCTGGTTGCATCGAGCGTAGTCAGCAGATCCTTCACCGACTCGAAGGGCAGGGTTGGGTGACTATGGAAGCGCCTGACGATCTCCTCTTCCGGAAGGCGCGCGAGCATGGCGATGCCCACGCCGGACTGAGTGGCGGGCCACAGTTCGTGCCCGCCAAGTGCCTTATGCCAACTCTCGTGTCCGCTGGCATGGTAGAGGTAGGAGACAGAACGCTCCCACAGAACCCCGAAAGCCACCATTTTTCGCAATGAGTGGCGCAACTGCTCAAGGTGGGGAAGTGCCCGCTCGCCAAAACCTGTCGCGTGGAGTGACTGGGCCGCAATGACCAGAATGCCTGGACCCACGCCGTATTTGCGCTTTTCGGTCTGAATCACCATGCCAAGGTGCGCCAAAGTCCGCAGCAAGCGGTGAACGCGGGTCGTTTCCATCCCAAGCTCCTGGGCAATCTGGCTCACGCCCGTCGGTTTCTCCTGGATGACCACATGCTGAAGGCAACGAAATCCATCGATGACACTTTGATTGGGCTGACGTGGTAGCATTCTCAATCGAGCCATCAACCATCTACGATTGCGCCCGACCAGCGCAAGCAACAACCAGAGCAAAGACGGGGTGACTCCGTGAGTCTGCGCCATGACGACGCGGGAGCAGGAGCACCGTTGCCCTGCGGGGCTACTTCCGGTCGGTCACTCGCAATCGACCCAGCTTGTAGCGGTGCTGTCCATCGTCCCCTTCCAGCGGCAGTGCGATGACTGGCGTCCCGTCGCGCGCGCCCACGGACACGAAGACGTCGTAGTTGCCGGGCTTTGTCGCTGGTGCGAACGTGCCATACACGTCCGGGAATTCCCGCCCGATAACGAACTGCGCGCGGGATTTGACGGCTTCCGCCCTCCCGTCTTCGGCGGGTTTGAGATGCTTCATGTTGAAATCCTCGTCCACGTTTGCCGAGACGATGCCGCCTTGCTCGTCCTTCAGGGTCAGGGCCCAGAATCCGCCGCCGTAGCAGGGCGCAACGCCGGCATTGGCCCAGTGTGTTTCGACCGTGAAGGGCTCGCCGAGCGCGACTTCGGCCGGCCAGTTGATCTCGCGGAGTTGCAGGCGGTAGCCTAGGCGGCGGTTGATGCGTTCGACGAGTTCGCGGTTCTCGTTCAGCAGCTCGCGCGGCCACCAGTGGATGGAGAGATAGCTGGCGTGGTAAGCCTCGACCGCCTTGAGCAGGTAGGAGCCATCACCCCACGCGCCGTGATCCCTTGAGGGACCGTAGTGCTGGTGCTCGAGGATCACCGGCTGGGTGGGCCAGAACGCCTGCGCCATGTTGGCGTGATGCCACGCTTCCGGCGGGGGCCGCACGAGGATACTGTCGTCGCGCATTGTGACGCCGCGGGCGCGGGCGTAATCCATGATCGGGAACTCGGGTCCCGGGTTGGTGTCGCCCGCCACGTCATCGCTGATGCACAGCAGCGTTTTCTTGAACAGCCTCACGTGCAGATCAATGTGCCGCTTTGCTGCGGCGAAGTTCTGTTCGTCGGACAGCTTGCTGCTCATCTGCGTGTGGCCTTCGCCCCAGAGGCCGAACGTGCCGATGTCAATGAACTCGACATTCGGGTTGCCGTCGTATCGGCGGGCCATCGCCGTCAGGAAGTTCTCCAGCTTCTGCAGGAACGCCGGATCGAGGTAATCCGGCTCCCACAGCGAGGCGCCCGGTTCCGGGCCCTCGTTCGGGCCGGCGGGCATCCGGAAATCAACGCCCTTCGCACCGGCGTCTTTCACCCACTCCGGCGTGGCATAGCGCATCCAGCTCTCCGCACACGTTACGCGGATGGCGATTCGTTTACCCTTCGCGATCCAGCGTTGTGCAGGCGTGTCGAGCAACGCCCAGTTGAACTCGCCTTCCTTCGGTTCGAGGAACGCCCAGGGAATGCGCAGGTAGATCACCGACAGGCCGGGCCAGTCGTCTAGCGTATCGCTCGGCTCCAATTTTGAACCGTAGTTCTCCAAGAGGTTTGAGAAGAAATGCAATGTCCACCCCATGCCCGGGTTG
>CAZSUJ010000149.1:0-4532 GCA_964609925.1 uncultured Chthoniobacter sp. | reverse complement strand
ATCAAGTCGGTGCGGGAGGCCTTCGTGGCGAACCATTTCCTCCGCGTTCGTGCGATCATCAACGGCACCAGCAACTACATCCTCACCCGCATGGCCGAGAGCGGGATGGGCTTCTCGGCGGCCCTCGGCGAGGCGCAGGCCGCCGGTTATGCCGAGGCCGACCCGACGCTCGACGTCAACGGCTGGGACGCCGGCCACAAGGCCATCATCCTCGCCTCGCTGGCCTACGGGTTCTGGGTTCCCTCGGGGGATGTGCTCGTGCAGGGCATCGAGAAGATCACGCCCGCCGACATGCGCTTCGCCGCCCAGCTCGGCTACACGATCAAACTGCTGGCCTGCATCGACGCCTGCCCGGACGGCTCGGTCGAGGTCAGCGTCCAGCCTTCCCTCGTGCCGAATGCGAACATCCTCGCCTCGGTCCGCGGCGTCTTCAACGCCATCGCCGTGCGCGGCGATGTGGTCGGCGATGCCCTGTTTTACGGGCGCGGCGCCGGACAGGACCCGACCGCCAGTTCCGTCATCGGCGACCTGGCCGATGCGGCGCTTGCCGTGCAGTCGCCGCGCGGTTCGTGCGGCTTCATCCCGCACGGGCTGTATGGAAAACTGCGCCCGTCCGACGAGGTCGTGAGCCCGTTTTACCTGCGGCTCGGGGTGGACGACCGCCCCGGTGTGCTGGCGCGCATTGCCGGAGTGCTCGGCGCGGCGGACATCGGCATTTCGTCGGTCATCCAACCCGAGGCGGAGGAGGGCGCGTCGGCTTCGCTTGTCCTCATGATCCACGACGCGCCCCGCGGCCGCATGCTCTCGGCCCTCGCGGACATCCGCGCGCTCGACTGCGTGCATGACGAACCGGCGCTTTACCGGGTGGAGGCGGAGGCGTGAACACCCTGCATGATCGCGGCGTCATCAGCCGCTACCGCGCGCACCTGCCGGTGTCCGACTCCACTCCCGTGGTGTCGCTCAACGAGGGTTCCACGCCGCTCATCCATTCGCCCAAACTCGGCGCGGTCGTCGGACGCGGGGCCGAGGTTTATCTGAAATACGAGGGCCTCAACCCCACCGGTTCGTTCAAGGACCGGGGCATGACCATGGCCATCTCGAAGGCCGTGGAGCGCGGCGCCAAGGCGGTCATCTGCGCCTCGACCGGCAACACGTCCGCCGCGGCCGCAGCCTACGCCGCGCGCGCGGATCTCGCCTGCGCCGTTCTCCTGCCCGCAGGAAAAATCGCCGCCGGCAAGCTCCTCCAAGCCTTCATCTACGGCGCCAAAGTCGTTTCCATCCGCGGCAATTTCGACGACGCCCTGCGGCTCGTGCGCGAGTTGGGCGCGGACGGGCGCTTCGAGATCGTCAACTCGATCAATCCGTTCCGCATCGAGGGACAAAAGACGGCGTCCTTCGAAATCATCGACGAACTTGGCGACGCGCCGGACATCCACATTTTGCCGGTCGGCAACGCGGGCAACATCACCGCGTATTGGAAAGGATACCGTGAATACCGCGAACTCGGCCGCGCCACGCGCCTTCCGCGCATGACCGGCTTCCAAGCCGCGGGCTCGGCCCCCGTCTTCCTCGACCGTGTCGTCGAGAACCCGGAAACCATCGCTACCGCCATCCGCATCGGCCACCCGGCGAGCTGGGACGGCGCGCGGTCGGCCATCCGCGATTCCGGCGGCTGCATCGACATCGTGACGGACGCACAGATCCTCGAGGCCCAGCGCTGGCTGGCCGCCGAGGAGGGCATTTTCGTCGAGCCCGCCAGCGCCGCGTCGGTCGCCGGTTTGCTCAAGTGTTTTTCCAACGACCGCTGTGCGTCCTGCCCTTTCCACCGCTTCCCCGAGGGCGCGAAGATCGTCCTCACCGTCACCGGCCACGGCCTCAAGGATCCCGAGGCGCCGATGGTGCACGGGTTCAAGGCGCTGGAGGCGGAGGCCGACATGGATGCCGTGGCGAGGGTGCTCGGCGTCGGTTGATCTCATGGCCCTCATCGTCCAGAAATACGGCGGCACGTCCGTCGGCGACCCCGGCCGCATCAAGAACGTGGCCCGCCGCGTGCTCGAAACGCAGCGCGCCGGCAACAAGGTCGTCGTCGTGGTCTCCGCCATGTCCGGCGTCACCGACTCGCTCATCAAGCTGGCCCGCGAGGTTTGCGAGCGTCCGTCCGAGCGCGAGATGGACGTCCTGCTCTCGACCGGCGAGCAAACAACGATCGCCCTCCTCGCCATGGCGTTGGAGGGCATGGGCGTGCAAGCCGTGTCGCTCACCGGCGCGCAGGCCGGCATCGTGACCGACGGCGTCCATACGAAGGCCAAGATCTTCAACATCACCCCGGGCCAGATCCGCGGTCACCTCGACGGCGGCGCCATCGTCATCGTCGCCGGATTCCAAGGACAGACCGCCGCCGGCGACATCACCACGCTCGGACGCGGCGGCTCGGACCTCACCGCCATCGCGCTGGCCGCGGCGCTCAAGGCCGACAAGTGCGAGATTTACACCGACGTGGACGGCGTCTTCACCTGCGACCCGCGCGTTGTCCCTTCCGCCCGCAAGATCGACACCATCAGCTACGAGGAGATGCTCGAGATGGCCTCGTCCGGCTCGAAAGTCATGCAGTCGCGCTCGGTCGAGTTCGCCAACAAATTCAACGTCCTCTTCGAGGTCCGCAGCAGCTTCAACCACAACCCCGGCACCATCGTGAAAGCAGAATCCCCAGGAATGGAGGACGTCGTCATCCGCGGCGTCAGCATCGAGCGCAACCAGGCGAAAGTCACCATCGAGGGCGTGCCCGACAAGACCGGCACCGCCGCACGGATCTTCAACGCCCTCGCCGCCGCGGGCATCGTGGTGGACGTCATCGTCCAGACCGCGCCGCACGAGGGGCGCACCGACATCTCGTTCACGACCAACCGCGACGAACTCGAAAAAGCCGGCCCCGTCCTCGAGGCCGTGGCCTCGGAAATCGGCGCGCGCGGCGTCACCCGCACCGCCGGCGTGGCCAAGCTCAGCGTGGTCGGCATCGGCATGCGTTCGCATTCCGGCGTCGCCGCCAAGCTCTTCGACCTCCTCGCCGCCGGTGGCTTCAACATCCAGATGATCTCGACCTCGGAGATCAAGATCGCCGTCATCCTCGACGAAGACCGCATCGCCGACGCGGCCAAGGCCGTGCACACCGGCTTCGGGCTCGACGCCGCCTAGGATCCGGGTTTCGACACGACTTCACCGTCGGAGAAGACCGTGGTCAAACGTTCCTGTGCGGCCGCCTGGTCTGCATGGCGCAGGGGTTTCCTTTCCGCATCAAGGGTGAGCGTGAAGCCTCGCGCCAGCGTCTGGCGCGGTCCGAGCAGTTCGAGGGCGTGCGTGCGGCGCGCGGCGAGGTCGCGCCTGCGGCGCAGCGACGTGTCGGCGGCCAAGGCGCCGCGTTGACCGAGGGCAACCAGCCGTTCGCGCAGGGCGGTGAGCCTCGCCGAGGGTTTGTGGGCGCGCAGCACGGACCACGCCCGCCGAGATGCCTCGCGCTCGAGAGCCAGCCGCGAACGCACGACCACTCCCGCTCGCTCGCACAGGTCGTCCGTCTGCTGCTGCAGGTCGGCGATCCGGCGGATCGGGAGTTGGAAGACGCCGGATGATGCCAGACGGTCGAACTGCGCCCGCGCAAGTTCCAGACGGACCGAGGCCTCGCGTTGCAAGCGGTGCCTCGCCAGCGACAACTGCCGCAGCGTGTCCTCGCGGTCCGCGCTGAGCAGTTCCGCCGCCGCGCTCGGTGTCGGCGCCCGCACGTCGGCCGCGTGGTCAGCCGTCGTCACGTCGGTCTCATGCCCGACCGCCGAGATGACCGGAACCCGGCTCGAGGCGATGGCGCGGGCGACCGCTTCCTCGTTGAATTCCCAAAGATCTTCCAAGCTTCCGCCCCCGCGCGTCACCACGACCAGGTCCACGGCGGGGAAACCGCTGTCTTCGGGGTTGGAGAACGCGGCCAGTGCCGCCGCGATTTCCCGCGCCGCGCCGGACCCTTGCACGCGCACCGGTGCGATGAAGACTTCGATGTGCGGCGCGCGGCGGCGGAGGATGTTGAGGAAATCGCGGATGGCCGCGCCCGTCGGCGACGTCACCACGCCTACGCGCACCGGGTGCGGGGGCAGCGGGCGCTTGCGCGACGGGTCGAAGAGTCCTTCGGCCCGCAGCTTCTCCTGCACGGCGCGGAGTTTCGCCTCGAGTCCGCCCGCGCCGCGCATCTGCACGCGTCGGACCACGATCTGGTATTGCCCCCGCGGTTCGTAAACTCCGATGTCGCCATGAACCTCGACCTGTTGGCCGTCCTTGAGCGATCCCGCCGCGGCGGCCGCGCTGCGGAACATCACACAGGAGACCTGCGAGGATTCGTCCTTGAGGCTGAAGTATAGGTGCCCGGAGGCTTGCCTTCGCAGGTTCGAGACCTCGCCCGCCACCCACACTCCGCCGAACTGCGCCTCCAGGCAGGTCCGCACCTCGCGGTTCAGGCGGGACACGGTCCAGGGCTTCCGCTCCTCCCGCGCCGG
>CAZSUJ010000148.1:0-4594 GCA_964609925.1 uncultured Chthoniobacter sp. | reverse complement strand
TCGGTGGCATGCGGGGAGATGAAGCTGCCGATCTTGCCGATGCCCTCGTTGGCGTAGCCGTAGCGGTAGGACAGGACGTCGTCCGAAGGCACGGCGACCATGGTCTTCTCGGCGCCGGTGTCGGGGTTGACGTATTTGACGCGGTGGAGTTGGTAAGCGTAGGGGCTGACGTTCCACGCGGCGTTGCCGGGGTTGGGCTCCGAATACCACCATTGGCTGGCGTTGTCGAAGCGCGGCCCGATCTGGTCGGCCTTGTTCGGCGGGCTGCTGTAGATGTTGAACGAGCCGGTGGGATTGGCGCGGTCGTTGTAGCTCGGGCTGGTGCGGCTGATGTGATGGCTCGGCACGATGACCCACTGGTAACCTTCGTCCACCAGCACATCGATGAGGTGGCGCGAGTAGGCCATCTCCGTGGGGAAGAACCCCTTCGAGTGGTCGCTGAGGTTGGCATTGCCGTTCCATGCCTTCCACCAAGCCTGCTTGAAGATCTGGAGTTCCTTGCGGAAGACGGATTTCGGGAGGAGCGGGGCCAGCGAGTGGTGGTAGGTGAAGCCGACGAGATCGAGACGGGTCGAGCCGGACGGCGTGAGCCAGCCGCGGGCCTCGCGGTTGCCGTTGGCCCAAGTGCTGCTGTAGCCGAGGTAGTTGCCGCCGCCCAACTGGCGGACGTTGTCGATGAGCGAGCCGGAATAGCTGAGGGCGAAGCCGCCGCTCGAGTTGAACGTGGCCAGAGAATTGCGCGGGCCGGCCTGGTAGGCATTGCGACGGTCGTCGAGGCCGAAGATGTCGGACAGGTTGTTCTCCGGATGCTGCGCGGGACTGAGGCCGCCGTAATTCTGGCCCGGCTTCAGGACGATCGAGTCCCAAGCGTATTGCACGCGGGACGTCTGCGAACCGTTGCTGTTCCACTCCGGCCAATAGGTCGGTTGGTGGTTGTGCCAGAAGCGGGAGACGTAAACGTTGGGGTTGGCCAGAACGGAACTGGCGGAGACAATGAGGACCGCGAGGGGGACGGGAATACGCATGATGGGGGGCTCCAACAAGGTTGGACCGCAAAACCCTAAGGGGCGTTGCGGCTCAACTGGAAATTGTTGAAGAAAAAGTCCGTCGCCTCGCTGTTGCGATTGAAGAAAGCAAGGCTCTGGATCGGGGCACCAGCGGGACCGCCGAACTTGCGACCCTCGAATAGTTTCCTCGATTTGTCGCGCAGACTGATCATCTCGAGGTCGTAAGTGTCGGCATCGCGGATGGTCACGGTCAGGGCGATGGCCTCGTCGCTGATGGGCACGCCCGTGTCGAACTCCGCCTCGGAATCGCTCAAACGGTAGGTCGAGACGCCCTCGCGGGCGAAAACCTTGAGCCGAGCTCCGGCCGACGCATCGGTGGTGGAGGCGTTTGCATTGCCGGTGCGGTAAACCACGCCCACCTCGGATGGCGTGGTCGCGTCCTCCTCGCCCTTCGGAATGAACTGCCCGTGCAGGATGTCGAAAGAGAAATTGTCACCCGGCTCAAGCGGGACCGAGATGCCGCGGAAGGCGACGGATTCCTCGTAGCCGCGGCCGTTGGCGAAGAGGGCGAAGGCGCGGTTGCTGGTGATCGGCCCGACGACGGCATTCTCCTCGGCGCGGGCGAGGTAATGTCCGGCGAAGCTGCCGTCGCCATCGGATTTCGACACCATCTTCCAGGCGAAAAAGCCGTTGTCGCCGCCCGAACCCTGATTCCATCCGCCGTTATACATGCCTTGGTTGGCATCGTCGTCGGCGACATTCACTTGCGCCATGGCCCAAGCAAGGGCGGGAGCGGCGATCAGAAGGGGGAGAAGGCGGAGTGGGGCGGGGAGCATGGGGGCGAACAACGAAAATATGCCAACCCCCGAGGGGTTGTCAAACGACTGACAGAATTCGGCCCGCGCGAACGCGGGTCCGCGCTCAGTCCCCGGCGCCGTCGCCGAACCGCTTGTCAGCGACAAGATAGTTGCTCACGTAGTCCACGACGGCCTCCCGCAACGGCGCGACGCCGCCCGCGTAGCCGGTGGACTTGAGTTTGGTCACATCAGCCTGCGTGAAATACTGGTATTGCGAGCGGAGAGCCTCGGGCATGTCGATGAACTCGATACGGGGCTCCCGTCCCAGCGCTTCAAAGATCGGGTGCACCAGTTCCAACCACGTGTGTGCGTGGCCCGAGCCGATGTTGAAGAGTCCGCCGGCCTTCTTGGCCGCGGCAAGGTGCAGCGTCATCCGCACGGCATCCTTGACGTAGAGGAAATCGCGCTTCTGTCCGCCGTCGGGGTAATGGGGATCGTAGCTCTTGAAGAGCCTCACCTGTCCGGTCTCCTCGATCTGCCGCCACGCCTTGCTGACCACGCTGCGCATGTCGCCCTTGTGCTCCTCGTTGGGACCGAAAATGTTGAAATACTTCAAGCCCACGACCTGGCGCAGGAAACCCTCGCGCTGCGCGTGCGCGTCGAAAACCTGCTTCGACCAGCCGTAGGCGTTCAGGGGGCGCCATGCGCTGATGTCCTCCGCGAGGTCGTCCATCCCCGCCGAACCGTCACCGTAGGTCGCGGCCGATGAGGCGTAAACGAAGCGCGTCCCCCGGCGCAGCGCCCAAGCCGCGAGATCGCGCGTGCAGAGGAAGTTGTTCTTCCACAAGTAGGAGGCGTCGCGCTCCGTCGTCGAGGAACACGCGCCGAGGTGGAAGACATGCGTGAACTCGCCGAAAGCACCCGCCTTGGCCTCGAGCCGCGCGTAGAAATCGTCCGCCTCCACGTAATCCTCGAACTTGAGCGGCGAAAGGTTGCGCCACTTCGAGTCCGTGCCGAGCTGGTCCACCACGACGATGCGGTCTTGCCCGTGCTGCCGGTTGAGGGCGCCGACGAGGACGCTTCCGATGAAGCCGGCGCCGCCGGTCACGAGGATACGACGCTTGCCGGAGAAGTCCGGCGACTTTTCATCGGCCGCGGACTCGCGGGGCGACGGCTTCTTGGCGGAGGCCTTGGCCATGGGCGGGAAGGTAGCTGCGGTCCGCCAGCGGCGCAATCCCCGCGCATTGCACGCCGGCGCGCCGGGGCGTAGCATACCCGCATGATGCCTCCCCGCTGGGAGCCGCGCGAGCCGGCCGACCCGGCCGTAACCCGGACCCTCGCCCGCGAACTCGGCATCTCCCGCCTGCTGGCCGGCCTGCTGGCCGCGCGGGATGTAACCGATCCCGGTGAGGCCGAGGACTTCCTCCATCCCCGCCTCGCCTCGCTGCCGGACCCGCTCGACACGCCCGGCCTGCGCGCTGCAGCCGAGCGCCTCGTCCTTGCGATCGAACGGCGCGAGGAGGTCGTGCTTTACGGCGACTACGACGTGGACGGCGTCACCTCGCTGGCCATCATGCACCGGTTCCTCGCGGGGTGCGGACTCGAGACATCGTGCTTCCTTCCGCTGCGCGAGTCGGAGGGCTACGGCCTGAGCCGGGATGGCCTCGACCGCGTGTTCGCCGCGCACAACCCATCGCTGCTCGTCGCGCTCGATTGCGGCACTTCATCGCACGAGGAAGCCCGGTGGCTTGCCGCGCGCGGCGTGGATCTTGTCATCGTCGACCACCACGAGCCGAAGGACGGCCCGGCCCCCTGCGTGGCGCTGGTCAACCCGAAGGCCCTCGGCGGCAACACCGACCTCTGCACGGCCGCCCTCGCCTTCAAACTCTGCCACGGGGTGCAGAAACTCACCGGACGCCGCGAGCCCGACCTGCGCAACTTCCTCGACCTCGCCGCCATGGGCACGATCTGTGACCTCGCCACCCTGCGCGGCGAGAACCGCGTCATCGCGCGCCACGGATTGGCCCGCATGAGCCAGACGCAATGGGCGGGGCTGCGCGCGCTCATGGACGTGGCCTCGGTCGTTCCGCCGGTCACGACCGCCGAGGTGGGATTCCGCCTCGGCCCCCGCCTCAACGCCGCCGGCCGCCTCAACACCGCCGAGGCGGCCTTGCGCCTGCTCCTCACCTCGGATGCCGGCGAGGCGCGGCGCCTGGCGCACGAGTTGGACGTCTTCAACCGCGAGCGGCAGGAACTCGAGCAGCAGGTGCTGGAAGCCGCGCTCGCCGCGCTGGAAGGCGTGTTCGACGCGGACCGCGATTGCGCGATCGTGGTCGGCGGCGACGGCTGGCACAGCGGCGTCGTCGGCATCGTCGCCTCGCGCTTGTGCCGGCGTTTCCACCGTCCGGCCCTGGTCATCGGGTTCGACGCCGACGGCGAGGGACACGGGAGCGGGCGCAGCATCGAGGGGCTTTCACTCGTCGAGACCCTGGCCGATTGCGCGGAGTTCCTGGGGCCGTTCGGGGGACATCACATGGCGGCCGGCCTCAGCCTGCACCGCGACCGGTTCGGCGAATTCCGGGACCGTTTCGCCACCGCGGCGGCCCAGCGTCTCCGCACGGCCGACCTGGTGCCGCGCCTTCGCCTTGACGCCTGCGTGGACGTGGCCGACCTCGACCACTCGCACCTCGAGGAACTCGCCCTGCTCGAGCCATGCGGCATGGGCAACCCCGCCCCGGTCTTCTACGCCCGCGGCGTCGCACCGGTCCACGGCCCCGACGTGCTCAAGGA
>CAZSUJ010000147.1:0-4637 GCA_964609925.1 uncultured Chthoniobacter sp. | reverse complement strand
CCCAACATTGCATCATGATGCATAACCTGTATGCTGTGATGCATGAGAACCACTCTGACGATCAATGATGCCCTCCTGCGCAAGGCGAAGGCTGCCTCGTTGGAGCGCAACCTGTCGGTGGGTGAAGTGGTCGAGGAGGCGCTTAGGCTGACACTGGGGGCGAGGGACAAGGGCGGACGCAAGGCCGGTCGGCCTCTCAAGACTTTCCGCGGCGACGGTTTGCAGCCCGGCGTCGATCTGACGTCCGGCGCCTCCCTGTTGGAGGCGATGGAGACGCGATGAGGCTCGTGGATGTGAACATCCTCGTGGCGGCGCACCGGGAGGATGCACAGCACCACGGAGAAGTGCTGAGCTGGTTGGAGTCCGAGTTGGCTTCCCCGTCCGGCGTGGGTCTCTCCGAATTGGTCTTGAGCGGCTTCTTAAGGGTCGCGACTCACCCTAAAGTCTTCCGCAGGCCCACCCCGCTGAATGAAGCGCTGGCGTTCGTTGACGACCTGCGGTCGCGTCCCGAGGTGCATCTGTTTGCGCCCGGCCCCGACCATTGGGAGGTTTTCACCGGTTTGTGCCGGCGGGCTGAAGCGCGCGGGAATCTCGTTCCCGATGCCTACCACGCGGCACTCGCCATCGAGTTGGGGTGCGAGTGGATTTCCCTCGACCGGGGTTTCAGCCGCTTCCCGGACTTGCGCTGGCGTCATCCGCTGGATTGACGCGGGCGCCCGCTGGTCTCACCCCGCCTTCAGCACCTCGATGAAGGCTTCCTGCGGGATGTTCACGCGGCCGATGCTCTTCATGCGCTTCTTGCCCTCTTTCTGCTTCTCGAGGAGCTTGCGCTTGCGGGTGATGTCGCCGCCGTAGCATTTCGCGGTCACGTTCTTGCGCATGGCGCTGACGTTTTCGCGGGCGATGATCTTCCCGCCGATGGCCGCCTGGATGGAGACTTGGTAGAGCTGGGTGGGTATGACTTCCTTCAGCTTGGCCGCGAGCTGGCGGCCGCGTGCCTCGGCCTTGTCGCGGTGCACGATGGACGAGAAGGCGTCCACCGGCTCGCTGTTCACGAGGAGATCGAGCTTCACCAGCTTGTCGGCGCGGGTGCCGGCGTGCTCGTAGTCCATCGAGCCGTAGCCGCGGGTGATGCTCTTTATCTTGTCGTTGAAGTCCACGAGGATCTCGTTGAGCGGGAGAACGCAGGTGAGCATGACACGGCGGGTGTCGAGCGACTCGGTGTGGTCGAGGGTGCCGCGCTTCTCCATGATCAACTGCATGAGGGGCGAGATGTATTCGTTCGGCACCATGATGAAGCAGTTCACGATGGGCTCGCGGATCTCCTCGATGACGCTGAAGTCGGGCAGATACTCCGGGTTGTCCACGTGCAGGATCTCGCCGTTGGTCTTTAGCACCTCGTAGATCACGGACGGATACGTCGCGATGATGTCCATGTCGTATTCGCGGCGGAGGCGCTCGAGGATGATCTCCATGTGGAGGAGGCCGAGGAATCCGCACCGGAACCCGAAGCCGAGGGCGACGCTGCTCTCGGCTTGGAAGACGAACGAGGAATCGTTGATCTGCAGCTTGGCCATGGCGGCCTTGAGGTGCTCGAAGTCGGCCGTGTTGATCGGGTAAACGCCGCTGAAGACCATCGGCTGGATCTCTTGGAAACCCGGGAGGGCCTGGGTCGCGGGAAAGCGCGTGCCCGTGAGGGTGTCGCCGATCTTGATCTCGCTCGAGGTCTTGATGTTCGCGATGACGTATCCGGTGTCGCCCGGTTGGAGGGTGGGACGCGCCTCCATCTTCGGGGTGAAGACGCCGACCTCCTTGACCTCGTAAGGCCGGTTGTTGCTCATCATCTTCACGCCGTCGCCGGCCTTGAGCGAACCGCTCATCATGCGGACGTAGGTGACGACGCCTCGATACGAGTCGAAGGTCGAGTCGAAGACGAGGCCGCGAACCTTCTCGTCGTCCCACTGCTTCGGCGGCGGGATGCGGTGGATGACGGCCTCGAGGATGTCCTCGATGCCGATCCCGGCCTTGGCGCTGGCGAGGATGGCCTCGTCCGCGGGGATGGCGAGGATGTCCTCGAGCTGGCGTTTGACGGTGGGGATGTCGGAATTCGGCAGGTCGATCTTGTTGATGACCGGGACGATGGTCAGGCCCTGCTTGTTGGCCAGGTGGACGTTGGCGACGGTCTGGGCCTCCACTCCCTGGGCGGCGTCCACGATGACGAGCGCGCCCTCGCATGCGGCGAGTGAGCGCGAGACCTCGTAGGCGAAATCCACGTGGCCTGGCGTGTCGAGGAGGTTGAGTTTGTATTCCTGCCCGTCCTTGGCCTGGTAGCGCATGGCGACGGGGTGCATCTTGATCGTGATGCCGCGCTCGCGCTCGAGGTCCATCGCGTCGAGGAGCTGGTCCTGCTTCTCGCGCTCGGTAATCGTCCGAGTGGCCTCAAGCAACCGGTCCGACAGCGTGGTCTTGCCGTGGTCGATGTGGGCGATGATGCAAAAGTTGCGAGTGTTCCGCATGGGCTGGGGGGCAGATCATCCGCGAGCGGCGGGGTGTGGTCAAACCCGCTGTCCCTGAGTATTTGCGGCCAGGGTGCATCCTGTCGCAGAATACGGCCATGAACGAGGACGCGGAGAAGAAACGCACGACGGTGATGATTGTCGTGGCCGGGGCCCTGCTTCTGCCCGTGGCCCTGGCGGTGGTGGGTGGCTGGGCCATGTGGATGTCGCGGGCGCCGTCAGCCGCCGAGCCCTCGCCAGCGCAGGTCGAGCAGTTGCGCGCTGCGGTCGAGCGCGCCGCCGAGACGGCCCTGCCCGTGCCCAATTTCCTTTCATCGGATGCCGTGGTCATCGAATGCCCGGCGGATGACTTCGAGAAGGAAGTGCAGCGTGTGGTCCGGCTGGCCACCGGCGTGGGAGGCAGCGCGTCTTCTTGGAACGACGGCGTGACAGTGCGGATCGTGGCGAGGGTGCCCGAGGGCAATGCGCCGGTTTTCCGCGATGCCCTCCAGCGTGGCGTCTATGACATCGCGGTGGCGGGCGGAGGCAAGCCCGCCACGATTGTCGAAGTTTTGCTCAAGCCGGCCGGGGCGGCGAAGTAGCCCAAGGCAGGCGGTGACTGGCGCGTCCGCGTCATTCCACCGTCTCGATCGGCGCGGGCGTGAGCGGTTCCGCCTCGTAAACCGAGGGTTCGTGGTCCCGCAGGGCGGGGGATGGTGGTTCCTCGGGCGTGGGATCAGGCACCGGCTCAGCTGCCTCAGCCGGGGCCGGCGTCGCAACGGGTCCGTGGGCTTCCTCCCATGCCGCGCGCTCCTCCGCCTCGTTGCTTTCACCGGCCGTGCCGGGGCGCAGTCCGAAGATCTGTGCGCTGAACGGCGCCAATGTGACGGGGATCTTTTGTCCGCTGTCCGTGTGGATGGCGCGGGTGGCGACATTGGTGAAGTCGGCGCCGTAGCGCGGGTCGTCGGTGTTGACGACGATCTGCCAGTCCCCCTGCCGCGGGAAGACGAGCGGGACGTCCTTGATCGGCTCCGGCGAGAGGTTCATCACGATGAAGAGGTCGTCCTGCGGGCGTCCGGGCAGGTAGCGCCGGTAGGCGAGCAATTGACGGTCGTTGTCCTCCACGGTGACGCGGACGCGCGTTCCGCCGAGGGCCGCCCCGCGGCCGTCGAGGTTGCGGCGCAAGTGCACGAGGTCGCGGTAGAGTTGGAAGGAGCGGAACGAGAGATCGCCGCGCCGCCAGTCGATCGGGTTCGAGTCGTGGAACTCCTTTTCCTCGAGCAGTTCCTGTCCCATGAAGACCATCGGAACGCCGGCCGAGGTGAGCGTGAGGACGGCGGCCAGCGCGTGCTTGCGGCGGGCGGTGAGGCTGTGCGGATCGGACGGGTCGGCGTCCTCGATGAAACGCCGCTTCTTGTTGAGGCGCCCGGTCTCGTCGTGGTTCTCGGAGTAAATGACGCGGCTGAATCCGAGCGGGGAAGAGACGCGCGAGGCGATGTCGGCCACGTCGATCTGTCCGTCCGGACGCAGCAACTGCGGGACGACGCCGAAACGTCCGCCGTCACCCGCGTGGTGGAAATCGTATTCCCATGAACCATCGAAGCGTTCGTCGCCCGTCGAGTCCTCGGCGATGCTGATTTTGCCGGGGTATTCCTTGCGGATCATGCGGGAGACCTCGTCGATGACCCGCTCGCCCTCGGGGTTCTCGTTCGCGCCGTCGTTGTAGCGGCGGATGTTCACGGTCGAGTCCCAGCGCAGGCCGTCGATCTTGTATTCGTCGAACCACATGCGGATCTGGTCGTAGATGAACTCGCGGACCTCGGGGCGCCCGAAGTCGGGGCGCGGTCCCCAGGGCGTCTGGCCTCGCGCCGCGTCCTCGTAGAAGTAGATGCCCGCCTTCGTGTCGCCCCCGCCTTGTCCGTCGAACTGCCAGAGGTCGAGGTCGTCCGGCCCGTAGTGGTTGTGGACGACATCCATGTGCACCGCCATGCCGCGCTCGTGGGCGGCCTTGACGAATTCCTTGAGCGCGTCGGGTCCGCCGTAGGCGCGTTCGATGGCGAAGAGGTCGGTCGGGTTGTAGCCCCAGCTGTGGTTGCCGGCGAATTCGTTGACCGGCATGAGGAGGATGGCGTTCACGCCGAG
>CAZSUJ010000146.1:0-4707 GCA_964609925.1 uncultured Chthoniobacter sp. | reverse complement strand
TCCGCCGCCACGCGTTCGCACACGGTCTTGAGGACCTTGACCCGCGCATACCACTTGTAGTTCGCGGGCACGATGTGCCACGGCGCGAAAGTCGGTGACGTCTTGGCAAACATGTCCTCGGCCGCGCGAAGGTAGGAGTTCCACTTCTTGCGGTTGCGCCAGTCCTCCGCGCACATCTTCCAGCGCTTCATCGGGTCCGCCTGGCGCTTCTTGAATCGTTTCATCTGCTCCTGCTTCGTGATGTGGAGCCAGAGCTTGACGATGATCGCGCCGTCGTCGTGCAGCAGACGCTCGAACTCGTTGATCTCGCGGTAGGCACGCTTCCACTCGTCCGCCGTGGCGAATCCCTCGATGCGTTCGACCAGCACGCGGCCATACCAAGAGCGGTCGAAGATCGCCATCTCCGAACGCGGCGGCAGCTTGTTCCAGAAACGCCAGAGGTAATGATGCGCGTATTCCTCGGCCGTCGGCTTGATCGTCGAATAGACGCGCAGGTGCCGCGGATCGAGGCGCTCGACCAGGCGCTTGATCGCGCCACCCTTGCCCGCAGCGTCCGGTCCCTCGACCACCACGATGAGCGTGCGGCGCGCGTCCTTCAGTGCGTGCTGCAACTGCAGCAACCGCAGGTGGCCCTCGCGCATTCTCTCCCGGTAACGCTCCGGCGTGTGACTCTTCGACTGGTCGAGGTCGGCGAGGCGCACGGGATGCGCGGCGGATGCGACAGGCATGAGCGGACGATTAACCCGCCTCGTGGCCGAGGGGAAGCCCGCAGGCGCCTTGACGAACGAGCCAAGGCGGCTCCCCCGAACCCGGCAGCGCGGAATCGAACGCCCCGCCGAGCCCGGCCATCATCCGGTAGAACGCCGCGAGCGTCACGAGTTCCACCGCCGAAGGAACCGAGAGGCGCGACGCGACGCGGTCGAAAAGCGCCTGAGGCACGGACTGACCCCGCACAACCGCACGCACCACATCCCGCACGTCCTCCAACTCCGCCGGCAATTCGAGACCCTCACCGAGCGCCCGAATCTCCTCGTCCGCGAGCCCGGCCTGGCGCGCGGTGTGCTGGTGTGTTTCCCACTCGAACGCGCTCCGCTGTTCGACGGCCGCCGCGAGAATGGCCGCCTCGCGGACCCGCGGAGGGAGTGTCGCCTCGAAGCGCAGGAAGGTGCCGAGCGCCTGCACGCGTTCGAACAGTCCGGGGTTCGCCATCAGGTCCTCATAGAACCCGAGTGTGGGCAGCCCGCGGGCCGCCTTCATGGCCGCGGCCTGTTGGCGCAGATCCGGCGTGAGGAAGTTGTCGATGTCGCGGACCTTGGCCATGGGCCTACTCCGAGAAAATGTCCGGCTCGCCGGCCGCCTGCGCCCAAGCCTCGATCGGCGTGGCAAAATCGCGTCCGCAAACCGCGTCGACGAGCATGGGGCCGCCGCCACGGAGGAAGTCGGCGAAAGCGGGACCAAGATCGCCGGGCGAACGCACGGTGACGCCGCGGACGCCCAGCGATCGCGCGAAGGCCGCCCAGTCATTGGGACGCAGGACCGTGAACTCCTCCGGGCCGGGCCCCATTTTTCGGGCCCGCAGGTAAACGTTGCCGAGCGCGGCGTTGTTGATGACCACGAAAAGGATCGGCAGGCCATAGCGCGCGGCGGTGGCCAGCTCGAGGCCGTTCTGCAGCATGCAGCCGTCGCCCGTGACCACAGCCACCGGCGTGCCCGGCAGGGCCGAGGCCACGCCCGCCGCGGCACCCAGCGCCCAGCCCATCGGGCCGAGACCCGTGGCGGAAAAAAACCTCCGCGGCTCGAGCACGGGAAAGTGGTGTCCGGCAAACGCTCGGTGCGCCCCGGAATCCACGAGCAACGCGGCGTCCCGCGGCAGCGACTCCCGCAGCGCGCGGCAGACGCGTGCCGGGTGCATGGGCTCGGCGTCGGAGTCCCGAGTCACGGCGGCGTAGTAGCGCGTCCCCGTGAGAAATCCGGCGTTCCAAGCCCGCCGGGCCCCGCGTGTCGCCTCAAGGCGGGCGGCGACGCTTTCATCGGCGAGCAAGCGGCGGAGCGCCGTCCGGACGTCGCCGGCCACGGGATGGTCGGCTGGAAAGTTGCGTCCGAGCATCTCCGGCCTCACATCCACCTGGGCGAGACCGCGGCGCGGCTTGAGGTGCGCACTCCATCCGAGCGTGTCCCGCTGGTTGAGCGAGGAGCCGACCACGAGAAGGATGTCGAGGTCCGGGCTGGTGAGGCACTGCTCGGCAGGCGGGTTGCCGGCGTAGCCGAACACTCCGAGCGAAAGTGGATGGTCCTCCGGCAACACGCCTTTCGCGCGGTAGGTCGAAGCCACCGGAATGTCGAAACGCTCGGCGACCGCGCGAAGTTCGTCCCACGCGCCGGATTCCACGGTGCCCCAGCCCGCGAGGATGGCGATGTTCGTGCACGAGGCCGCGATCTCGAGCCACGAAGCAAAGGCCGCCTCGTCCAGCACACGGGGCTGTGCGGTGGAGGGAAGCCAGCCCTCGTGCCAACCGGGGATCTCCGCGTTCTGCACATCCAAGGGAACGGCCAAGTGGACCGGTCGCCGCGCATCCCCCAGCATGGTGCGGAAAGCGTCGCGCAAGAACTGCGGAAGCGCCACGGCTGTGGGCACCTGATGGGAAAATCCCGTGAGCGCGTCGAACATCCGCAGGTCATCCGCCCCCAGCGGCGACGCATCCTGGAAATACCCGCGTCCCTCGACGCCGGTGGACGCCTCGCCGCTGATCACAAGCAACGGGACCCCGTCGGAGCTTGCGGCCCCGATCGCGCCGGCGGCGTTGAAAATTCCCGGGCCGCCGATCATCAGCGCGGCGCCGAACTTCCCGCTGGCCCGCGCGTAGCCATCCGCCGCGTAGGCGGCCCCGGCCTCGTTGGCGGCCAGCACCGGCTGCAACCCGCACTCGCCGGAAAGCACCGGCAGAAAAGGGTCAACCAGGCCGCCCACGAACATGAAAACATGGTCGGCGCCGGCCTCGCGAACCGCGCGAGCGATGGTTTCGGCTCCGTTCATCCCCCGCATGTGCCAGAGGTTCAGGACGATTGTCGAGTCCGCGGGGCAAGGCGGCCCCGAAAAAGAAGAAGCCCCGCGTCGCACGAGGCGCCGCGGGGCCCGGGGAGGGGGAAATTCTTCTAGGCCGAATAGGAGGCCTGCGCACCTTTGAGGTTACGCTTGCCGATCCACGGCATCAAGCCACGGAGGCGGGCTCCGGTCTTTTCGATGCCGTGCTTCTCGCCTGCGGCGAGGAGGGCCTTGTATTTCTTGCGGCCTTTCTTGTCCTCGGCGATCCACTCGCGGGCGAACTTGCCCGTCTGGATGTCCTTGAGGGCGCCCTTCATGCGCTTCTTCACGCTGGCGTCGATGATCTTCGGGCCGACGGCGACATCACCCCACTTGGCGGTGTCGGAAATGCTGAAGCGCATGCCCGCGATGCCGGCCTCGTTCATGAGGTCCACGATGAGCTTCAACTCGTGGAGACACTCGAAGTAAGCCATCTCGGGCTGGTAACCGGCCTCGACGAGAACTTCGTAGCCAGCCTGCACGAGCGCGGAAGCTCCGCCGCACAGGACGGTCTGCTCGCCGAACAGGTCGGTCTCGGTCTCTTCCTTGAAGGTGGTTTCGATGACGCCGGCACGGGTGCCGCCGATGCCCTTGGCCCAAGCGAGCGCGGTCTTCTTGGCCTGCTTGCTCGGGTTCTGGTAGACGGCGATGAGGCTGGGGACGCCTTTGCCCTCGGTGAACTGGCGGCGGACGATGTGGCCCGGACCCTTGGGGGCGACCATAATGACATCGATATCTTTTGGCGGCTTGACCGTCTTGAAATGGATGGCGAAACCGTGGCTGAAGAGGAGTGTCTTGCCCTTCTTGAGGTGCGGGGCGATGTCCTTCTCGTAAACCGCCGCGATCTTGGTGTCGGGCACGGCGACGAAGATGACGTCAGCCGCCTTCACCGCCTCGGCGGTGTCGAGGACCTTGAAGCCCTTTTTCTTGGCCACGTCGCGGCTCTTGCTGCCGGGGTAGAGGCCGATGACGACCTTGACGCCGCTGTCCTTGAGGTTGAGGGCGTGGGCGTGGCCCTGCGAGCCGAAGCCGATGACGGCCACCGTCTTGCCCTTGAGCTGCTTGAGGTCGGCGTCCTTGTCTGTGTGGATTTTTGCTGGCATGGGAAAAACTATTCGGTGTCGGCGGTGCGGGAGAGGGCGACCTTGCCGGTGCGGGTGATCTCGGCGATGCCGAAGTGCTGCATGAGGGAGATGAATTTCGTCACCTTGCCCTCGTTGCCGGTGATCTCGATGACGAGCTTGTCGAGCCGCACGTCGACGATCTTGGCGCGGAAGACATCGCAGATCTGCAGGACCTCGGCACGCGTCTGCGGCGTCACGTTGACGCGCATCAGCACGAGCTCGCGGTCCACGAACTCGTCGTCGCGGAAGTCGTCGACCTTGATCACGTCGACGAGCTTCTCGGTCTGCTTGGTGACCTGCTCGAGGATCTTGTCGTCGCCGCGGACCACGATGGTCATGCGCGACATGGACGGGTCGAGGGTGGGGGCGACGTTGAGGGTGTCGATGTTGAAGCCGCGCCCGCTGAACATGCCGGCCACGCGGGTCAGCACGCCGAAGCGGTTTTCAACAAGGACGGACAAAGTGTGGCGCATAAGCGGGTCGGCAAGAGTTTCAGATTTG
>CAZSUJ010000145.1:0-4828 GCA_964609925.1 uncultured Chthoniobacter sp. | reverse complement strand
ATCCGCCGCGTGGCCGCGCGCATGACCGAGGAACTCGGTCGCGAGCCGGCGGACGAGGAACTCGCCGAGGAGTTGGGCCTGCCGCTCGCCAAGGTCACGCACCTAAAGAACGTGGCGGTGCGCCCGGCCTCGCTCGACGCCCGCATCAGCGCGGACGATGACACGCCGTTCGGCGACCTCGTCAGCGACGAGAAGGCGGAGAATCCCTTCGCCGTCCTGCGAGACAAAGACCTGCGTGGCGAGGTCGAGGACCTGCTCGCTGCGCTGGACTCGCGTGAGCGCAAAATCATCGCCTTCCGCTTCGGCCTCGAGGGCGGCCGCGAGCGGACGCTCGAGGAGGTCGGCGTGAAGTTCGGCGTGACCCGCGAGCGCATCCGCCAGCTTCAGAACATCGCCCTGCTCAAGATGCGCAAGGCGCTGCGCAAGCGGGAGCAGATCAACTTTCCCGAAGCCCAGCCTGCCGCCGTGTAGGCGCACGGGCCCGGGTTTGGTGGCAAAACGGGTCCGCCGGTCGCCGGCGGGCCCGTCAGCTTTTCAGGGAATGATGCGCAGTTGGACCGACTCGTGGCGCCGGTCCCCATCGAGGATGTCGGTGACCACCACGAGATGGTCGCCGGGCTCGGCTAGGCCCTTGAGTAGGAGCGCGGTCTCCGCGACGAAGACGTTCTTGTCCGGCTCAGGCTGGAATCCCAGGCGGTGCGCGTGCACGCCATTGAGCAGGGCGAGGCGGCGGCAGACCCGCTCATCCGGGCAGAAGGCGTGGATGACCGCGTGCTGCGGACGGCGCTGCGAGACGAAGCGGGCCATGTTGCCGGCGTGCGTGAAGACGAGGATCTTCGCCTGGGGGAAGCTGTTGGCGAGGTTGACCGCGGCGGCCACGGTCTTCTGCCGGGGTCCGTCGATGGCGGCCTCGCGGGCGAACCCCGCGCCGCCGCTGCGCTCGATGCGGCGGGCCACGCGGTCGAAGGTCTGCACGCAGGCCACCGGGTATTTTCCAACGCTGGTTTCGCCGCTGAGCATGATCGCGTCAGTCTGCTCGTAAACCGCGTTGGCGACGTCGGTGATCTCCGCCCGCGTGGGCAGCGGGTTGGTGATCATGGATTCGAGCATGTGCGTAGCCACGATGACCGGCGTGCCGGTCTTGAGGCAGGTCTTGACGATGCGGCGCTGGATGATCGGGAGTTCCTCCATCGGGCATTCGATGCCGAGATCGCCGCGCGCCACCATCACGGCGTCGGCTTCGGCGATGATTTCCCGGACGAACTTGACCGCGTGCTGGTCCTCAATCTTGGCGATGATGTGGGCGTCGCTGCCGAGGCGCTTGAGTTCGGCCCGCATGGCCACGACATCGGACGGCTCGCGGCAGAAGCTGAGGGCGAAATAATCGACGTCCAACTCCGCGCCCAAGGCGATGTCCTTGAGGTCCTTCTCGGTCATCGGAGGCAGGTTGACCTTGACGCCGGGCAGGTTGATGTGGCGTCGCGAGCCGAGGACGCCGCGCGTCAGGACTTCGCAGCGCACCCGGTTGTCGGTCTTGGCCAGCACCTTCATGTGGAGGTTGCCGTTGTCCACCAGGACCACATCGCCGACCGCGATGTCGTCGACGAGCCCGTCATAGTTCACATCGACCGAGTAATGCTCCTCGCTGCGCGCACCGCGCACGGTGAACTCGACGGTGTCGCCCGGGTGCAGGTCGAGTTGGGTGGCCACGTCGCCGGTGCGGATGGCCGGTCCTTGCGTGTCCATCATGATCGCGACGTTGGCGGAGGTCTGGCGGGCGACCTCCCGGATGCGGGGAACGATGGCTCGCACCCAGTCGTGGTTGCCGTGGCTCATGTTGAGCCGGAAAACGTTCGCGCCCGCGGCAATGAGTTGTCCGAGCACCTCCGGAGACTCCGTGGCCGGACCCAGAGTGCAGATGATTTTGGTTTTGCGCACGGATGAGACAAACCGGACGGCCGCGCGGCTGGCAAGCTGAAGTTGAGGCGAAGTGCGAATTAGGACTTGCCGCCGCGCGGGGGCGCCGTTTTCTTGCAGGCTCCATGAACGACGTATTTGGTTCCCTTGAGAAGTTTCCGCTCGGCGGAGGACGCGAAGGATTGTTCTGCTCGCTGCCCAAACTCGAAGCTGCCGGCCTCGGCGCCATCGGACGGCTCCCTGTCAGCATCCGCATCGTCCTCGAGTCCGTCCTGCGCAACTGCGACGGCCGCAAGGTCCGCCCGGAGGACGTCCGGACGCTGGCGGCGTGGAACGCGAAGAAGCCCGCGGCCGAGGAGATTCCGTTCGTGGTCGCCCGCATCGTCCTGCAGGACTTCACTGGCGTGCCTTTGCTCGTGGATCTCGCAGCCATGCGCGATGCCGTCGCCGCCGCCGGGCGCGATCCGGCGATGATCGAGCCGCTCGTGCCGGTAGACCTCGTCGTTGACCACTCGGTGCAGGTGGATTTCTTCGGCAGCGCCGAGGCCCTGCGGTTGAACCTCGACATGGAGTTCAAGCGCAACCGGGAGCGCTACCAGTTCCTCAAGTGGGGCCAGCAGGCGTTCAAGACGTTCGGCGTTGTCCCGCCGGGCATCGGCATCGTCCACCAGGTCAACCTCGAATACCTCGCGAAGGGCGTGCTCTCACGCTCCCACGATGGTTCGGAACTCTACTACCCAGACACACTCGTTGGCACCGACTCCCACACAACCATGATCAACGGCCTCGGCGTCGTGGGCTGGGGTGTGGGCGGGATCGAGGCCGAGGCCGGCATGCTCGGGCAGCCGGTTTATTTCCTCACCCCCGAAGTCGTCGGCGTCCACCTGACCGGGCGGCTGCGTGAGGGGGTCACGGCGACCGACCTCGCCTTGCACGTCACCGAACTTCTCCGCAAGACGAAGGTCGTGGGCAAGTTCGTCGAGTTCTACGGCGAAGGCGCAGCGTCGCTCCCGCTGCCCGACCGCGCCACCATCGCGAACATGGCGCCGGAATACGGGGCGACGATGGGTTACTTCCCCGTGGACGGCGAATCGGTCGCCTACCTGCGGGCCACCGGTCGGACCGACGCCCAGTGCGCCGCGTTCGAGTCGTATTTCAAGGCGCAGGGCATGTTCGGCATGCCGGGCAAGGGAGACATCGACTACAGCGTGGACCTCGATCTCGACCTCGCCACCGTCCAGCCCGGTGTGGCCGGGCCCAAACGTCCGCAGGACCGCATCAACCTGCCCGCGCTCAAGTCCACCTTCCTCTCGCTGTTGGAAAAGCCCGTGGCTGAAGGCGGCTACAACAAGCCTGCGGCCGGCCGCACCGGCGCGGCCACGGTTGAGGTGCCGCACCCGAGATTCCAGATTCCCGCCGACGAGCAGAAGCAGGTCGAAGAGATGGAGGAGGACCGTCCGACGCCCGACAATGTCGCAGGACGCGCCGGCGGCAACTCGACTCTCGATCACGGCAGCGTGGTCATCGCCGCCATCACCAGCTGCACCAACACCAGCAACCCCAGCGTCATGCTTGGCGCCGGACTTCTGGCCAAGAAGGCGGTCGAGCGCGGGTTGAGTGTTTCGCCCGCGGTGAAGACCTCGCTCGCCCCCGGTTCCCGCGTCGTTCAGGACTACCTCGCCGCGACGGGGCTCCAGCCCTACCTCGACCAACTCGGCTTCCAGATCGTCGGCTACGGCTGCACCACTTGCATCGGCAATTCCGGCCCGCTCCCGCAAGTGGTCGAGGAGGCCATCACCGGGCACGACCTCGTGGCCGCGTCCGTCCTCTCCGGCAACCGCAACTTCGAGGCCCGCGTCCACCAGAACGTGAAGGCGAACTTCCTCATGTCGCCCCCGCTCGTCGTGGCCTTCGCCCTCGCCGGACGCGTGGACATCGACCTGACCAACGAACCGCTCGGCACGGGCCGCGATGGCGCGCCCGTCTTCCTGCGCGAGCTTTGGCCGACCCTCACCGAGATCCGCGACGCCATGCAGTCCGCTCTCAAGCCGGAGATCTTCCGCAAACTCTACGCCGACTTCGCTTCGCAGAATCCGAAGTGGAACGAGATCCCAGGCTCGGCGGGCCAGCTCTACGCTTGGGATGCCGACAGCACCTACATCCAGAACCCGCCGTTCTTCGAGAACTTCTCCATGCAGCCGGGAACGATCGCGGACATCCGTTCCGCCCGTCCGCTCGGCATCTTCGGGGATTCCGTCACGACCGACCACATCTCGCCGGCTGGCGCGATCAAGGCCGCTTCACCCGCGGGCCGATACCTCGTTGAGCACGGCGTCGAGCCGGCCGATTTCAACAGCTACGGCTCACGGCGCGGCAACGACCGCATCATGACCCGCGGCACCTTCGCCAACGTCCGCATCAAGAACCTCATGGTTCCCGGCGTCGAAGGCGGGGTGACCAGGTATTTCGGCTCCGGGGCGGACGAGCAGATGGCCATCTTCGACGCGGCCGCCCGCTACAAAGCCGACGGCACGCCGCTCGTTGTCATCGCCGGTCAGGAATACGGCACCGGCTCCAGCCGCGACTGGGCGGCCAAGGGCACGATGCTCCTCGGGGTCAAAGCCGTGGTCGCGCAGAGCTACGAGCGCATCCACCGCTCCAACCTCGTCGGCATGGGCGTCCTGCCCCTGCAGTTCGAGGAAGGCACGAACGCCGCGACGCTCAAGCTCGAAGGCACCGAGGTCTTCGACGTCCTCAGCTTGTCCAATGACGTCAAGCCGCGCCAAAAACTCACCCTCCGCATCACCCGTGCCGACGGAACTGCGCAGGATGTCGCGGTCATTCTCCGCATCGACACCCCGATCGAGGTCGAATACTACCGCCACGGCGGCATCCTGCCGTTCGTCCTGCG
>CAZSUJ010000144.1:0-4844 GCA_964609925.1 uncultured Chthoniobacter sp. | reverse complement strand
TGCGAGAAACAGATGGCCCTCGCCGGGGACGAGCCGGACATCATCATCGGCTGCACCGGCGGCGGCTCGAACTTCGCCGGCATCGCCTTTCCTTACCTCGGGCGCCGCCTGCGCGGCGGCCCCGACTGCCGCATCATCGCCGTCGAACCCGCCGCCTGCCCTTCCCTCACGCGCGGCCGCTTCGCCTACGACTTCGGCGATACGGCCAAGCTCACCCCGCTCGTCAAGATGCACACCCTGGGGAGCAGCTTCATCCCGCCCGGTTTCCACAGCGGAGGGCTGCGCTACCACGGCATGGCCCCGCTCGTCAGCCACGTCGTGGACTCCGGCCTCGCCGAGGCCCGCAACGTCCAGCAACTCGATTGCTTCGCCGCCGGCGTCCTGTTCGCCCGCAGCGAGGGCATCCTCCCCGCCCCCGAGGCCAACCACGCCGTGGCCGCCGCCGTGGACGAGGCGGTCAAGTGCCGCGAGGAAGGCCGGGGACGGACCATCCTCTTCAATCTCTGCGGACACGGCCACTTCGACATGGGCGCCTACCTCGACTACCTCGGCGGGAAATTGCAGAACTACGAATACCCGGAGGAAGAGATTGCCATGGCGCTCGCCGGCTTGCCGCAAGGCCTCTGATCCCTTTCCGGCTTGACCTCCCCGCCCGCTTCCTTGAGTAAAAGCGGGTTCTCGGCGCCATGCTTAATCGCGCCCGGCCAAACCACTCCACAATGACATCCCGCGCCCTTTCCGCCCTGTTGCTCGTCTTCGCCCTGGCCCAACTCGCCACCGCCCAGCCCGCACCGCCCGCCCCTCCCGCCGGCCCGGTTGTCCGCTCGATCGTCCTCGACTACGTCGGACCGGAAACCATCAGCCGCGAGCGCGTCATGGCCAACCTCAAGACCAAAGTCGGCGACACCTACTCCGAGCGCGCCGCCGAGGAGGATGTCCGCGCCATCTTCGCCACCGGCGACGTCTCGAACGTCCGCATCTTCGCGGAACCCGAGGGCAACGGCGTCCGCGTCATCGTCCTCCTCCAAGGCCGCCTCGTCGTCAGCGAGATCGCCGTCGAGGGCGCCCAGTCGGTCTCCGAGGGCCGCCTGCGCAAGGAAATCAGCTTCAAGGTCGGCGACCGCCTCAACGAGGAACAGGTCGAGGCCTCGCGCCAGAAAATGCTCGAGCTCTACCAGGACCGCAATTTCAGCGGCGTGGACATCACCACCCGCATCGACACCAACGACCGCACCGGCGATTCGCGCGTCGTCTTCCAGGTCGCCGAGGGCACCAAGCAGGTCGTCAAACGCATCGACTTCGTGGGCAATGACTCCGTCCTGGCCAAGGACCTCCGCAAGGCCATGAAGACCAAGGTCCAAAACCTCCTCTCGATCTTCAACAAGAGCGGCCGCCTCGTCCCCTCGCAGCTCCAGGAGGACCGCGACGCCATCCGCCTCGTCTACCAGAACCGCGGCTTCGCCGACGTGCAGGTCACCGAGGTCCAGGTCAATCCGATCAGCGGGGACGCGGTCGAACTCATCTTCACCCTCCAGGAAGGCACGCAATACAGCGTCAACGCCCTCGGGATCCAGGGCGTGAACGTCACCAGCGCCGACGACCTCAAGGCCCAGTTGCAGATGGTGGACGGCTCGCTCTACACGCCGGAAGGACTCAGCGCCGACCTCAAGACCATCCAGCAGTTCTACGGAACGCAGGGCTACATCGACTCCTCGATCATCCCCGAGATCTCCCCTGCCGGCCCCGGCCGCGTCAACGTGACCTACATCATCGACGAAGGCACGCAAGCCATCGTCAACCTCGTCAACATCCAGGGCAACACCCGCACCAAGGACCACGTGATCCGCCGCGAACTCGCCGTCTCGCCCGGCGACCTCTACGACACCACCTTGGTCGATGTCAGCCGCCAGCGCCTCGAGAACCTCAACTACTTCTCGCAGGTCCAAACCGTGCCCACGGACACCATGATCCCCGGCCGCAAGGACCTCAACGTCATCGTCGAGGAGAAACGCACCGGTTCGTTCAACTTCGGCGTCGGCTTCAGCACCATCGACAGCCTCGTCGGCTTCGCCGAATTGCAGCAGACGAACTTCGACCTCTTCGGCTGGCCCAACTTCGTCGGCGGCGGCCAGCGCCTGCGCATCCGCGGCCAATACGGCATCGAACGCGCCGATGCAGTGATCTCGTTCACGGAGCCGTGGTTCCTCGGCCAGCAACTCTCGCTCGGCACCGAGATCTTCTACCGCAACGCGGACTTCCTCAGTCCCTACTACGACCAGGCCAACTACGGCGCGGCCATCCAGCTCCGCAAGCCGATCAACAACTTCCTCTCGGCTAACGCCGAATACAAAATCGAGGGCATCGAGATCTACGACATCGGGGCCGACGTCCCGCAGTTGAACACGCAGAAGGGCACCTACTTCCGCAACGCCCTCAGCACCGGCATCACCTTCGACACGCGCGACAGCCTCTTCCTCACCCGCAAGGGCACCTACGCCAACCTCACCGGCTACATCGCCAGCATCACGGGGCACCAAGCCGTCAACACCTACGGCATCTCACTCGAAGGCTCGCAGCACTTCTCCCTGCCGTGGGACCTCATCTTCATGGCCCGCGGACAACTCGCCACGGTGGACACGCTCAGCGGCGGCGAGAACATCCCGGACATCAACAACGTCCCCATCTTCGACCGCCTCTGGCTCGGCGGCGCCAACAACCTCCGCGGCTTCCAATTCCGCGAGGTCGGACCGGAGAAGGACGGCGTCTACTACGGCGGCAACTCCCTCGGCTACGGCACGCTGGAGCTCACCTTCCCGGTCATCACCCGTGTCCGCGGTGCCTTCTTCCTCGACGCCGGCTTCGTCAACGTCAACTCGTGGGACTTCAACGGCACCGAATACAACGCCAACTACGGCTTCGGCGTCCGCCTCGACCTGCCCATCGGCCCCATCCGCATCGACTACGGTATCCCGATCGTCAGCGACAACTACAACGGCAGCTCCGGCCAGATCCAGTTCAACATCGGCTACCAATTTTGAACGGTCTCCGCCCGGCGCCGTCTGATCAAAAGGCTTTACTTGGGCCGACCCATCAACATCATCTCCGAACCTCTATGAATAAAACCGTCCTTACTCTCACCGTGGCCGCCGCTTTCTGCGCTTTCTCGGCCACTCCCGCCCTCGCCCAGATGAAAGTCGGCGTGGTGGACATGAACAAGGTTTTCACCAGCTACTACAAGACCAAGGATGCCGAGGCTCGCCTGAATGACGCCCGCGCCCAGGCTAAGACCGACCTCGACGGCCGCCTGGAGACCCTCAAGAAGAACATGGAGGAGATCAACAAGCTCGAGGCCGACGCCAAGAAGCCCGAGCTCACCCCCGAGAAACAGCAGGCCGCCGTCAAGGCCCGCGACGAGAAGATCAACGAGGTCCGCAACCTCGACCGCGAAATCGGCGAGTTCCGCCAGACCCGCGAGCGCCAGCTCCAGGAGCAATTCATGCGCATGCGCGGCGACATCGTGCAGGACATCATGAAGATCGTGGACGCCAAGGTTAAGGCCGACGGCTACGAGCTCGTCCTCGACAAATCCGGCCTCGGCATCAGCCAGGTCAACGTGGTCCTCTTCTCGGCGCCCTCCATGGATTTCAGCGACAGCATCGTCACGGAGCTGAACAAGAACGCGCCCGCCAAGAAGGCCAACTGAGCCAGCCAGCCCGCCGCGCTCATGCCGACGGTTTCCGAAATCGCCGCCCTTGTGGGCGGCGATTTTCTTTCCGACCACGCCGCCCTCCCACTGACCGGCCCCGCCGGGCTGGCTGAGGCCGAACCGGGCGACATCTCGTTCTTCGCCCACCCGCGCTACGCGGCCGACCTCCGCGCCACCCGCGCCTCGGCGGTCCTCGTCCCGCGCGACTTCGCCGGCGAGACCCCCGCGGTCTGCATCCGGGTGGACAACCCCTCGACGGCCTTCACATCCGTCACCGCCCTCTTCATTCCGCCCGCCGAAACGCCCGCGCCCGGCATCCATCCGTCCGCCGTCGTTTCACCCACCGCCAGCGTTGATCCCGCCGCCACCGTGCAGGCCCTCGCCGTCGTCTCCGACGGCGCCACCGTCGGACCCCGCACCGTCCTCGGGGCCGGGGCCTTCGTCGGACGCAACGCATCCGTCGGCGCCGACTGCTTCCTCCACCCGCACGCCGTCGTCCACGACCGCTGCGTGGTCGGCGACCGCGTCATCCTCCACAGCGGCGTCGTCCTAGGGGCTGACGGCTTCGGCTACGACACCCGTCAGGGCCGCCACCACAAGATCCCGCAGAGCGGGAACGTCGTGGTGGAGAATGACGTGGAAATCGGGGCCAACACCACAGTGGACCGTGCACGCTTCGGGCGCACGCTCATCGGCGAAGGCACCAAGATCGACAACCTCGTCATGATCGCCCACAACGTCGTCATCGGCCGCCATTGCATCATCTGCGCCCAGGTCGGCATCTCGGGCAGCACGACCCTCGGCGACTACGTCATCCTTGCCGGACAGGTCGGGCTGGTCGGACACATCAAGGTCGGCGACCAATGCATCGTCGCCGCCCAGAGCGGCCTCAGCAAGGACCTCCCCGCCGGCTCCCGCGTCGTCGGCAGCCCCCCGCGTCCCATCGGCGAATGGAAACGCCAAGTCGTCCGCCTCGACCGCCTCGGCGAACTCTACGACCGCGTGAAGAAGCTTGAGGCGCGCGACTCGGGCGCCTGATGCCCCTCCTCGTCCTCACCACCTTTCCCGATGCGGACGCCGCCGCGGGCGCGGTGCGGACCCTCGTGGGCGAGAAACTCGCCGCCTGCGGCACCATCCT
>CAZSUJ010000143.1:0-4855 GCA_964609925.1 uncultured Chthoniobacter sp. | reverse complement strand
ACCAGCCGGCGGACATGTGGTTGTAGGTCTGCTCGGTGCCCCAGACGTCATACCATTTCATCTGCACGTCCACGGGGACCTGCACGCCGTTGAAGAACGCGACTTCGTTCGGCGTGCCGAGCGGGCCGCCCTCGGCGCTCGTGCCGTTGTCGCCGTTGATGTAGATGATGAGGGTGTTGTCGAGTTTGCCCATGTCCTCGATGGCCTGGATGACGCGGCCGATCTCGTGGTCGCTGTAGGCGGCGTAGGCGGCGAAGACTTCCACCTGGCGGATGAAGAGCTTTTGCTCCTCCGGCGTGAGTTCGTCCCACGGCTTGAGGATGTCCTTCGGCCACGGCGCGAGCTGGGTGTCGGGCGGGATGACACCGAGCTTTTTCTGGTTCTCGAAGATGCGCTCGCGGAGTTTTTCGTAGCCGTCGTCGAAGAGGTGCATGGCGCGGATTTTGTCCACCCATTCCTTCGTCGGATGGTGCGGGGCGTGGGTGGCGCCGGGCGCGTATTTCACGAAAAACGGCTTACTCGGCATCGTCTGGTTGATGCGGTTGAGGTAGTCGATGGCGTCGTCGGCCATGCCGGTGATGAGGTTCCAGCCGGGCTTGCCGAGGAAGGGGTAGATCTGCGTGGTGTTGCGGAAGAGGTTCGGCTGCCACTGGTTCGCGTCGCCGCCGACGAAGCCGTAGAAATACTCGAAGCCCATGCCGGTGGGCCATTGGTCGAACGGGCCGACCGCGCTCGCGGCGAAAGCCGGGGTGTTGTGGTCCTTGCCGAACCAGGAGGTCGCGTAGCCGTTTTCGAGCAGGATGCGGCCGATGGTGGCTTTGTCCTCGGGGATGATGCTGTTGTAGCCGGGGAAGCCGGTAGATTGCTCGGAGATGACGCCGAAGCCGACGGAGTGGTGGTTCCGTCCGGTGATGAGCGCGGCGCGCGAGGGCGAGCAGAGCGAGGTGGAGTTGATATTGTTGTAGCGCAGGCCCGCCTTGGCCACGCGGTCCATCGTGGGCATGGGGATGACGCCGCCGAAGGTGCTGGGCACGCCGAAGCCGGAGTCGTCGGTGAGGATGAGGAGGATGTTCGGCGCCTCCTTCGGCGGGACGATGCGCGGGGCCCACCACGGGGTGGATTGCAGGGCGGCGTCCTTGATCACACCTCCGAAAGGTGGTTGGGGTGCAGGGAGTTGGTTGCCGGGGATCGTCGTGGTGGCATCGGGGGCGCCGGGTGTGCCCGTGGTTTGGACGGGGGAGGCGGAGAGCGGATGCGAAGCGAAGGACGCGGCGGCGAAGAGAGAGAGCGAGAGGGCCCGGGGTTTCATCCGACGTGCTTCGCAGAACGGAGCGGGTTTGGCTATCCGTTTAGTGCGGGGCGCGCATGCTCAGTAATACCAGCCCGCGGTGAGGAGCGCTTTCCATTGCAGGCTCTGCTGCGAGAGCGGGGCCTCGATCGCGGGGCTGATGGCGAACTGCCGGTCGCGTCCGAGGAGGAGGGTGGGGCCGGCTTCGAGTTTGCTGAGCACCTGGCCGCCATTGGCTTCGATCTCCGCTTTGTAGGATGCGGTGAAGGACCAGCGCGCGGCGAGTTCGAGACCAACCGGCAGGGTGAGCTTGATGTTGTTGACCCCGGATGGGCCGGTGTCCGCCGGGCTGACGTTCCACTCGGCCTGGACACCTGCGTTGAGGCCTTTGCGGACGTCCCAGCTCACGGCGGCGATGGGACGGAGTTGCCATGGCTCCGAAAGAGCCGGCGATGTCGCGGTGGGGAACTTGACGTTGAGGCCCCCGCCGGCGCGAAGTCCTTCGGCCATGCGCCCGACGACACCGGCCCGCGCCGAGAGGTCGCCCGCCCCGCCTACCGCGGTGCCGCCCGCGCTCTCGGCCATCAGCGGCCACTCGATCTGTCCCCCGACCGCGAGGTTCGGGGCGACCAATGCCGAGTAGCGCGCCTCGTTGCGCAGCTTGGTCGTGCCGCTGTCGCGGTCATCCTCGTAGCTGAGCTCCCAGAGCATGCGGCGGCCGATGAGTGTCGGGTCGTAGTTGGCCTGGAAGGCGCGTTCGCCGATGGCCTGATACCAACGTCCATCCTCCGCCCGTCCCGCGGTGAGCAGGCAGCCGATTAGACAGCCGAAGGTGGTCAAGCGTCGGAGCAAGGGCGCGCATCTTGGTGGATGCAGAGGCGGCGGCCTATCCGATTTGTGCGCCGAGGCCCTTGCCCCGTCGGGCCTGCGCGTGTAGGTGAGGCGCGATGTCCGAGGCTGCCAAGGTTTTTCCCGCGGGGTTGCAGATCCGCCTCGATCTCGACTCGTTCGAGGCGTTCGAGGCGGCGGCGCGGGATTGGCAGATCGAGACGACGCAGCTCGAGTCGGGACCCTACCGCGGGCGTCTGCGTGCCGCGCACACGGACCTCCTGCAACTCGGCCACTCGTGGCGCTCGCTCGGCACGCACATCGGCGGCGCGATACCGCGCGGCACTTTCCTGCTTTCCGTGCCGGTGCGGGCGGGCGGTCCGATGCAGTTCCAAGGGCAGCGTGGCGCGCCGTGCGACGTGTTTCTTCAGGATGACGCACGGGGCCTGGATTTCTCGTTCGGCGGACCGCTGGAAATCCTCACGCTGGCTGTGTCGCAGGCCGAGTTGATGCGTCGGGCCCGCGACCTCTGGGGAGACGACGCCTTGCCCATCCTCCGGCGCGGCGTGCTGAAGTTCGGCCATGGCACCGGCGCGCGCCGCGCGGCGACGGACATCCAGGCCGGCTTGCGCAAGGCGCTCGCGCGGCCGCCCGGTGCGATGGACCGCCGGAGCCAGAAAGAGATCGAGAATGCCGTGCTTGATGCCGTTCTCGCTCGCGTTCAAGCCGACCTCCCCGAAAGCGGGGGGATCGAGCGCCGGCGGGCCGGACGCCGGGCGGCTGCATTCCTCCTCGAGAATTGGTCTTCGGACCTCTCGCTCTCCGACGTCTGTCGGGCCACCGGGGCGACGCGGCGGACATTGCATGAGGGTTTCCTCGAGTTGCATGGGCTTCCGCCGATGGCGTTCCTCCGTTGCGTCCGCCTGTGCCGCGCGCGCCGCCGCCTGGCAGCGGGGGTGTCGGTCACCATGTCGGCCACTTCCAGCGGCTTCGAGCACCTCGGGCGTTTCGCCGAGGTTTACCGCCGGTTCTTCGGCGAGAGTCCCTCGGCGACCCGGCGGGGCGTGCGTTGAGCGGCCCGGGGCACTAAGGGGCGGCGATGCCCTGCACGACACGCTCCAGGGGTTCGCTGGAGATGCGCACCAGACCGGAGAACGGCTCGTCGAGCTCGAGGATGAGGAACAGCGCGCCGGCAATCGAAAGCGCACAGGCGCTGAGGGCGAGCGTGGTAGAGATGTTGTCGGGCGCGAGCACGCTGAACGCGAGGATCATGACGAATAGCCACCATGCCACGACGAGGAGCATGGGCCACGAGACGGACGAGGTCGCTTGCGCGTGGAGGAGGCTGATCTGCTGGCCGATCAACGCGGCCTCGGCAAGGGCGCGGTCCTTGAGGTCCTGCTGGACCGGGTTGTCCGGCCGGAACCGGCTCATCTCGAGGTAGACCGTGTTGCCGGGGCGGCCGCCGCCGGCCACGGCGGGGCCGGACAACCAGAGTTGGTCCTTGAAAACCTTCATGTTCGCGCCCATCTGCGCGCGCACGCTGTCGGTCTCGGGACCGTAGGCCCGCAGCACGCGGTCGAGGAACTCCACCTGCGACGCAACGGCAAGCACGCTGCCGCGCTTCTGGTCGAACGAGCTCTTCGTCGAACTCAGCAGCAACCCGAGGACCAGGGCCGACATCGTTGCAACGACGCCGATGGACAGCTTGATCGCGTCGCGGCTGTCCGCCGCGACGTGGTGGTCGGGCACGAGCCGCCGGATTCGGCGACCGGCCGCCACTGCGAGGAACAGCGCGGCGAGGACGAGGAGGGAGGCGGAGTCGGGGTTCAATCGCGGAGAGCATAGGATGCGGCCTCGCCCTTCGTGCAAGCCTGACGTTCGCGCGGCTCCCGTCGCTTTTGCCTCTGGATTTGCCGGTGGCGCGGACGTATTCAAGCGGGATGGCGCAGTCGCATGTAGTCCCCGTTGAGCTCAAGGCCGTGGTGCCGACGGCCAATGGCGCGGCGCTTTTCCTCGGGACGGAGGAGAAAACCTTTGTGATCTACGTGGACGCGACGGTGGGGCACGCGATCAACATGTTCCTCGCCGGAACCGAGAAGGAGCGTCCGCTGACGCACGACCTGATGGCGCACGTGCTGGCCGCATTCGGCGCGCGGGTCGAGCGGGCCGTGGTGAACGACGTGAAGAACAGCACGTTCTACGCGCGCCTGATCATTTCGGCGGAGAACGAGCTGCACCAGCGCAAGATCATCGAGTTGGACGCGCGCCCGAGCGATTGCATCGCGATGGCCATCCAGCAGAAGGCGCCGATCCTGGTCAGCCGTTCCGTGCTCGAGGAAGTTGATGATGCGAGCGACGCGCTCAAGCAACTCGAGAGCACCAAGGAAACGGGCGGCGAGGCCGACGAGGAGCCCGAGTGACGACGACGGCGGCGCGCAACGCGGCCGCGGGGAGCGACCATGTTTGTTGACCAGATCCGCATATCCGCCAAGGCGGGCGACGGGGGTGACGGGTGCTCAAGCTTCCGCCGCGAGAAGTTCGTGCCGAAGGGCGGTCCTGACGGCGGGGACGGTGGCGACGGGGGCAGCATCATCCTGCGTGCCGACTCGCAGGTGGACACGCTGGTCAACCTCTACTACGAGCCGATCGTGCGCGCGAAGAACGGCGGCAACGGCCTCGGGAAGCAGAAATACGGCCGCTCGGCACCGGACAAGATCGTGACCGTCCCGGTGGGCA
>CAZSUJ010000142.1:0-4866 GCA_964609925.1 uncultured Chthoniobacter sp. | reverse complement strand
GGTGAGCCTCTCCGGTTGGAACGACTGCGAGACAAGGTCGGCCATGCGGTCCTACCATGTGCCGCAATCCCGCGCGGCGCGCAACCCGGACATTCGCGCGGCCTTGTTCTCTTCGCGGTGCCGCCGGATCAAGGAGCGCGTGGGATGGGGAGCGGCTGGCTGGGAGATGCTCGCTGGCCCGGTTTCCGAAGGATCACGAAACAAGGTTCCCTCAAGCACCTACTGCTTCTCGTAGTGCTCGAGGAACGCCGGGAAGTTCCGCCACCCCGCTTCGTGGTCGGTGGGGTCGTCGCAGGTCACGACCAAGATGTGGCTGCCTCCATCAATCCTCCTAGAGGTGCCTTCGGCGGGGATGGGGGCGGGTCCGGGTTCATCGCCACGCGGGAAGTGGATGCTGGTCTTGGTGCCGTCAACCATCGCCGCGCTGATGTCCACGTCCACCGGATGCTCGGACAGGTTGTGCCAGACGCCATATGTTTTGCTTCCGACTTTGACTACGAGCGCCCGCCAATCCTCCCCCGTCCATCGCCGGACCTGCGCGTCATCCCTTACCCACGTGGGCCGGACCTCCACGATGAAGAAACGCCTGTCGGCGGGGGTGAATAGCCGCGCGGTTTGCGAGGGTGGGTGGTCCCGCAGGATGATCTCCGAGGCTTTCTGTGGAGAGTCGCGCAGGATGCCCGCCGGACCGGTGGCCTGCTCGGCGAAATTGGTGTCGTGGATGACAGCCTCCAATTCGCCGTAGGAAAAGCGCCGCTCGGAGATCGACCGCAATTCCTGCGGGCGCAAAGCCCCCGAGCGTCCGTAGCCGAACCGCACGCGGCCGGTCACCGCAAACGCCTCCTGAGTCCCGATCGGCGACACCTCGACGATACCCACCACGCGATCCGGCAGGGTGATCCACTGCTGCGAGGCCGCCCATGGCGAGGGAGCGGTGGCCTGCGCGGCGGCTGTGGTCTGCAGTTTGTAGGTGGTGGCCAGCGACGCGAAACTGCGACCGGTCGCGACACTCGTGCGCTCGTCCCGCGTGAGATACGCCCAATCCAGCCACTCCTCGCCGCGGTCCGTCTTGACCTGAACCTTGGGATGGACCCCCAGCAGGATCGAGTTGATCGGAGCTGGACGCCCGTGGTCCCCGTCCACGACGAGCCCGCCGACGAAGGTCAGCTTGCCGGGTGCGTCGCCCACGCCGTCCGGCGCCGGGCTGGGATCGTGAATGCGGCCGTTCATCGTCGTGGCGAACCGCCCATACCGCGCCCGCGCCCCGCGGATGTTGCGGTCGTAGACCAAGAAATCCGACGGCACCGGACGCGGCTCCACCCCGGGTGTGTAGAAGGTGGCGCCTTGGATGTCGGGGGAAACGCCTTGCTGACGGTTCACCAGGTCCGTGATGTAACGCTCGTAGGGATCTCCGGTGAGGGCGATGACCGCTTCGCCGCCGTGGCCCGCCAGTCCGTTCCACATCCACTTCCAGTCCGGTGCGGTGGAGAACTCGCTCACCGCCCCGTCCGCGATGCTCAAAGCCGTGTAGTTCCGGCTGTCGGCGATGAGCTGGTGCACGCTCGTGTCGCCCGTGATGAACGCGTAGTCGGCCAGCAGGCTGATGACGGCGCTGTGGTAGTTCGCCACCTCGTTGTAGTCGGTGATGTAATGAAAGGCGCCGTCCGGGAGCAGGTTGCGGCGTTGGAGTCTGATCGTGTGGATGGCCAGTTCCTGCAGGTGCGCATCACCGAGATACTTGCCGATGCTGAGCATCGTGTTCGCGATGCCGATGTGGTGGTTGCAGAAACGGCCTTCCTTGAGTGGATACTGCTTGTAGCCGTTCTCGTAGACGTCCAGCCAGATCGCCGCGGCGGACTTCATCGCGGCGTTCCAATCACGGCGCTGCGTCGGCAGAAGGAGGTCGGGATAGACGTCCACTGTTTGCCGAACCGCCGCGAAGGCCGGATTCGCGGCGAAGAAGTCGTTGAGCGGTTCGCCGTATTTCCGCGAATGCAGCCGGTAAGCCGTGAGGTAGAGATTGCCGCGGCGGAGGAGTCGCTTGAGCGCCTCGGGGTCGTCCTTGAGCGGGCTCTGCGGATGGGCTCCCAGCCAGAAATAGCGGAGCATGTCGTTGGCGATCGCTCGCGTGCCCAGCGGGCCGTTGATCGTGTCGAGGGGATTCTCGGACGGCGTCACCACCGGCAGGCTGGAGTCGGGCTTCGCGGTTTCCTTCCCGAACCACTCGCGCAGCGAATCCAAGTAGGGGTTCGGCGACACGCTGCGCAACGGGGGAAGGAACGTGAACCCTCCGTCCGGCGCGACGGCGCGCGTCACCGGTTTCCCGGTCGCCTCGCGGATCTCGCGGGCCAGGCTCTCGCTGCCTTCAGCGTCCCCGCGTTCGCGCCGCAGCTTCACCTCCTCAACGGCGACTTCCAGGGAGGCCTTGCGCAGGGCCATGCCCGTCGAGTCCGCGGGAATCGCCGCCACGGCGGCACGCAGGTCCTCGTCCTCGGCGCGAACACCGGCTGGTGCGAACGCCAGCAAGCACGCAGTGATCGTGATCCAGGCCCCGGACTGCATCTTGGCAGCGGCCGGAGGCGCTAGGTTTCGGCCAGATCGAGCGAGGGAAACCAAGAGCGGGACCACGCCCCAATGTAGCCGCGGCCTCACCCGAAAACCCGCCAATAAATCCTCATCTGCCAGTGATCAGCATCTCCGGTTGCAACGACCGTGCGGTGCGTGAATGGACATTCCACGGTTGCGGGGGCGGGAGCATCGGCTTATCAAGGATGTTCGTATCTTCATCAAATGTCCGATCCCGCCGCACCCAAGCCACCGAGCAAGGTGGAAGATGTCAAAATCGCCAGCAACTACCTTCGCGGAACGCTGGCCGCCAGCCTCGAGGACCGCTCGACCGGCGCCATCTCGGACGACGACACGACCGTCTCGAAGTTCCACGGCATCTACCAGCAGGACCACCGCGACCAGCGCATCGAGCGCAAGAAGGCCGGGCTCGAGAAGGCGTTCATCTTCATGATCCGCATCCGCGTGCCCGGCGGCGTCTGCACGCCGGAGCAGTGGCTCAGAATTGACGCGCTGGCAGCGACCTACGGCAGCCACACGCTCAAGCTGACCACGCGTCAGGCCTTCCAGTTGCACTTCATCACCAAGGACGTGCTCAAGACGACCATGCAGGGCATCAACGCCGCGCTGATGGACACCATCGCCGCGTGCGGCGACGTCAACCGCAACGTCATGTGCAACCCGAACCCGTGGCAGTCCGCCTTGCACGGTCCCGTGCTCGACGACGCCCGCGCCGTGAGCACGCATCTCACCCCGGCCACCCGCGCCTATCACGAGATCTGGCTCGACGGCGAGAGGCTCACGCCGGAGGACGAGGAAGAGCCGATCTACGGCAAGACCTACCTGCCGCGGAAATTCAAGACCGGCTTCGCCATCCCGCCGAGCAACGACATCGACGTGTGGACGCAGGACCTCGGGTTCATCGCCATCGGCGAGGGCGACCGTCTCGACGGCTACAACGTGACCGTGGGCGGCGGCCTCGGCATGTCGCACGGCGACACCAAGACTTACCCGCGCCTCGCGAACCTGCTCGGCTTCTGCACGCGTGAGCAGGTCGTGGACGTGGCCGAGAAGATCGTGACCGTGCAGCGCGATTTCGGCGACCGCACGAACCGCAAGCACGCACGCCTGAAATACACGATCGAGGACCGCGGGCTGGAGTGGTTCCGAGACGAGGTCGAGAAACGCCTTGGCTACAAGCTGGGCGAGCCCCGGCCGTTCAAGTTCGACAACTCGGGCGACCGCTATGGCTGGACGCGCGGGACCGACGGCCGCTGGCACTACACACTGTTCGTGCAGAACGGCCGCCTGCGCGACACCGACGAATTGCCGGCCCTGACCGGCCTGCGCGAGATCGCCAAGGTCCACACCGGCGACTTCCGCCTCACGGCCAACCAGAACCTCGTCATCGGCGGCGTGACCGACGAGGCCAAGCCGCGCATCGAGGCTCTGCTGGCCGAATACAAACTCGACCATCCCGAGCGCCTGACCGGCCTGCGCCTCAATTCCATGGCCTGCGTGGCCCTGCCGACGTGCGGGCTCTCCCTGGCCGAGAGCGAGCGCTACCTGCCTTCGCTCATCACGCAGCTCGACGAGGTCATCGAGGAGAGCGGGCTGCGTCATGATGCCATTGTCATCCGCATGACCGGCTGCCCGAACGGCTGCGCGCGCCCCTACCTCGGCGAGATCGGTTTCGTCGGCCGCGCGCCCGGCAAATACAACATCTACCTCGGTGCGGCCTTCGACGGCTCCCGGCTCAACAAGCTCTACAAGCCGTCCGTCCCGTCCGACAAGATCGTGGAGGAACTCGCGCCCATCATCCGCCGCTACGCGACCGAGCGGCAGGACGGCGAGCGTTTCGGGGACTTCACCATCCGCGCGGGCTACGTCAAAGCCACCACCGAGGGCCGCCTTTTCCACGAGGACATCATGGCCTGATATGGAAGGCCTCAAGTTCAACGCCGACGGACTCATTCCCGTCATCGTGCAGGAAGCCGGCGAAGGGCAACCGCCGCGCGGCCGCGTGCTCATGATGGCGTGGATGAACCGCGAGTCGCTCGGGCTCACGCTCTCGACCGGCAAGATGCACTATTGGAGCCGCTCGCGCGGCAAACTCTGGTTCAAAGGTGAGTCGAGCGGACACACGCAGGACGTGGTGCGGTGGTATGCCGACTGCGACAAGGACACCCTGCTGTTCGAAGTCCGGCAGACCACCGGCGCCTGCCACACCGGCTACGAGAGCTGCTTCTTCCAAGGCTACGACTTCGAGGGCCGGCCCCTGCCGGTGAACGAAGAGCCGAA
>CAZSUJ010000141.1:0-4877 GCA_964609925.1 uncultured Chthoniobacter sp. | reverse complement strand
CGGTTGATGCAGCGAATGCCGATTTTCCGCAGGATCGAGAGCCGGCAGAATCCGCGCACACTCCGATCACGCAGCGACACGTTCTTCGAGAACGCACCGTAGTGGATGAAGTCGGCCTGGAAGCTTTCCGGCAAACACTCGAACTTCCAGCCGGACTGGATCAGCCGCTTCTGCATGAGCGCAGCACTGTCGTAGCAGTGCATCGTGCCGTCCTCGTCCTCCGAGTGGAAGTAGTGCGCATGCCCGGCCTGCAGCGCCTCCCTGCGGTAGAGGCAACACCATGTGTGCCACCGCTCGTGCAGGGTGATGGAGCGCTGGCTGTAGGACTCCCAATGGTCTGCCTTGGTCGGGGAATAGTCGGTTGCAACTCCCGCCAGTGAGTCATTCGCATCCATGCGCCGCACCATCTCGTCGAAGAACTCGGCGTTCAGGACTTCAAAGTCCGCGTCACATGTCGCCACGTAATCCGCGGTGAGCTGGGGGAGTTCCCTCGTCCAGACCTCGTCGTGGTGCTCACAGCCTCCATCCAGGGGAATGCGCAGTCCGGCCGTCGTGACCATGATGTCGCCGCGTCTCGGCAACGCGTGATCTCCATCGGCTGTGTTGTCATGGATCCGCACGTGGGCGCGGGCGGTCCAGTCGGGGAAAAGCCGGGCTTTGTCCGCAGGGCTCAGTCCGTTTGCGTAGATGACCAGTTGCAGGCCGGGATGCCGCACCGCAACGGCATCGTAACTCGGCACCGTGTGCTTTGCCATGCAGGCGTCCCACGGCGTGACAATCATGAACAGATCAATCCGCCGCGGGTGGTGCATCGGTTTCATGGCGCCTGTGCTACGGCTTCATTCGAGGCACCGATGTTGTGGGGGGGGCGCCGGCGTTCACGCCGGGAGGCGGGGGTCTACCAACCAACGGGGTGCCAGGCCGTCTTGAACTCGACCGTGTCGAGGATCCATTCCGGATGACCCGGTTCGCCCCAAGAGCCGGGAGGCACCGAGTGGCGGGAATAGCGCTTCAGGTTGACGGCCGTGCCCTCGTGCAGGGTCTTGTCGAGGGCGTCGTCATCGCAGCCGTTCACGATGGCGTTGACATCCATGTGCGTGGCGGCGGTGGGGGCAAGGTCGGAGCGGCGCCCCGAGAGGATGTTCACCACGCCGCCGGGCAGGTCGCTGGTGGCGAGGATCTCGGAGAAAACGAGCGCGGGCAGCGGGGCCTTCTCGGACACGACGGCGATGGCTGTGTTGCCAGTGAGCACCGTGGCCGCAACGAGGTGCACGAGCGGGACCAGGGACGGGGCATCGGGACAGAACACGACGACGACACCGGTGCCCTCGGGGTAGGTGAAGTTGAAATGGGGCGATGAGACCGGGTTGACCGAACCGAAGACGGCCGTGAACTTGTCCGTCCACCCGGCGTAGTGGACGAGAACCTCGACGGCTTCCAAGACCTCGCGCCGGGCGGCAGCCGCCGAGGCTCCGGTGCTGCGCACGATCTCGGATTCGATCTCGGCTGCGCGGGTCTCCAGCATTTCGGCCGCACGGTAGAGGATCTGGCCCTTGAGGTATGCCGTCGTGCCGGCCCACTTGGGGAAGGCCTTGCGGGCGGCGACGACGGCGTCGCGGAAATCCTTGCGCGAGGCCCGGCAGACGTTGGCCAACACGGTGCGGCCGTCGGGAGCGGTGGCCGGGACGACCTTGCCGCTTTCGGAGCGGATGAATGCCCCGCCCACATGCAACTTGTAGGTTTTGAGCACCTGCAGGCGGGTGCTTCTTGCAGCGGGGGAGAATCTTGCCATTATTTTGCGGATTCTAACCCATGAGCATGGACAAAAACGAGGCAATATTCGTTGCGGGTCACCGCGGCATGGTCGGCAGCGCCGTCCACGGGAAGTTGGTGGCCGACGGCTTCAGCCGCGTCATCGGCCGCACCCACGCGGAACTCGACCTCATGGACCGCGCTGCGGTGCGTTCGTTCTTCGAGCACGAACGCCCGTCGGTGGTGGTCATGGCCGCGGCCAAGGTCGGCGGGATCCTGGCCAACTACGAGCAGCCGGTGGAATTCCTGCTCAACAACCTCGCGATCCAGAACAACGTGATCGAGGCCGCGGCGGACTTTGGCGCACGTAAAGTGCTTTTCCTCGGCAGTTCCTGCATCTACCCGAAGATGGCCCCGCAACCGATCCCCGAGAGCGCGCTGCTCACCGGGCCGCTGGAGCCAACCAATGACGCCTACGCCCTGGCCAAGATCGCCGGCATCAAGCTCTGCCAGTCCTATGCGCGGGAATACAGGAAGAACTTCCTCTCGGCTATGCCGACGAACCTCTACGGGCCTCGCGACAATTACGACCTGCACAATTCCCACGTCCTGCCAGCCCTGATCCGTAAGGTCCATGAGGCGAAGGCGGCCGGGGCCGCGAGTATCACGGTCTGGGGCAGCGGCAACCCGCGCCGCGAGTTCCTGCACACGACGGACCTGGCGGAGGCGTGCGTCTTCCTGCTCGAGAACTACGACGAACCGGACCTCGTCAACATCGGCTGCGGCGAGGACGTGACGATCCGGGAGTTGGCGGAAACGGTCTGCGACGTGCTCGGCTTCGACGGGACGCTCGAGTTCGACGCGAGCAAACCCGACGGCACGCCGCGCAAGCTGCTCGACATCTCGAAGATCAAATCGCTGGGTTGGTCGCCGCGCATTCCCCTGCGCGAGGGCATCGCGGACGCCTACGCCTGGTTCCTCGCCAACCGCGACACCGCGAGGCAATAGGCGCGGGCCGCGCCGCGGGCGTTGCCGCCGCCGCCCGCATCTGGTCGAATCATCCACCCATGGCGCGCAAGCCGCTCAAGGTCGCCTTCACCGACATCGTCCCCGAGGTCGAACCGTTCATCGGACGGTGGCTTCCCCGCATCGTGGACTACGAGGTCGTGCCGCCGGAGAGACTGGCGGAGGAGAAGCCCGACCTGCTGTTCTACGGCGACGGCAAGGCGAAGCTCTACCGGAAGTTCCCCGACTGCACGCGCGTTTGCGTGACGTTCGAGAACCTGTATCCGGACTGGTCCGAGGCCGACTACTTCGTCGCTTACGCGCACATCAAGCACCCGCGCTACCTGCGCATGCCTGACTGGGCCATCATCCACGAGCCGCACCGTTTCCTCAAGGAACCCGGCTACGCGGAGCAAGTCTTGGCGGAGAAGCGGGAGTTCTGCGCTTTCGTCGCCTCGAACGGCAACCCGCGCCGCACGCGCCGCCGCCTCGAATTCTTCCCGAAACTCAACGCCCGCCGCCGCGTCAGTTCGGGCGGCCGCGTCTTCAACAACATCGGGCACTGCATCGAGGACCACCAGGCCTTCGCCCGCGGGCACCGCTTCTACATGGCCTTCGAGAACGCATCCTTCCCGGGCTACACGACCGAGAAGATCGCCGACGGAATGGTCAACGGCTGCGTGCCGATCTACTGGGGCGACCCGATCGTGGGACGCGATTTCAACCCGCGCAGTTTCATCAACGTCTCCGACTTCGCCGATGACGACGAGGCCATCACACACGTTGAGCGGGTAGATGCGGACCCCGCACTTTACCGCGCACTCCTCGAGGAACCCTTCTTCCACGGGAACAAACCGCCGGCCCTGTTCGACGAGGAGCGAATCCTCGGGTTCCTGCGCCGCATCGTGGAGCATCCGCGGCCGCGCCGGCGGCTGTTTGTGCTCCGCCCCGGGCTCTTCAAGATGCGGCGCCGCATGCAACCCTATCTCGAATCGGCCTTCGGCCGCGCCGCGATGCGGTGGAACTACACGATCTGGCCGGAGGATTGACCGGGCTCAGCCGGGAAGCAGTTCGCACGCGGCCGCCAGGATTGCGTCGGTCGATATCCCGGCCAGTCCTTCGGGCGTCCGCTCGCCGATGACATCTCGATGCAGCGGACCGACCGGACGCCAGTCGGCCAAGCCGTCGTAGCGCCGGAACCAGGTCAGCGTCGGCACACCGGTCATCCACGCAACGTGGAGGCCGCCGGAATCGCCGCCGACATGCAGCGCGCTGCGGCTGACCACCGAGGAGAGTTCAAGCAGATCGAGATCCCCGGCGAAAACGCGCCATGGCGGGGCGTCCAACCCGGCCACGAGCACACGCATCTTCTCCCTCTCCCGCGCGCTCCCCGAGCAGGTCAGGACGAGTCTCCGCGCCGGGAAGCGCGACTGTAATCCGCGGACCACGGCGAGAATCTGCGCCGCCGGCAGTTCCTTGTAGTTCTCGGTCGTGAACGGGCTCACGTGGATCCAACCGCCCGCGGCGTCGGTCCGTTCCAGCGCCCGATCGACCGCACCCCCCGGAATCTCGACATGCAACTCGGGCCGCTCTCCCGGAAATCCAGCCTGCCGCAGACAGTTCCAGCGCTGCGTTGAGATAAGGCTGCGTTGGTAAGGTTCCTCCACAATGTGGGTGAACATGAACGGCCAGAATGCCGGACCGCCATCCTCCGGGCGTCGCCCGAGCCTCCACCGCGCCCCGCTCACCCGCGTCAGGATGCTGGACCGGTCGGAACCGTTGACGTTGATCACGACATCGAAACGCGCCCCGCGCAAGCGGCGCATCCGGCCGAAGTCCTGATACCACTTCGGTCCGCGCGGATAGCGCGGATACCCCCACACGCGGTCCACGTAGGGCGCAACCTCCATGATGCGGGTGACATGCTCGGACACCATGACGTGGAGTTCGGCATCGGGATAAGCCTGCCGCAGCGTCCAGAGCGACGGCAGCAGGTGGATCGAATCTCCGAGGAAGCCGAGGTCGAGCAGCATCACGCGGCGAGCCCCGCGAGTGAGCTCGAGGAAACCGGCGGTTTTCGTTCGCATGGGCGACACGGCCATTGCTTATACTTCGCCCGC
>CAZSUJ010000140.1:0-5026 GCA_964609925.1 uncultured Chthoniobacter sp. | reverse complement strand
GCCGGGACGGGCGTGGGAATCGCCGACTGGCTCGGAACGGGCAACTTCGCCGGATCCGTCTCCAACCTCTTCGCCAAGCGGGAATACCTCGCGGCCAACCCCTTCCCCGACCAGGCCACCACCTACGCCTACGCGGCGCTTGTCGTGGCGGCCGTGCAGGAGTTGCTCGTAGTGATCAACGAACCCCTGCTCCGTCACCACGTGACCGATGCCGACCGCGAGTTCTCGGCCAAGCGGGCGGCCGAGAGCCTCCTTGAACAGATCGACCTGATGCAGGACCTCGCGCGTCGCATCGAGGAATCCCCGCAGACGCGCCGCAACTTCGCCACCTTCCACCGCGCCGCATGGAACAACCTCTCGGGGCTTCGCGAAGACCTCTTCCTTCAGGTGCTCCTCCGTCTCGGTGCCAGCGCGCCGCTCACCGAGGCGCGCCGCGTGGCGGGCGACATCTCGCGCGGCAGCGACGCCGTGCGTCCGCCCGCACACCTGCAAGCGCTGCTGGATGGCGGCGCCACCCTCGACGCGGCCGCCTACGCCGCGGCCCTGCGCGCGGCGCGCGAGGAAGTCGCAGCGTTGCTGGCCGACAACCGCCGCCTCACCGCCATCGCGGCCGAGGCCCAAGGGTCCGGCTGGGTGCGCTTCGGGGCATGGCTTGGCGAACGCTCCGCCCGCCGCATCATGGAGATCGACCCGGTTCTCAAGCCGGGTGCGGACCCCGCAGCACCGGGGCCCGAACCATCGGCGGGTTAGAAGACAATTCACCTTTTTCCACTTCATCGAGGTGGATCCACACCAATGCGGCGCTCATCCTCATCGATCGGCTGATCGTTGATGCTGGCGTAGCGGAGCTTCATGTAGCCGAGATCGTCAAACTCCCAGTTCTCGTTGCCGTGCGCCCGGAACCACTGGCCGGCCTGGCTGCGATATTCATACTCGAACCGCACGGCGATGCGGTGGCTGGTGAAGGCCCAGAGCGTCTTCTTGAGCCGGTAATCCAGCTCGCGCTCCCACTTGCGACGGAGAAAGGCGACGACCTCCGCGCGGCCATGCAGGAACTCCGCGCGGTTCCGCCATTCGGTGTCCTCGGTGTAAGCGAGGGCAACGCGCTCGGGATCCCGCGAGTTCCAGGCATCTTCTGCAGCCTGCACTTTCTGCCGGGCAGTCTCCTCCGTGAAGGGCGGGAGCGGCGGGCGTGGTTGCGTTGTCATTGGCGCGACGCCAGCTCGGCCTCAAGTTCGGCAATGCGTTCCCGCAGCGGAGCAACGACCTCTTCAACCTGAGCGGCCGTGAAACGCTGGGTGATGTATTTCGGGCAGTTCCAGTCGAACGAAAGCACGTCGATGATGAAGAGCCTTTCAACCACGCTGCGCGTTTCCGGCTCGGCGAGTTGCCCGACGAGATCCGCATTCTCCCGCGCGTCGAGCACGCGGGCATGACCGAGGATCTTGAGACGTTCACGCCGAGGGTAATCCATCAGGAACAGGGCCACGCGATCGTTGGACGCGAGGCTGCCTGTCGAGATCATCTGGCGATTGCCCTTGTAGTCGGCGAACCCGAGGCGGTTCGGCCCGAGGATTCGAAGGAATCCCGGCTGCCCTCCGCGGTGCTGGATGTAGGGCCAGCCGGACTCGGTCACGGTTGCCATGTAGAAGCTATCCCGCGTGACGATGAACTGCACCTCGCCCTCGGTCAGCAGGTCGCGCGCGGGTGCCTCCTCGACCTGATATTGACGCCCGAAATAGCGCTTCTGCGCGGCGAGGACGGACGGCGTCAGCACAGTCTGCATGAATCGGGCGGCCATGAGCATGGAGAAACAGGGATTCCGATCAGGCCCGTCCGCCGAACGAGAGGTAGTCGTCAAGATCGAGGTAATCGAAGACGGACCCGATGTCGGCCCGGCGCGCGTCGAGATCCTTGATCCGTCCCGTGAGCCACTCCCGGGTTCCCACGTCGTTGCCGACGTAGGACTGAGTCCATGAACTCCATGCTTCGACCTCGTGCGGGGATTTCTGCGCCTGTCCGGCAAACCACTCAAGCATCTCGAGATCGCCCACTCCTTCGCCGACTTGGGCAAGGAACGCATCAGCTCCGACTCCGGCGAACCCGAAGAGCAGGGTGTCGAGGGGGTTGTTGAATTTGTATTCGCCGTTCGTGCCGGCGATGGTGGCGCGCGCCTTGTCGAGGACGCGGGGCAGGATGGTGAAGCCGCCGAGGCGGACACGAGGGCTGCGGGGCGGGCGCTGGGTGAGGTCGGTTGTGTTCATCGCCAGCACCCTAGCCGCGCGCAGGCACCGGCACCAAAGCCGGTTCGGCATTGCCGTCATGCCGTTTGGGCATAACCTTGCCGCATGATCGAGCGCATCCGGTCATTCATCGCCGTTGTGGAGGAGGGCAGCGTGAACCGCGCCGCGCTGCGCCTGCGGATCACACAGCCGGCGCTGAGTCGGCAGATGAAGGCGCTTGAGAACGAGGTCGGCGGACGCTTGCTCGACCGCGAGGCTGGTGGGGTGACCCCAACGGACCTCGGGCATGCCCTCATCGCGGGCATGAGGCCGGTGGTGAGGTCCTACGACGCGGCCTTCACTAACATCCGGCGCCGGGCGCATGGGCCGCGTGCGGTCCTGCGCGTGGGATATCTCATTTCGGCAGCTGCGGCCGTGCTGACCCCGGCGCTCGACAAAGTCCGCAAGCAGCACCCCGGCCTGAGATTCCGCCTGTTCGACATGTCCCCGCGCGAGCAGATCGATGCCCTGCGCTCCGGCGAGTTGGATGTCGCGCTGATCGGACAGGAGGGAGCGGTCGCGGCGCGGGACTTCTACAGCCGAAAACTCTGTTCGATGGGCGTGTGTGCCGCATTGTCGGTGGACGATCCGCTGGCTGGGCGCGCGCGAATCCACATCAAGGATCTGAAAAAACACGGCTTCATCGGAGTCGACGAGGATCAGATGCCCGGCCGCAACGCATGGATGAAGGCCCTCTGCCGCCAGGCCGGATTTCGACCAGGGTTCATCTCGACCACGGACGGCATCACCCATGTCCTCGGGGAGGTCGCTGCGGAAGGCGCTGTGACGCTGCTGCCTGATTACTTCCGCAGCTTCAAACACCCCGGCGTCATCTTTGTTCCCATCTCCGACGCCAAAGCGGTCTGGGATTTCATCATTCTCTGGCAACGTGGCCGAACCCCGGATACCACCCATCTCCTCGTCGAAGCCCTGACTGCCGCGGCCCGCGGACTCGCGCAAAAGCCATCACGGGCTGCCCAGCGGTCCGCAATCACCAGTTAGGGTTGATCCAATCAGCGCACCATGAACCTCAATGAGCAACTCCGCACCCTCTCGATCTTCCACTACGTGGTGGGAGGGCTTCATGCCTTGTTCGGATCGTTCGGGTTGATCCACTTCTTCCTCGGGATGTCGATCATCATCGACCCGTCACTCTGGGCCTCGGGCGCGGAAGCGCCACCCTGGTGGTTCGGCCTGCTCTTCGCCTTGATCGGCGGCGGGTTCGTCCTTTTCGGCTGGGCGCTGGGGTTCGTCACCATCCTGTCCGGCCACTACATCGCCAGGCGGAAGCACAGGATTTTCAGCATCGTGATCGGCGCCATCAATTGCGCGATGATGCCGATCGGCACCGTGCTCGGGGTGTTCGACATCCTCCTGCTGACAAAGGACGAGACGCGGCGGGAATACGAATCCGCGGGCGGCTGATCCGCGTCAGGCTTCGCTTTTGGCAGCGGCGCCGCCTTCCTTCACCGTCGCGCCTTCGGCCCCGGGTTTCGAGCCCGAGAGTTTCTCCACGACGTAGAATGTGACGGGGATGATGAAGATGGCGAAGAGGGTCGCGGCGAGCATGCCGCCGATGACGGCGGTGCCCATGGTCTGGCGCGAGATGGCGCCGGAGCCGGTGGCGGTCCAGAGGGGGACGCAGCCGAGGATGAAGGCGAAGGCGGTCATGAGGATCGGCCGCAGGCGCACCCGCGCGCCGGCGAGGGCGGCGTCGAAGAGGTTCTTGCCGCCCTCGTATTCGGACTTGCAGAACTCGACGATCAGAATGGCGTTCTTGGCCGCGAGGCCGATGAGCATGATGAGGCCGATCTGCGCGTAAATGTTGTTGTCCATCGAACGTCCCCAGAGCGCGAAGAACGCGCCGAAGACCGCGATGGGCGTGCCGAGGAGGACGCTGAAGGGGAGCGACCAGCTTTCGTATTGCGCGGCGAGGATGAGGAAGACGAAGAGGATGGCTAGGGCGAAGATGACGACCGGCGAGATGCCCTCGGCGGCCTGCTTCTCCTGGAAGGACATGCCGAGGTAGTTGTAGCTCATTTCCTTGGGCATCGTCTGGGCGAAGACCTCCTCGAGCGCGTTCATGGCCTCCAGGGCGCTGTAGCCGGGAGCGGCATTGGCGTTGATCTGGGCCGAGCGATACATGTTGAAGCGCATGGTGAACTCGGGGCCGTAGTGCGGCTTGCTGTTGATGAGGGCGGAGAGCGGGACCGAGGTGCCTTCCTTGTTCCGGACGTAGAACTGGCCGGCCTTCTCGATCTTGTTGCGGAACTCGCCGTCGGCTTGCACGTAGACCTGCCACTGGAGGCCGAACCGGTTGAAATAGTTGACCATGCTGCCGCCGAGGAAGGTCTGCAGGGTGTTGTAGGCGCTGTCGATCGCGACGCCCTGGGTCATGGCCATCTCGCGGTCCACATCGAGGCGGATCTGGGGGACTGACGGCAGGAGCGTGGTGTTGAGGCGTTCCAGTTCGGGGCGCTTGGCCGCGGCCGCCATGAACGTCCTGGTGTTCTCGGCAAGGAACTCGACCGAACCGCCGCTGCGGTCCTGCAGGACGAAATTCACGCCGCCCGACGTGCCGACGCCGGGGATGGCGGGCGGCGAGAAGGCGAACGCGATGCCTTGCGGCAGGGCGGCCAGCTGCGCGTTGATGCGGCGCATGATCGCCGTGTATTGCAATTCGGGCGTCGTGCGCTCGTCCCACGGCTTGAGCGTGACGAAGAAGAAGCCGTTGTAGGTCGTCT
>CAZSUJ010000139.1:0-5041 GCA_964609925.1 uncultured Chthoniobacter sp. | reverse complement strand
GCCGCGGTCGCGGCGAAGAGCATTGCCAGCAATAGCGGCCGAATTAGCATCCGGACTGAATAACCGAGGCCCGACCTTGCTGCAACTCCTGCGCCGCCTCCCATGAGCCATCCCGACTCCTCCCGACCGCGCGTGGCCGCCGCCATCGTCACCTACCGGCGCCCCGCGGAGTTGACCCGGTTGCTCCGCTCGCTCGCCGCCAGCGAAACGCCTCTCGAAGGCGGCGTTTTCGTCGCGGACAACGCGTCCGACCCCGGGGTGCGGGATCTTTGCGGGACTCACGGGGCCCGCTGGCTGGCCCGCGAGAACACGGGTCCCGGGCCGGGCTGGAACACAGCCGCCGGCGCGGCCTTGGAGGACAGTGCCGTCACCCATCTGCTGGTGCTGGACGACGATGTGGTGCCCGGGCCGGGAACGACCTCCCTGCTGCTCGCGGCGCTGGGCGACAACGGCGCGGCGGCGCCCCTGCTTTTCGACGAGAATGACCGGCTTTGGGCCTTCCCCGAGCCGCGCGAACCAAGACTGCGCGGGACCATCCGCGGTGTGCATTCGCCGTCCGAGTGCGTTGCCCTGCTCGGTTCGGAGCCACATGCCTTCGCTTGGGCAACGGGTGCCTGCATGCTCTACACGAGGCAGGCTTTCGAGGAGTCGGGCGGATTCCGCGAGGATTTCTGGATGCTCGGCGAAGACCTCGACTTGTCCATGCGCGTGGCGTCATCGCGCGGCGGGGTCTTTACCGCCGCGGCCCGGGTGCCGCATCTGCCCCCCTCCCCCGCGGCCCCCGCGGCCGACAGCCAACGCCGCAAATTCCTCGCCCTGCTGCAAAACCTCTCCTACCTGTCCTTCCACTCGCCGCACTCGGCCCACATGCGTTCCTACCTCGCGGGCAACTTCAAACGCTACATCCTGACCGAGGGCGTCTCGCTGCCGGCCTTCCAGGACGCGTGGCGTGCCTTCGCGGATGGCGCCCTGCGGGCCCGCCCAGCCGGCACCCGGCCGCACCACAACCGCCCGCAATGACCGTCCACGAAACCGCGCGACGCATCGTGGCGTCCACAGTGGCGGAATTGCCGGACGAATTGCGGGCGGCGGCCGAGCCGGTGCCGGTGTGTCTGGAGGATTGGCCGGACGACGCGCTGGTCGAAGACGGCCTCGATCCGGGCATCCTGGGGCTGTTTGTCGGCCTGCCCCGGCACCAGCACGACAGCGACCCGGGACCGCCACCGCAGATCATCCTCTACCTCGAGAACATCCTCGATGAGTGCGAGGACGCCGGGACGACCTTCGAGGAGGAGGTGCGGCGCACTTACCTGCACGAACTCGGGCACTATCTGGGGCTCGACGAGGATGATCTGGCGGCGCGCGACCTTGACTGAGCGGAATCGAGCCGATTGCCTGCGGACGGTCCCGCACTTAACATCCCCGACGCCGTGTCAGCCTTCGCAGCCATCTACGAAAACCTCAGACTCTTCCTGCTCCTCTGGTTCCTGTGCTCCGCGGCGGGAATCACCGCGGGAGCAGCGCTCGCGTTCCTTCTGTTCCACTACCGCGAGCCAAGGCAGCTCGAGGAGGAAGGACGGCGCCAGACGATTTTGTATGCCGCGATCGCCGGCCTGACCATCGGCGTGGTCATCGCGCTTTTCCTCGTGCCGGCCCGGGCGGACGCGCGCGTGCTGTGGCTGCTGTTTGCCGTGTGGATCGGAGCGCTCTCGGCTGTCATCGCGGGCATCTACGTCTTCAAGGTGCGGCTGCTTTGCATCGTGCACACCCTACCTCTGCGCGAGGCGGCCCGGACGGCGGCCGTGCTGATCCTCAACGACCTGCGCGTGCCCAAATCATGGCTCACAAAGCTGGGCCCGGCTGCAGATTACGCCGACGGGCACATGGAGAGGCTGGAGGAACTGGCGGTCAAAACCGGGCGCAGGCTGGCCCGGACGTCCACGCCGCGGCCGCGCAATCCGGCGAGGGATGCACTTCCGCCGGAGCGCGAACCACTCCCGGCCGAGGCACCGCGGGAACCCGCACCCGAGGTGAAGCCCACCGAAGAGGCACCGACACCGGGCAAACGCCGTCTGCGCCGGATCAGGCCTCGATGATGTGGTTGCGGATGGCGTAGCGCACGAGCTCGCCGATCGAGTGGAGGCCGAGCTTGCGCATGATGGCGGCGCGGTGGGTTTCCACCGTCTTCACGCTGATCCCGAGTTTGTCGGCCACCTCCTTGTTGCTGTGCCCCTCGGCCAGCAGCTGGATGATCTCGCGCTCGCGCGTGGTCGGCTTCTCCTCGGCCGGCGGCTCGGTGTGCGGGAGCTGGCCGGACCGCATGCTCCCGAAGATGACCTCCGAGACCTGCTGGCTGAAGTAGTGCCGCCCGTCGAGCACGCAGCCGATGGCCTCGAGGAGCTGGCGGCCGGCGTCGGATTTGAGCACGTAGCCGTGCGCGCCCGAACGGAAGATCTCGACCACGACCTGCTCGGCGTCGTGGACGGTGAAGACGAGAACCTTGGTCTTCGGGCAGAGCTTCAGAATCTGCCGCGCGGCCTCGATGCCGTTGAGTTCCGGCATGGTCACATCCACGATGGCGACGTCGGGCTGCAGTTCCTCCGCCATCCGCACGGCCTCGCGTCCGCTCGCAGCCTCACCGACGCAGGTGTAGCCACCGTGGTTCTCGATCAGGTTGCGCACGCCCGAGCGAACGATCTCGTGGTCGTCGGCGATGAAGATGCGGCGCTTTTTCTTAGCTGGCGGCGGCATGGGATTGCTGGACTCCGATTGAGCAATTGACCGAGACCCCGTAGGGCGACGAGCCGACCTCGAGGGTCCCGCCGAGCTGGCGCATGCGCTCGCGCATGCCGGCGAGCCCGACGCCCGCGGATCGGGCGAGGGAAAATCCGGGCGGGAGGCCCTCGCCATTGTCGCGGATCTCGAGGAGCACGCGGCCCGGAGCGGCCATGCGGAGCTGGACCCAGGCCTTGGTCGCGCCGGCGTGTTTGTAGATGTTGCTGAGAGCCTCCTGCACGATGCGGAAGAGGGCCGTCTCGACCTCGAAGTCGAGGCGCGGAAAAGCCTCGGGCAGGTGGAGGAACACCGGGATGCCGTTGCGTTTGGTGAATCCGTCGGCGAACCACTTGATGGCGAAGACCAGACCCTCCTCCTCGAGCAGCGGCGGATGGAGCAGGTAAGAGAGGTTGCGCACCTCGCGGACGACCTGGCGGCTGATGTTCCGCGTGTCGGCCGCCAGCTTGCGCGCCTGCTCGCTGTCGCCGAGCGACTCAAGAACGCTGAGGTTCATCTCCATGGCGGAGAGGTTCTGCGCGGTGGAGTCGTGCAACTCGCGGGCGATCTTGCGCCGCTCCTGATCCTGCAGGTTCATGAGGCGGGCCGAGAGCAGTTCGAGTTGCTGCTGGGACTCCTCCAATTTCCGCTGGGCCGTGACCTCGGAGGTCACGTCGGAGGCGATCCACTGCCCGCCCGTGAAGACGCCTTGGTCGTCGAAGCTCGCCCGGAGCGTGCTGCGAAACCATGTCTCGTCGCCGTCGAGATTCGCCACCGAGTGCGTGAAGAGCGTCGTGGGACTGTCCGGGGAGAGTCCGGCCACGGTGGACTTGAGCAGAGCGACGGTCTGCGCGTCGATGCACTGGGCGAGCGGGGTGCGGCGGGCCCCGGGAGGCGGCACCGCGAGGGCCTCGAAGGCGCGGTTGTAGAAGGTGAGCCGCCAGGCCGCGTCGAAACGGCAGATGCTCTCGGTCTGGTCCTCGACGACGTGGCGGTATTCGCGCTCGCCAGCCTGCACGAGCAGCGCGAGCTCTTCGATGCTGCGGGCGAGCTGGGCCAGCTCGTCATCGCCCGGGTAGTTGAGTTGCACGGGCAAACGCTCGGACTTCTTCTCGTGCTCGAGCTTGTCCGCCAGCAACTGGATGCGGCGCAGGATGGTGCGGTCCACGATGATCAGGAGGAGGAGAAGCATGACGCCCACGGTGACCGAGAGGGCGACTAGGAAGACGCGGGCGGCCACGGCCGCGGTTTCGCCGAGAGGATGAGTCCCCTCGAGGGTGGCCTCGAGCCGACCCGGCCCGTCGGGGTCTGGAAGCAGGAACGAAGCCGACGGAACACCCGAGGGGGAGCGGTCCAGCATCAATCCTTGAAACTGGTCCTCGAGCGCGGCGGCGCGCTCCGTCGAGACGGGCTTCACGGTGAGTTGCCGGCCGACGAGGGCGCCGATCTGCCGGATGTCGCCGGGGCGCATGCCCGCCTCGAGGTATTGGCGGACCTGGAGCGCGGTGCCGCGAAGTTCCTGCCGCTCGGCGTCGTCGAACTGCCGGAAGAGGAAGATCCAGAAACCCGCGATGACCAGGCCGCCCACCACGAAGAGCAGCAAGGTGAGCAGCAGGATGGCCCGGGAATAAACCGTCTCGGAGCGCAGGCCGAGCACGCGCCCGAGGACCGCGAGGAGGCGGCCTGAGAACGAGTCGGCCTCTGGAACGAACTTGATCATCCTCTAGCGGCCGGGCTGGGCCGGTGCGCCCGCGGCCGGGGGTTTGCTCTTGGGCAGGATGACCTTGCTGAGGCTGAAGATCGGACCGTAGATCGCATAGACGAGACCGCCGACGATGGTGCCGAGCATGACGAGGACGATCGGTTCGAGGATCTTGTCGATCTGCGCGGAGATGAGATCGAGTTGCTCCTCGTAGTCCGAGGCGATCTGGTCGAGCACGTCGTTGATACCGCCGGTCTCACCGGCCATCTGCACGACGGCGGCGATCGTGCGGCCGTCGCCGCCGAGACGGTGCGCCTCCATGAGGAAACTCTCGGGGATGGAAAGGCCGTCTGTGATGTGGTCGCGGACAGCGAGGAAGAACTCCTCGTATTCCACATGGTTGGCGCTCTTGGCCGCGATCTCCAAGGCCTGGACGACGCGGACGTTGGCCTGAAGCAGGAGGGCGAGGATGCGGAAGCTCACCATGGCCGCCGTCTTGCGGATGATGTTCCCCACGCTGGGCAGGCGGGAGAGGAAGATCTGCACGCGAGGGATCGCGTAGATCTT
>CAZSUJ010000138.1:0-5163 GCA_964609925.1 uncultured Chthoniobacter sp. | reverse complement strand
AAGCAGAAATACGGCCGCTCGGCACCGGACAAGATCGTGACCGTCCCGGTGGGCACGCTCATCTACCGCCTGCCTGACGTCCCGGCGCACAACCCGGAGGTCTTCACCGAGGAGGTGCCGATGCCGCGCCGGCGGAAGATTGATCCGGGCGAGTTGGAGCTGCTGGCCGACCTCGACGAGGCCGGCGCGGAATTCCTCCTCTGCCAGGGAGGACGCGGCGGCAAGGGGAACATCCATTTCAAGAGCTCGCGCAACCAAGCGCCGAGGCAGTTCACCCACGGCGCGCCGGGGGACGAGGGCTGGTTCTTCCTCGAGTTGCGGATGATCGCGGACGCCGGGCTGGTGGGTTATCCGAACGCTGGAAAGTCCACCCTGCTCGGCGCTCTCTCCGCCGCGCATCCGAAGGTCGCGGCCTACCCCTTTACCACGCTGCATCCGATGGTGGGCGTGCTCGATTTCCCCGGGTTTCGCCGCGCCACGGTGGCGGACATCCCGGGTCTGATCGAGGGGGCGCACCTTGATGTCGGACTCGGACACGACTTCCTGCGCCACATCGTGCGCTGCCGCGTGCTCCTCCTTGTGGTTGACGCGGCCGGGAGCGAGGGACGCGATCCGGTGAAGGACGCGAAGATGATCCGCGAGGAACTCCGGCTCTACGATCCGCTGCTCGCGCGCCGTCCGTGGGCGCTCATCGCCAACAAGACCGACCTTCCCGGCGCGGAGGAGAACCTTCCGCGTCTCGCCCAAGAGTTCCCCGGCATCCCGCTGCTGCCGATCTCGGCCGAGCAGAGGCTGGGTATGGACGAATTGCGGGCCTTCCTCGACGAGCAGATCGGGCAGCCGGGCTGAGGGATCCCCGCGGGTCGCCAACCTGCGGGTGCCGGCGGCGGGGACGCTGCCGCTACAGGTGTTGCGGCTCTGCGGCGAACGGATCGTTCCCGGGGTCCTCGTTCCAGACGTATTCGGCGCGGCGCGCGGACTCGAGCGCGAGGTTGCGGCCGGCCGCGCGCGCGATCAGGGCGAGCGTCATGTCCATCCCGGCCGAGATGCCCGAGGAGGTGAAGAATTTCCCGTCCTCAACCCAGCGCGCCCGCCGGATCCACTCGACGCGCGGCCCTTGGGAGGCGGCCCAGTCGAATGCGATCTTGTTCGAGGTTGCCCGGTGGCCGTCGAGCAATCCGGCCCGCGCGAGCAGGGCGCTCCCTGTGCAGACGCTGGCGACGATCCGGGCGTTCGACGCCGTGGCCCGCAGCCATTCAAGAAGAGGCGCGTTGTCCACATCGCGACGTGTGCCAGCGCCGCCGGGGACGAGAAGGATGTCGGCGGACGCGACGTCTTGCAGTGGACGGGTTGCGACCAGCTCGACACCCTGCGCGGAGGTGACGGGTCCGGTTGTCTGCGCGGTGAATTCGATGTGGAAGCGGTCCCCGGCGAGCGACAGCAATTCAACCGGACCGCAGACGTCGAGGAGTTCGAAACCGGGGAACAAGAGCACGACCACGCGGGCCGGTGCGCCCAAAGGTCCGGGCGGCACGGCTTACTCCTCGTCGCCGGTGCGGCCGGCGTAATCGCACAGGCCGCGATGCCCCGCGGCGGTCGTGAAATCCCAGAATGCGGCGGCCTCCGCGCCCCAGTTTTCCTGCGAGGCCCGCTCCACAGCTTGCGAGACGTTCAGGCCGGAGGTGTAGAGCAGGCGGAACGCACGCTTGATCTCGTGGCGGACCGCGGCGGAGAACCCGGCCCGGCGGAGGCCGACAATGTTCAGCCCGGCGACCTCGTTCTCGCCGGCGGCCACGAGGTAAGGCGGAATGTTTTTGCTGAACCGGCAGCCTCCGCGGACCATGGCCAGGCGTCCGACGCGGATGAATTGATGGAAGACGGCCGCGCCGCCGATGAAAACGCCGTCCTGCACCTCGACGTGGCCGGCGAGCAGCACGTTGTTGGCCATGACCACGCCGTGGCCGACCACGGTGTCGTGGGCGAGGTGGGCGCCGGTCATGAGGAAGCACCGGTCGCCGAGCACGGTGTCGGCATCCTTGGCCGTGGCGCGGTTGATGGTGACGAACTCGCGCAGGGTGTTGCCCTTGCCGACTCTCACGCCCGTGTCGGTGCGCGAGGGGTCGAAGCCGAGGTCCTGCGGGTCGGCGCCGAGGATCGAGCCGTGGCCGATCTTCGTGTTCTCGCCGATGATGACGCGGTGCTCGAGAATGACGTGCGCGCCGAGCACGCAGCCGGGGCCGATGACGGATTCCGCGCTGACGATCGAGCCGGGGCCAATGACGACATCGTCGGCCAGTTGCGCGCCGTCGGCGACAAGGGCGGTGGGATGGATCTGCATGGCAGTTGAGAGTTGAGGGATGGGGGTTGAGGGGGTTGATCCGGATTGCGCGCCTCCAGCATCTCCTGCGTCTCGTTCAACTTTCAACCCTCAGCTTACAGCAATCCGTGCTCTTTGAAGCTGAAATAGGGCGGCGCGCCGGGGCGTTCGCGGCCGATGATCACGTGGTCCAGCAAATGGATCTGCATCAGCTCCGCCGCGTCGCGGATGCGGCGGGTCAGTGCGCGGTCGGCCTCGCTGGGCGAGGGGTCTCCGGACGGGTGGTTGTGGACGAGGACGAACGCGTAGGCGCGGTGGCTGATGGCGGGGCGCAGGATTTCGCGCGGGTGCGCGAGGCTCTCGTTGAGAGTGCCGAGCGAGACTTCCTCCTCGTGGACGAGGCGGTGTCGCGTGTCCAGCAGGAGCACGCGGAGGGACTCACGCGGGAGGTTCTGCAGCAGGGGGCCCATGAAGGCGTGGACCTTGCCCGGCGTGTCGAGCGGGGTCTCCTCCGCGGTCTGGCGGGCGAGTCTCTTGCCGACCTCGAACGCGGCGGCCAACTCGCAGGCCTTGGCCGGGCCGATGCCCTTGGCCAGGCGGCGGAGCTCGGGGATTCCGCACGAGGCCAGGCGGGCGAGCGAGCCTCCCGCGGCCTTGAGCAAGTCGGACGCGACCGAGACGGCGCTGCGTCCGCGCGTGCCGGTGCGCAGGAAGATGGCGAGGAGTTCGGCGTCGTTCAGGGCCGCGGCCCCGCGGCTTGTCAGTTTTTCGCGCGGTCGCTCCGCGGCCGGCAGATCCTTGATGATCGGCGACTCCATGGCGCCGGAATCTTAGCGGCCGGAGGGCGTGCGGGGAACACCAAAGCGGCTCAGACGGCCGCGGCCACCCGCTTGATCAGCGCCTGCAGATACTCCGCCACGCCGCGAAGGCCCTGGGTGAAACGGTTGTCGTCGAGCGGGGCCAGCGCCTCGATCGACTCGTCCACCAGGTTCCGTGCCGCATCGGCCGTCTGGCGCAGGGCGCCGCACGCGCCGAGGCGCGTCACGATGGCCGAGTGGTCGGCTTCGTCCCCGCCGAGCAGGAGCGAGCTGACCTCCTCCTGGTCGCCCGAGCGGCGGGCCGACTGGAGGAGGAAGATGAGCGGGAGCGTCAACTTGCCCTTGCGGAGGTCGCTGCCGAGGGTCTTGCCGATCTCCTCCTCGTCGCCCACGAGGTCGAGGCAGTCGTCATAGACCTGGTAGGCCGTGCCGAGCTTGATGCCGTAAGCCTTGAGCGCACCGATTTTCTCCGGCGTGGTCTCGCTGAGGAACGCGCCGAGTTCGCTGGCTGCGGCGAAAAGCGCGGCGGTCTTCATCTCGACGATGCGGTAGTAGTCGGCGACCGAGAGTTTGAGGTCGAAGCGCCGCTGCGTCTGGATCGTCTCCCCCGTGCAAACCTCGGCCGCGGCCTCGGCGATGCGCCGGCAGACCTCGACGTCGGAGAAGTTCGTGGCCAAGCGGAGTGCGTGCGCGAAGAGCGCGTCGCCCAGGAGCACGCTGATGGCGTTGCCCCACTTCGCGTTCGCCGTCGGTTGGTCGCGCCGCAACTCGGCGCCGTCCATGATGTCGTCGTGGACGAGCGTGGCGATGTGGATGAGTTCGACGATGACGGCGAGGTCCACATGGCTGGCGGAGATGCGGCCGGTGGCGCCGCCGGCGAGCAGGGCGAGGGCCGGGCGCAGGCGCTTGCCCGCCGAGCCGCAGACGTAGCTCACATATCCCTCCATCGCGGGGTCGAAGGCGCGGGCTTGGGCGCGGATGCGTTCCTCGACCGTGTAGAGGTGGGTGTTGACCAGCTCGAAGGTCTTCTTGAACCGGGCGGCGGCCGCCGGATCAAGGGGCAGTTTGTTGATTTTCGTCGGGTTCACCACAGGTCGTTACGGCCCGGAGCGGCGGTCAGATGAGTCCGGTTTCGGATATCATCCCCGGCGGCGCTGCAGGATGGCGCGAAGCAGGCAGAGCGGAAGGGCGGTGGCCACGCCCATGAGGAGGGCGACTTTCCACCCCGGAATGACGCGGGCGCTGTCGCGCGCCACGGCCACGAGGCCGGCGTGCACCACGTCCTCAACGGAAACGGTGAGCTCGTGCGGGGCGTCCCACGCGGGATTGTCGTCGCCGCGGCGGGCGACCTCGACGAACTCGGTCTCGGCTGGCCCGGGAAGGAGGGCGGTGACGGTGACGCCGGTGTCGCGGAGTTCCATGCGCAGAGCCTCGCTGAAGCTGTTCACGTAGGCCTTGGTCGCGCCATAGACGGCCATGTAGGGCACGGGGATGAGGCCGGCGATCGAGCCGACGTTGAGCACGGCGCCCCGTCCGCCCTCACGCAATGTGGGCAGCAGCAGGTAAGTGAGTTGGGTGAGCGCGGCGATGTTGACTTCGAGCATCGTGCGCACACGCGGCCACTCCGCCGTGGCGAACGGACCCTTGTCGCCCAGGCCAGCGTTGTTCACGAGGAAGTTGACGCGGATCTTCTCCTCCTCGAGCCAGCGGACGAGCGCGGTCACGCGCGAAGGATCGGCGAGGTCGGCTGCATAGACGCGGACGGTCAGCGCGGGGTTGCGGGATTCGAGTTCGTGCTTGAGGTGCTCGAGCCGGTCCGTGCGCCGGGCCACGAGGACGAGCGTGGAAGCCACGGGGGCGAGTTGGCGGGCGAACTCGGCGCCGAGTCCGGCCGAGGCGCCGGTGATTAGGGCGGTGCAACCTTCGAAAAATCGCATAACTTGGGCGAATGATAGTCCAGCAACTCGAAAAACAAAGGCCGTTTACCACGAAGGACGGCTCGACCATCCGCAGCATCCTCGACCGGAC
>CAZSUJ010000137.1:0-5187 GCA_964609925.1 uncultured Chthoniobacter sp. | reverse complement strand
CAGCTCGCCTCGCCGCTATTCGGCGAGGACATGGAGACGCTCAAGCCGATCATTCATCAGGATGGCAGCGACTCGGCCATGTTCGACAACTGCTTCGAGTTCCTCGTCCTCTCCGGCCGCCCGCTCGCGCACGCCGCGGTCATGATGATCCCCGAGCCCTGGGCCAACCACACGGAGATGCCCAAGGACCGGCGCGATTTCTACGAATACCACTCCTGCCTCATGGAGCCGTGGGACGGACCGGCCGCGGTCGCTTTCACCGACGGCACGCAGATCGGCGCCGTGCTCGACCGCAACGGCCTCCGCCCCTGCCGCTACTACGTGACCAAGGACGACCTTGTCATCATGGCCTCCGAGGTCGGCGTCCTCGACATCGCTCCCGAGCGCGTCGAGTCGAAGGGCCGCCTCCAGCCCGGCCGCATCTTCCTCGTGGACACGAAGGAAGGCCGCATCATTGCCGACGAAGAAATCAAGGAGAGCCTCGCCAAGGCGCAACCCTACGGCGAATGGCTCAAGGACAACCTCGTCAAGCTCGAGGCCCTGCCCGACGGCGTCGAGCCCGCTCAACCGGACCACGACACCGTGACCACGCGCCAACTCGCGTTCGGTTACACGCAGGAGGACCTCAACCTTATCATCGCCCCCATGGCTCGCACCGCCGTGGAGCCGATCGGTTCGATGGGCAATGACTCGCCCTTGGCAACGCTGTCGGACAAGCCGCAGCTTCTCTACAACTACTTCAAGCAGCTCTTCGCGCAGGTCACCAACCCGCCCATCGACTCGATCCGCGAGGAGATCGTCACCTCGACCATCACGACGCTCGGTTCGGAGGGCAATCTGCTCGACCCGACTCCTTTGAGCTGCCGCCAGATCCAGCTGACCTCGCCGGTCATCACCAACGAGGAACTCGAGAAGCTCCGCGCCCTCGACCAGCCCGGATTCAAGTCCGCCACGCTCCCGATCCTTTACCCGGTGGCTGGCGGCGGACCGGCGCTCGAGAAGGCGCTCGAGGACCTCTTCGACGCCGCCGACCGCGCCATCGCCGATGGCGTGAACATCCTCATCCTCACGGATCGCGGCGTGAACGAGGAACACGCGGCCATCCCCGCGCTGCTCGCCGTCTCCGGCCTGCACCACCACCTCGTGGCCAACGGCAAGCGCACGCAGGTCGGCCTCGTGCTTGAGTCCGGCGAACCGCGCGAAGTCCACCACTTCGCGCTCCTCACCGGCTACGGCGCCGGCGCGATCAACCCCTATCTCGTCTTCGAGAGCATCGAGGACATCATCCTCCGCCAGAACCTCACCGGCCTCGACCCGCAGAAGGCCGTGAAGCAATACGTGAAGGCCGCGGTCAAGGGCATCGTCAAGACGATGTCCAAGATGGGCATCTCGACCATCCAGAGCTACCGCGGCGCGCAGATTTTCGAGGCTGTCGGCCTCAACACCGAGGTCGTGGACACCTATTTCAAGTGGACCGCCTCGCGCATCGAAGGCATGGACCTCGCCGGCATCGCACGCGAAGTCGAGATGCGCCACCGCCGCGCCTGGCCGGGCCGCGATTACCGCGACGACGTCCTTGATCCGGGCGGAGTTTACAAGTGGCGCAGCGACGGCGAGCACCACGCGTTCAACCCCACGACGATCCACCTCCTGCAGCACGCCTGCCGCACGGGGAACATGGACGTGTTCCGCCGCTACACCGGGTCGGTCAACGACCAGTCGCGCAAGATTTCCACGCTCCGCGGGCTCATCGATTTCGAGTTTCCCGAGGACGGCGGTGTTCCGATCGAGGAGGTCGAGTCGGTCGAGTCGATCATGAAGCGGTTCAAGACCGGCGCCATGTCCTACGGATCGATCAGCCAGGAGGCGCACGAGACGCTTGCCATCGCCATGAACCGCATCGGCGGCAAGAGCAACACCGGCGAGGGCGGCGAGGACCCCGACCGCTACACGGTCCTGCCCAACGGCGACTCGAAGAACAGCGCCATCAAGCAGGTCGCCTCGGGCCGCTTCGGCGTCACCAGCTACTACCTGTCGCAGGCCAAGGAACTGCAGATCAAGATCGTCCAGGGCGCCAAGCCGGGCGAAGGCGGACAGCTCCCCGGCACCAAGGTCTATCCCTGGATCGCCAAGGTCCGCCACTCCACGCCCGGCGTCGGCCTCATCTCGCCGCCGCCCCACCACGACATCTACTCGATCGAGGACCTCGCCGAGCTCATCCACGACCTCAAGAACTCGAACCGCCACGCCCGCGTGTCGGTCAAGCTCGTCAGCGAGGTCGGCGTCGGCACGGTCGCGGCCGGCGTGGCCAAGGCCCATGCCGATGTCGTTCTCGTCAGCGGCTACGATGGCGGCACCGGCGCGTCCCCGCTCTCCAGCATCCAGCACGCTGGCATGCCGTGGGAACTCGGCCTCGCCGAGACCCACCAGACGCTCCTGCTCAACAACCTACGCAGCCGCATCGTTGTGGAAGTGGACGGCCAGCTGAAGACCGGCCGCGACGTCGTCATCGGAGCCCTGCTCGGGGCCGAAGAGTTCGGTTTCGCCACCGCGCCGCTCGTCGTCATGGGCTGCATCATGATGCGCGCCTGCCACCTCAACACCTGCCCGGTCGGCGTGGCCACGCAGGATCCGGAACTGCGCAAGAAGTTCACCGGCGATGCCGACCATGTGGTCAACTTCATGCGCTTCATCGCCACCGAGGTCCGCGAACTCATGGCCAAGCTCGGTTTCCGCACCGTCGAGGAAATGGTCGGCCGCGTCGACCGCCTCGCCATGCGCAAGGCCGTGGACCACTGGAAGGCGCAGGGCCTCGACTATTCCCGCATCCTCCACATCCCCGACGTCGGGGACGAGGTGGGTCGTTACTGCACGATGAAGCAGGACCACGGGATCGAGAAGTCGCTCGATATCACGAAGCTCCTCGACATCTGCAAGCCCGCCATCGAGCGCGGCGAGAAAGTCGCCGCCCGCCTGCCCATCAAGAACGTCAACCGCGTCACCGGCACCATCGTCGGCTACGAAATCTCGAAGCGCCACGGCCTCGAGGGCCTGCCCGATGACACCATCACGCTCGAGTTCACCGGTTCGGCCGGACAGAGCTTCGGCGCCTTCGCCCCGCGCGGCCTCACGCTCCGGCTCGAGGGCGACGCCAACGACTATGTCGGCAAGGGGCTCAGCGGCGGACGGATCATCGTTTACCCGTCGCCCGACGCGACATTCGTTCCCGAGGACAACATCATCATCGGCAATGTCGCCCTCTACGGCGCCACCGGTGGCGAGGCCTACATCCGCGGCATGGCCGGCGAGCGCTTCGGCGTCCGCAACAGTGGCGTGCGCGCCGTCGTCGAGGCCGTGGGTGACCACGGGTGCGAATACATGACCGGTGGCCGCGTCGTCGTTCTCGGCCCCACCGGGCGCAACTTCGCCGCGGGCATGTCCGGCGGCATCGCCTACATCCTCGACCTCGCCGGCAACTTCCACACGCGCTGCAACACCGCCATGGTGGACCTCGAGCGCATCGAGGGCCCCGAGGAAGCCGCCGAAGTCCGTGCCATGATCGAGCGCCATGCCGACCTCACCGGCAGCCGCCGCGCCCTCGAGGTCCTCGCCTCGTGGGACGATGCCGTGAAGAAATTTGTCAAAGTCCTGCCGACGGACTACAAGCGCGTCCTGCTCGCGATGGACCGGGTCATCGCCTCCGGCCTTAGCGGCGACGAGGCCGTCATGGCGGCGTTCGAGGCGAACGCCCGTGACCTGTCCCGCGTGGGCGGAAACTGATCCTATGGGCAAGCCGACCGGATTCATGGAGTTCACCCGCGAGTTGCCGCGGGACCGTTCACCGAAAGAGCGCATCCGCGACTGGGAGGAATTCCACGAGCACACGCCGGATGAGCTGCTGAAAAAGCAGGGTGCGCGCTGCATGGACTGCGGCACGCCGTTCTGCCAGTCCGGCATGATCCTCGCCGGGGCCGCCAGCGGATGCCCCATCAACAACCTCATTCCCGAGTTCAACGACCTCGTCTACCGCGGGCTGTGGCGCGAGGCCCTCGACCGCCTCCACAAGACGAACAACTTCCCCGAGTTCACCGGCCGCGTCTGCCCCGCGCCGTGCGAGGGCTCCTGCGTCCTCGGCATCATCGAGCCGCCCGTCACGATCAAGAACATCGAGTTCTCCATCATCGAGAAGGGCTTCGACGAAGGCTGGGTCGTTCCCAACCCGCCCAAGCACCGCACCGGCAAGAAGGTCGCCGTCGTCGGCTCCGGGCCCGCCGGCCTCGCCTGCGCCGACCAGCTCAACAAGGCCGGACACCTCGTCACCGTCCTCGAGCGCGCCGACCGCATCGGCGGCCTCCTCACCTACGGCATCCCGAACATGAAACTCGACAAGGAGGACATCGTCCGCCGCCGCGTGGACATCCTTGCTGCCGAGGGGATCGAGTTCGTGACCAGTGCCGACGTTGGCGGAAGTTACCCGGCCGAGAAGCTCACCAAGGACTTCGACGCCGTCGTCCTCTGTTGCGGCGCCACCCAGGCTCGCGACCTCGCCGTCGAGGGCCGCGACCTTGCCGGCATCTACCCGGCCATGGAATTCCTCACGACGAACACGAAGTGCCTTCTCGACGGCACCACCGTGCCGGAACACCTCTCGGCCAAGGACCGCCACGTCGTCGTCATCGGCGGCGGCGATACCGGCACGGACTGCGTGGGCACGTCCATCCGCCAAGGCTGCCTCAGCGTCACCCAACTCGAGATCCTGCCCAAGCCGCCCGAGTCCCGCGCCGCGAACAACCCGTGGCCGGAATGGCCCAAGATCTACCGCATGGACTACGGCCAGGAAGAGGCCGCCGCGCTCTTCGGTGCCGACCCGCGCGTCTATTGCACCACCACGACCAAGTTCGTCGGCGACGCCGCGGGCCGCGTGAATGAACTCCACACCGTGCAGATCGAGTGGGCGTTGGATGACAAGGGTCGCTACTCGCCCAAGAACATCCCCGGCACGGACAAAGTCATCCCCGGCCAACTCGTCCTCCTCGCCATGGGCTTCCTCGGACCCGAGAAGCCGCTCGTCGAGAAGCTCGGCCTCGCCACCGACGAGCGCTCGAATGTGAAGGCCGATTACGGGAAGTTCGCCACCAGCGTTCCCGGGGTCTTCGCCGCCGGCGACATGCGCCGCGGCCAGAGCCT
>CAZSUJ010000136.1:0-5255 GCA_964609925.1 uncultured Chthoniobacter sp. | reverse complement strand
CCGCCGAAGGATTTTCCGACTGAGGATACGGTGAGCAAAGGAGCGGGGAAACTAGGCCCCCCCGCCCGCCGGCGCAAGCGCGGCTACTCGCCCGCAGATGGTGCGCCGCCCCCGGGATTTCCGCCGCGGTCCTTCCGGCCCTCGCGAGGGCCGCGGCCTTGGCCCCTCTCCCCGGGGTCTGGTGCGCCGTCGTCCTCGATGTTGAGTTTCTTCTGCTCGATCATGGCTGCGGCCTGCCCGGAGGTATCCACGAACCAGACTTGCTTGCGCGGACCGCGGCCGGGGCTGGCGATGAGGGTTCCGGTGAGCTCGTCCTTCTCATACCGGCCCTCGTAATCCGTGCCGTATTTCTTGGCGAACGAGGCTGCATCGGCTGCCGGGATCGCCACGAGAATGCCGCCGCCCGGCTTCATGTCCTTGCGGTCCATGGTGATCGCGTGGAAGAAGGCGAGTTCCTCAACCGGGCTCTTCCAGTGCACGGGTTTGACGAAGGCAACGTCGAGGGTCACTTCCTTGCCCTCATGCTCCGAGGGGGTGGTGAGGATGTGTTCCGCGGTGCGCTCGGATTCGGCCGCGTTGAGGAGCGGGCAGGAGAACGAGAGAACCGCGACGAGGAGCGAGGTGGTTGTTTTCATGACGATGGATTGAACACCGGCGGTCCGCGAAAGTTGCGGTCCAACTCAACCGTCCGAAACCTTCCAAGTCGCCTTGTCCTTGTAATCCGGATGCGCGAACAGGTAGGCGTCGCGGATCCAAAGGTCACCTTCGCCCGGGCCGGCCTCGATGGTGAAGATGAGTGGCGAGTGGCCCTTGAGATCAGCGGTGCGGGTCCACTTCACCTCGCGCCATGCGCCCCCGGGCGCCACGGGTCGCGGGAGTTTGCTACCGTAACCGGGGCTCTCGCCCAACCAGAGCATGAGCGGCTTCTCCAGGCGCGCGTCGGGATCGAGGCGGGCCTGGAAGACGGCTTGGTATTGGCGGGCGTCCCGCGGAATCCGTGAAGTGATCTTCTGCGAAACACGGACGACCTCCTTCGGCGAAAGCCGCACGCGCAAGGCCGCGCCGCCATCGATCTCCGCAACGTCCGTTCCGCGTTCCACGATCCACGCGCTTTTGCCGTCGGCGAAATCGCCGTTCTTCAGGAGGTTGGGCGGACGCGAGGAATCATCCCCGCTTTTCCCGAACACGGCGCTGCCGATCCCGGCGGGAGGCTCGGATGCGTCCTCGGAGTTTTCCTTCTCTTGCGAATCCACCGCAGCCTGCGGCTCGGGCGGCAACGGCTTGTCCTCCTCGACAACCGGCGCCGCAGACTCCGGTTCGGCAGGTGCGGGCCCGGCCCCGGGCACACGAAGCTGTTCGGGCCTGCTGACCACGATTTGCGGCGTGTTGCCGAACTTGGTGATGGTGCCGGAAACCTCCACCGACTTGCCTTCGTAGGCCTTCCGCAAATCCCCGCCCAAGGCCGCCACGTCTTTCTCGAACACCACGACTTGGAGCGGCGCGTTGGGAAAGGCGCGGTCCAGATCCATGATCGTCGGCTGGCCGGTGGACTGTCCGAGTGTTGCCACGCGGACCACGCGTCCGGTCACCGTGGCTTCCTGACCGACCCTGCCGGCCGCCTCGGCCGCGGGAATTGATCCGGCCCGGATCGAGACGGTCAGAACGAAGAGCAGAAAGGCCGCCGCTAGGAATTTCGCTGCCGTTTGCATACGCGGGCGATGGCAACACCGCGCACCGCCGTAATCAACCACGAAGCTGGCTTTTCCCGGCACTTCCGCGAAACCACGGCGCGAGGGACAATAGCCAGCCCGTCAGCAGGCCGACCAGAAGAGTGGCGAGGCCGATGAATGGCAGAAAGAACAGCCCGATGACGGCCGTCGAGGACATGCCGCCCGGCCCGTAGAGCGGATACCAGACCGACACATGGCCGATTGCCACTGGAATCACGATGCCGAGCAACCCGCCCGCGGCCACGCAGGCCAAGCGCGCGGGGGGCAGCCAGCGCGCCACGACCGGGCAGATCACCGCGAGCACCACAAACGGGATCATCCCCCACGCCGCAATGAGGAAAAGGTTGTGCCCCTCCGCAAACTGCCGCCCGGCCACATTGCCGAGGGAAGTCGCCGGATTGACTCCGCCCGCAAAAACTTCGAGGCAGAAGACAATCAGCGACGGCAGGACGAGCCCGACAGCCAAGGAAACCAGGGACCAGCGCAGAGCGAGGGAGATGCTAGTCTTCACGTAAAGGGCGCCGCCTGCGCCCCTCAACCCTTGTCCGAGGCCTTGTCAATCTGGGCGAGGAGTTCGTCCCTGCCGGGGCCGGTGGCGTGCGTGACGAAAAAGGCCGCCACGGCATTGGCCATCACCAGACGCTTCCTGAGCGGGAGGTTTCCGAGCGATGCACACAGGTAGCCGCCATTGAAACTGTCTCCCGCGCCGGCCAGACGGACCACATTGGTTTGACGGTCCTGGATGGCGTGCGCCTCGCCTTCCGACGCGCTGGAGGCGGCCGCGAAGTCCGGCGTGTGGACGACCAGTTCATCGAAGCCGATTTTCTGCCGGGCCTCGGTCAGCGCGGCAGCAATCGGCGCCGGCGCCAGTTCCGGACATGGGACGCCGATCCGCGAGAACAACTCGAACACCTCGTGTTCGTTCAGGCTGAAAGTCATCGGGATCCTGCCGTTGAACGGCTTGATCAATTCGAGGCTGCGGAGGAACGACTCGCTGGATTTCTTCTTGATGTCGGCGAAGTCGAAGAACATCCGGCGCGGCGGCGGGAGGGTCTCATACTGCTTCATGAATCCTTGGAAGAGTTCATCGAAGTTCGCCGTGAGCGACCAATAGCCGAGGCCGATGATGTCCACGCCGGAGAACAACGCCCTGAGCTTCTCCTCGCCGAAGTGCTTTTCGAAATCCGCCCACGAGAGGCTGGAGACCGCCTCGAGGTTGCTCATGAGGATCTTGCCGTCCCCGAATTCCAAGGCGATGGTCAGCGCGGGCTCGCCGAGGGAAACAAGATCGCAGATGCCGGCAAACTCCTCGTAGGCCGGGTCGATGGCCTGGCCGCCGTAGAGGCCCGGCAGGACCGGCTTGAGGCCGAGGCAGGCGGCGATGCGCCCGGTGTTGATGGCAAAGCCACCCTCGCAACGGCGCTTCGGCACGAGTTCGACACCGACCCCGCCATCCGCCCGCGCGACGATCAACTCGCCGAACTGCCTGAGTTTCTTCATCGGCGTGAATTCGGCCCGGCTCTTGCGCACTTCGACGATCTCGTAGGTCTCGTCAACGAAGCCGTCGCAGCCGAGCAGGATTTTGCCGTGGAGAGTTTGGAGGTAGTCGCTGTATTCGTTCATGGTGGGGGGCAGGGATCGGAAAGCCGGGAGGTCAAAGCAGGAATCCAGTGTCTACGGCATGGTCAATGACCGCCCCCCGCACCGCGGAGAGCCGGATGCCGGTGCCGGTGCGTTCGATGGCGCGGACACAATCGAAGCCCGCGGGGAGAGGCGCGACACCCATGATGTAAGGAATGCGGGTGGCTTTCCGTCCGCCGAGCGCGAGCGCGGTGGGAATGCCCTTCTTCTTCCAAGGGTTGTCCGCCAGCGATGCGGCGAGGCCGAGGTGGAAGTAGGCGGTGACATCCTCGATGCCGAGCACTCCGCGGTGGCGCCCGTTCCAAGGGGCGTAGTGGCGCCCGCCGTTCGAGTGCCAGAGCACCGTGGAAGCAAGATGCGCCGGGTTCTTGAGGGCGAACCACAAGAACTTCTTCTCCGGAAAGACAACGGCGGCCCAGGCGAAATCGTCTGCATCCTTGTGGTGCACCATCACGAGGTCCTCGAAGCCTTCGCGGGCCGGGAAGCGGGTGAGGTCCGTCATCCCGCCGGTCGCCATGGGCACGCGATCCAGACTACGGATCCACGCCCCCTGCTTGAGCGACGAATACCCGCCCACGACGGGATCTTCAAACGGGGCGGGCAGAACCTGCGCCAGCCTCAGTTTGCTCGTGGAAATCCGTCCGGGACCGTTGCGCGTGAAATCCAGCATGGCATGGTGGCCGAGACACATCGAGCCGCGGAACCCTTCCAGCAGGTGAGTCTGGTAGAGGTTGGTCTCTCCTTCCCGGGCTTCCACGATCTTGGTGATCCGGCCCGGACGGACCTGGGTCGGCAGCGTGGCGGTCAGCCGCCCGGGGCCCGACTTCGTGACCTTCCATCGGCTGTTGGCTGGTTCACCGTGGGGAGGATGAACCTCGCCACGCCAGGCAGGACCGTCGCCGAAAGGGGCGCAGAAGAAATCGCCCCGCAGCTCGCGGAGCAGGGGAATGAGCTTGCGCGCTTCCGGCGTGTCGCACCATGGGGCCGTGGAGAACGGTTCAACCGTCCGGCCGCCAACCTGGAATCTGACCGGGCCGAGTTGTCCGCCGTCTTGGGTGATGTCGAATGTGACCTTCATGGGATTGCTCTCACGGCTGCATCAGCCCGGCGTTTGCGGCAAACTCTCACACCAAGAGGCAACCTTGGATGCCGGGGCCATGGACGCCTTGGATCAGGATGCCCTCGACGTCGGCGGTCTTGGAGGGGCCGGTCACCCAGATGATGTTCGGGTCGTCGGGCAAAGCGGCGATGGCATCGGCGATGGACCGGTGGATGGCCTCGCGCGGGAGCACCGCGATATGGATCCATGGGGCGAGCGCGGCCAAGCGGTCGGGCGTCGATTCGTCGGTCAGCACGATGGTGCCCGACTCGGCAATGCCCGCCGCGGCGGGAGTGATGGCCACATCGACCTCGTCCACCACCTCGCGGCTGTATTCGAGGACGACCTCGCCCACCTCGGTCAGGCGACCTTGCAAATCGGCCAGGCCTTGGGACAGGTGAATCTTGCGGGCGGCCTGATCAAGGAGCCAGTGACGGCATTCCTCGAAGTCGGCGAAACAGACGGTGCCGACGGCTTGGGCGCGCTTGACGAAAAGGGCAACCGGGTCCGGTTCGCCGGCCAACCAAAGGGCATCAGCCACGCCGTGAGGCACGGTCGGACGCGGGGCGCGCGTCGGCAAAGGGTCCAACGCGGCACGGATGCCGCTGAAGACTCGGGCGCGGGCGGTGCTCATGATTTCGCCCCGCGGGACTTGCGGGTCTTCATCCAGGCGCGGAACTTGCCGCCGCGCCACGTCGGCAACGTTCGAGTCTTCAGCCAGGAACCGAGATAGGGCACCGGCATCTTGTCGAGCATCGGCACCATGTCCTTGACCGCCCCGAGCG
>CAZSUJ010000135.1:0-5267 GCA_964609925.1 uncultured Chthoniobacter sp. | reverse complement strand
TCTTCGCGGTTGTCTACATGAAGAAGATGCTCGGCTACGACGACGCGCTCGACACGTTCGGCGTCCACGGCGTGGGCGGAACGCTCGGAGCCATCCTCACCGGCATCTTCGCCAGTGCGGAAGTCAACGCGGTTGTGGAGCCTCTCAAGGAAGGCCTGCTCCTCGAGCAGTTCAAGGCCATCGCCCTGACGATCGTCCTGTCGGTCGTCGCCACGACGGTCATCGCGTTCATCGTCAAGTTCACCATCGGCTTGCGTCCCACGCAGGACGAAGAGAGCGAAGGCCTCGACACTGTGGACCACAGCGAGGAAGGCTACCTGCTCGAGAAATAACCACGGCAGAAACCCTACAAACACACTGAAATGAAAAAAATCGAAGCGATCATCAAGCCGTTCAAGCTTGAGGAAGTGAAAGACGCGCTGGCCGACCTCGGCATCGAGGGCATGACGGTCAGCGAGGTCAAGGGGTTCGGCCGCCAGAAGGGCCATACGGAGATCTACCGCGGAAGCGAATACACGGTGGACTTCCTTCCCAAGATCAAGATCGAGGTCGTCGTTGGTGACGACGTCGTCGAGAAGGCCACCTCGGCCATCGTGAAGGCCGCCAAGACCGGCAAGATCGGTGACGGCAAGGTCTTCATCTCCTCGGTGGAGGAAGCGATCCGCATCCGCACCGACGAGACCGGCGACAAGGCGATCTGACGCGGTCCGGTCCGCATCGCATAACATCGAACGGCGGGGGCTCCGGCTCCCGCCGTTCTTTTTTTCCCGGCTACTGCCCGGCGGCGTCAGCCGCCTCCCCGGGCTGACGCCGGGCGTGGATCTCTCCCTCCGGTCCGCCCAGAACGAGCGTTCCGTCTTCGGTCACCTCCCATGTGACCGCATCCCCGAGCAGCCTGAGGAAGCGCTGCTCTTGTTCCATCACGTTCTCCTCGCAGGCTCGACGGGTGACGCGCAGGCGCGAGATGTGGATGAAATGGTCGTCGAAGCGGCAGCCGCCGCCGAAGCGGTTGCATCCGCCATTCCCTGCGATCTGGCCCGGCGTGCGGAACTCCAGCGTCACCGCGGGCTGCTCGAGCGCCTTCTGGTCGCCGATTTCGGTCACGGTCCATGTCGAGTTCACGAGGGCGTCGGGCTGGTTGTCGGATTCCGCGCACAGCCCGGCTTGCGCGGTCGCGAGGATGGCGGGGAGCAGGAGTCTGGCGATTCGCACGGGGGAAGGTTGTTCCGCTTTTCGCCGCGGCAATCAAGCAAGGGCTTGGGCTGCCGTCTTGAAATGCATCTTCGCCACCGTTGGCAGAGCATCCGGCCCCAACTTGCGCGCGATCTCGCGGGCGGCTTCGAGGACGGCGCCCGAGGCGCCCTTGGGCAATTTCACGCCGAGGCGCTTCTCGGTCGCGTCGAGCCAGTCGATGAACTTCTCGCGCGCCAGGATCGACGCCGCCGCCACCGCATAGTCGCTTTCCGCCTTGGTCTGCTGGCGCAGGGTGATCTTGCGGCCCTTCTCCATCAGGGCGCGCTCGAGCACGCGCGGGTTGGCGAACTGGTCGGACAAGGCGGACGGGCAGTCCGGCCGCCGTTCGCAGAGGTTCTCGATGACGCGGGCGTGGCCCCACGCAAGGAGGCGGTTGAGGTTGCCGATCTTGGCGTAGAGCGGGTTGTAGCGCTCGGGGGAGACGACGATGGTTTCGCTGATAAGTCCGGGTGTGTTGCGCACGACGTCGGCCAGCTTGCGGATCTGCGCGTCGGAACCGATGGATTTGCTGTCGCGGATGCCGGCTTCGAGCAGGTGACGTGCGCTGGCTTCGTCGGTGTAGGCGCCCGCGATGACCAGCGGACCGAAGAAGTCGCCCTTGCCGCTCTCGTCGATGCCGAAGTGCGGGGCGAAGCGTTCGGGGTGGTGGATGTCTTCGTAACCGAGGCGCGCCTCGCCGAGAACGAGCGGCTCCAAGGTGAACTGGATGAAGTGCTCGGTGTCCTTGCCTTGGATGACCGCCTTGGGTCCCTTCTCGTAGACGGCCACGGTGAGTCCGGGTTTGCGCGCGAAGCAGATCGTGTAGGGACGTTCCTCGAACTCGAATCCCTGTTCCACCAGCACGGCCTGGAGCGATCCGGCCTGCGCGGCGTTGAGGTTGACGGTGTGCGATCGGAGCGGCGGCATGGTTCAGCGCTGGCCGAGCAGGTGGGCGAGGGAAAGACAGCCGGCCATCGCCCCGAGGAACAGGAGCCAGACGGCGACTGCAACCAGCAGGTTGCCCATCGCCGCATAGCCCGCCGCGGCCAGCGCGCGCTTGAGGAAACTGTCGGAGGTCAGCCATCCGCGGTAGCTGTAGGTGTCCTTGCCGGTCGAGGGCGCGGGCGCTGCAATGACCGAGGCGGCCGCTGCGGGCGCGGGGACTGCGGGCTCCGGCGGCAAGGCCGGGGGCGGCAGACGCTCGCTGAAAACCCCGCTGTGACGCTCGAAGAACAGGCGCTTCCCGGGATCGGCTGCCGGCGAGACGACTACGGTGCAATCGTCGCCGCGCGGAGTAAGCAGCGCGAAGTCCTTGGCCGCATCGAGCGCCGTCCGGCTCTCGACGGTGCGTGTCGGTGCCTCGCGGTCTTCGTAGGCGGCCAGCCAGCTCTCCATGAGCCGTGGTTATATCGGATAACCTGCGCGCGGCACGCGGAATCCTCGGTCGCACGCTTGCAGGGGTCGGTCGGTTGGAGTTGATTGGCTTTGCCATGCGCCGTGTCTTCCTCGCGATGACCCTCCTCGCCGCCACCGTGGCCGCAGGTCATGCGCAGCTCATCGCCGTCCGGGCGTCGTGGTCCGGTGCCGGCGCGCCGGCCTTCATGCGCGCGGGCCCGGGATTCCGCTTCGCGTGGTCCGGGGGACACGGTCTGCGCTTCGGCGCATGGTCCGGCGGTTTCGTTCGTGGCCCGATCGCGGCCGCATGGCGCCCGCGCTTCGTCGGCCTCTGGTCGCCGACCGTCTGGGCGCCCTCCCCGGCACCGCTCGGCATGGCCGCGGTGGCCGGGCGCGGGGAAGTGCCGCTGATCGTGCCCGATCCCGTGTCGTTCCAGCAGTTCATCGAACCCGGCCCGGCCCCGCGGTGAAGCACGCGGCGGAAATCTCCCGGCGCCTGCGCGATTGGTTCGGACGCCAAGGACGCGACCTGCCTTGGCGTCGCACGCGCGATCCCTACGCGATCCTCGTCAGCGAGATGATGCTCCAGCAGACCACCGTCGCCGCGGTCGTGCCGTATTTCGAGCGGTGGATGGAACGCTTCCCCACGGCCGAGGCTCTTGCGTCGGCCGGCGAAGCCGAGGTTCTCGCGCTCTGGCAGGGCCTCGGCTACTACAGCCGCGCGCGCAACCTCCACGCCGCCGCGCGCCGCATCACCACGGAGTTGGGCGGAAGCTTCCCGCGCGACTACGACAGCCTCCGCGCCCTGCCCGGCGTGGGTGACTACACCGCGCAGGCCGTGCGCGCCTTCGCCTTCGACGAACCGGTGCCCGTGCTCGATGCGAACATCATCCGCGTCGTGGCGCGGTTGGCCGACATCCACACACCGGTGGACACCGCCAAGGGAATGGCCGAGGTCCGCGCGGCGCTCGTCGGGATGCTTCCGGACAAGCACGGACGCGCCTTCGCCTCTGCCCTCATGGAACTCGGTGCGCTCATTTGCCGCGCGGGCGCGCCCGACTGCCTGCTCTGCCCGGTGAAGCAATTCTGCGCCGCGCCCGAGCCCGCCGCTCTCCCGCGCAAGTCGCCGAAGTCCCCCGTCGTCGCCCGCGCCGAGGATGCTGCGTGGGTCTCCGATGGAAAGACCGTCGTCCTGCAGCAATCCACCGGCCGCCGCTGGACCGGCTTGTGGCGCCTGCCGCCCCTCGTGGCCGCCCCGACGCCGGGGGCCGCGGCCGAGTTGACCTACAGCATCGTGCGCGAACGCGTCACCCTGCGCGTTCACCGGGCCGACCGCCGGGCCTTGGCGGCGTCTGACGAACCCCGGCGGGCGTTTCCTCTAAGCGACCTTGCATCCGTGGCCGTCCCGTCGCCCCACCGCCGGGCCATTGCCAAGATGCTCGGGGCGGAACATATTCCTGCACCATGACTCCGGCCACCCTCACCGCCCAACCCGACGCCGGCGGCCACTTCGGCCCCTACGGCGGCGTGTTCGTTCCCGAGACCCTGATGACGGCCTTGGAGGAGTTGACCCATGAATACGAGTCCGCCCGCCAGGATCCGGCCTTCCGGCACGAACTCGACCAGCTCCTGCGCGAATTCGTCGGCCGTCCGACCCCGCTTTACCTCGCCGAGCGCCTGACCGCGCAATGCGGCGGGGCCAAGATCTACCTCAAGCGCGAGGACCTGCTCCACACCGGCGCGCACAAGATCAACAACGCCATGGGCCAGATCCTTCTGGCCAAGCGCATGGGCAAGAAGCGCGTCATCGCCGAGACCGGCGCCGGCCAGCACGGCGTGGCCACCGCCACCGCGGCCGCGCGCTTCGGCATGGAGTGCGTGGTTTACATGGGCGAGGTGGACATGAAGCGCCAGGCTCTCAACGTCACCCGCATGAAGTTCCTCGGGGCCAAGGTCGTCCCCGTCACCGCCGGCCAGGCCACCCTCAAGGAAGCGGTCAACGAAGCCATGCGCGACTGGGTCACCAATGTCCGCTCGACCCACTACATCCTCGGCACCGCCTACGGCGCGCACCCGTATCCCATGATGGTGCGCAACTTCCACCGCGTCATCGGCGAGGAAGCCCGCCGCCAGATCCTCGAACGCGAGGAGCGCCTGCCCGACCTCCTCGTCGCCTGCGTCGGCGGCGGCAGCAATGCCATCGGCCTCTTCTACCCGTTCCTCCGCGATGAAAACGTCCGCATGGTCGGCGTCGAAGCCGGGGGCGAAGGCATCAAGCCCGGACGCCACGCCGCCCGCTTCCAAGGCGGCAAACTCGGCGTCCTCCAAGGATGCAAAACGTGGCTGCTGGCCAATGACGACGGACAAATCGAACTCACGCACTCCGTCTCCGCCGGCCTCGACTACGCCGCCGTCGGCCCCGAGCACAGCTACCTGCGCGACGCCGGACGCGTGGAATACGACTACGCCACCGACGACGAGGCCCTCGCCGCCTTCCAGACCCTGGCCAAGGTGGAAGGCATCATCCCCGCCCTCGAAAGCGCCCACGGCGTCGCCCACGCCATCAAAGTCGCCTCCAAGATGGCCAAGGACCAAATCATCCTCGTGAACCTCTCCGGCCGCGGCGACAAGGACGTCCA
>CAZSUJ010000134.1:0-5418 GCA_964609925.1 uncultured Chthoniobacter sp. | reverse complement strand
CGTCCGCCGGCTCGCGACCGAGTTCCTCGGTCATGCGCGCGGCCACGCGGCGGATCTTGCCGATCTTGTCCACCAAGTGGACGGGAAGGCGGATCGTTTTGCTCTGGTTGGCCAAGGCGCGCTTGATGGACTGCTTGATCCACCAAGAGGCGTAGGTGCTGAGCTTTCCGCCCTTTTTGGGGTCGAAGCGCTCCACGGCCTTCATCAAGCCGATGTTGCCCTCGGAAATGAGGTCGAGCAGGGGCAGGCCGTAGTTGCTGAAATCGTGCGCGATCTTCACGACCAGACGCAGGTTGGCCATGATCATCTTTTCGCGGGCACGCTTGTTGCCCCGCTTGATCTGGGCGGCCAACTTCACCTCTTCTTCGGGGGTGAGAAGGGGGACTTGGCTGATCTCGCGGAGGTAGAGACCGATATTGGTGTCGGGAGAGTCCATGGGAGTTGATTGGTGGTGGCACTGGTTTCGACACGGGATCTAAACGGTCGTTCAAATTTACTCGCCCGACAGAGAAGAACCGAGCATGTGCCACTTGACTTTCGCCTGTCGCGTGCCGACCGGATGCACTCCCCCTACATCCAAAGATTCCGGTCGAGGGTGCGGTATTGGATCGCCTCCAAGAGGTGTTCCTCGGCGATCTCTTCTGCCCCGGCCAGATCGGCGATCGTGCGGGCCACCTTCAGGATGCGGTCATGCGCCCGCGCGCTCAGGTGGAGGTCGTCCATCGCGTGGCGCATCAAGTCGTGGCACGCCTCGGAAATGCCGCAGTGGGCCCGCATCTCCTTCGGCTGCATGCGCGCATTGAGCGGGGGATGCGTGGCCGCCGCGAACCGCTCCGCCTGCACCCGCCGCACCGCCTCGACCCGCGCCCGCACGTCGGAGGAGGCCTCCTCGGCTGCATTCGAAGTCAACTCGGCGTATTCCACCGGCGGCGCCTCGACGTGGATGTCGATGCGGTCGAGCAGCGGCCCGGAGACCCGCTGGCGGTAGCGCTCAATCTGGCCGGGTGAACAGCGGCATTCGCGTTTCGGATGTCCGTGAAAACCGCAAGGGCATGGATTCCATTTTTGGTGACCGAGTGATCACTCTGACCGAGCCCTTCAGCATCGTGGCTCCGAAGCCCGAAGTCCCACCCGGCAGGAAGCAGTGCTGCATCTGCGAAGAGATCAAGCCGCTGGAGGAGTTCCGACTTCTGACGCACAAAGGACGTTCATGGCGCTACTACGCCTGCGATCCGTGCTCCCGGGCCCGCCAAAGGGAGCTTCAACGACTGAAGGGGAAACCCAGGCTCAAAACAGACGGGTAGTCGTGCAGCAAAGACCTAACCGTCTGGCGCGAGACACTCTGCGATACATCGCGGTTGAAAAGTGGGGGCCCAGAAACCTACGACTTAAGGAGCGGGCGCGAAGACGCGGCCCCAGTCCACGTCCATGCTCAGGCAGTCCAAACAATCTCCCGCGAACCCGGCCCATGGGACGACCGCCGTGCTGAAAATGACCGGTCACGGTTGATGCGCCTTGGTGTTCGGCTTGTGGCCGATCTCCGGACCATCCCAATAGAAGACGATTTCGTCCGCAGTCCGCAGGCACCCGTAGACACGGAATTCGCGGCTGAAGTCCACCGGCGCGCGCTAGACCTTCTCGTCGCTGGGAAGTCCGTTCTGGTGGAGGGAGATGTTGACCGCGTTGGGCCAATGCCCCTCGTTGAAGTCGATCTCAAAGTCTGAGTCCTTCCCCGGCGGTCGTGTCCAGAATGCGTTGTTCAGCCCAGGCGCCCCGGCGTAGCGCATCCGCGCCTCCCAGTATCCGTAGGCTTGGGCGAAATGACCGCCCCACCCGAACTTGGTCTTCACGCTCGCACTCAGGGGCACAACCTTGTCGATCTCAAGGTTATCCTCAACCGAGAACAGCGTGTGCAGGGTGAGCCAAGAGATCAGACTTCCTCCTGCTTGCCATTCTCACGGAACGGAACTGCGGATACAACCGAGCCCGAATGACCAGCTGCCCGAGATCCGGTCCATAGAGGGGCGGATCGCGACGCTCCTCCTGTTCGCGTCGAGGTCCCAACTGCCGCCTCGGTGCACCCGGGACGAGCCCGAAGAAGGACCTCGCGGGTCGGCACTCGATGAACTCGCATAGTAACTGTCTGAATACCAATCCCAGCACCGCTCAATTATGTTCCCAGCCAGGTCGTAAAGCCCATACCTGTTCAGCGCAAATGACCCCACCAGCGAGGTGTGGGGAGTGTCCCCTGTCGCGCAGGTCGGGTTGTATCCATTCGGACCGAGACCATATGCGTAGCAGGTCGCCCCATCGATCGATTCGCCCTCCCCAGCTTGCTAGAAGGTTGGGCATCCTTCACGATGACTTTCATGAACTCGACGAAGGTGGACGCCACGAAGTTTCGCACGATATTCGTGCTGCTGCTGGTCCTGAGCGTTTCCCTGTTGTTCCTGGCGGTAGTCTGGCCTTTCCTTCAAACATTGCTGGTCGGCGCGATTCTTGCCGGTCTTTGCCGGCCGCTTTTCCTGGCCTTGGTGCGTATATTCCATGGACGCAGGTCTCTGGCCTCAGCCGTGACCTTGATGATTCTCATCGTGCTCATCGTGGGTCCGTTGAGTGCATTCGTCGCGTTGGTGGTGCAACAGGCGATGGAGGTGAGCGATCAAGCGATCCCTTGGCTACAGGCAAAATTCGGCAGCGCCAGCACCTTCGACGCCAACCTCTGGCTGGTGCAGCACTTTCCCATGCTGAAGGATTTCGTGCCGACCCAGGAGGAAATCGTAAACAACGTCGGCACGGCCGCTAAGGCGACCGGAGGCTGGCTGGTGGCCGGGGCATCCACCTTCACGGCGGGAACGGCGGGATTTTTCCTGAATTTTTTCGTGATGCTCTATGCAATGTTCTTTTTCCTCAAGGACGGCGGCAAGATCCTCGATAAGATCTTCTATTACATGCCGTTGGGAGCGGATGACGAAAGCCGCATGTTGGAGCGCTTTGTTTCGGTAACGCGGGCCACAGTGAAGGGCACATTACTGATCGGACTCATCCAAGGGGTTCTCGCCGGGGCGGCGTTTTATTTTGCGGGCATCAATGGGGTGGCCTTTTGGGGCACGATCATGGTCATTCTCTCAGTTATTCCCGGCGTCGGAGCCGCGTTGATCTGGGTGCCGGCAGTGATCTACCTTTACTTGAGTGGACAACCACTGGCGGCCACCTTGCTCGGCATCTGGTGTGCCTCAGTCGTGGGGACGATTGACAATGTGTTGCGTCCTGCGCTGGTCGGCAAAGATGCCGAAATGCCGGACTTAGTCATCCTTCTCGGCACGCTGGGAGGTTTGTTCTTCTTCGGACCCATCGGCTTTATTGTTGGCCCCGTCGTCTGCGGACTCTTTCTCACTGTCTGGGACATCTACGGGGAAACCTTCAAACATATCCTTCCTCCCTCGAAAAACATGATCGCTCAGGCGGCGGCGTCCCAGAAGCATCCAGAGTCCGAAGAATCTTCCAGCCGCCAACAATAGACCCCGGGCATCCAGGTCACGGCAACTTAAGACGCAAGGCACCCCGGAGGCACCATCACGAGCGGGGATGTATAGCTACGCCGATGAGAAGCAGGGTTAGACCCCATAGAATTCCCCGCAGGGTCGGGTAACTTGTCTGCATCAGGAAATCGCGCGCAGCTACGGAGCCGGGAACAAAGACGATGCAAACGCCTCCCAATAATCACACGGCCGAATCTGGAAAAATCGGCTGGGTGGTCCTCTGGCTGATCGGCATCCCGATCCCCGTCCTCCTTGTTCTCTTTGTCTTGCGCGGCTGCACTTAGGAGCGGCGGAACACAAGGCCACAACACTTCTCCCGCCAGGCTGTCATGGATGATCACCAACCTGGATCCCTTATGCTGCACACGCTCATTCCCCCACTTATCGGCACCGTCCTCGGCGCACTCATCGGCTACTTCGGCCAATGCAGCTTGGGCACCTGCCCGCTCACCTCGACCTGGTGGCGGGAGCAATCTATGGCGGTGTGATCGGACTGCTTTTCGACCGGGCGCTACGTCACTAACTCAACCCTCACTTATTTCCGCGATGAACCCACGATACATTGTTGCAACCGCGAAAACTCCAGCCCAAGCTGTGAACGCTCTTCAAGCCGCCGTGAAAGAGCGCGGCTACGGCGTGCTGCACGTTTACGACTTGCGGGAAACCCTCGCCGGCAAGGGCTTCGATCTGCCGAACGCCTGCCACATTCTTGAGGTGTGCAATCCCGCGAAGGCGGCCGCTGTGCTTGCCGCCGACATGGGCATGAACATGGCCCTACCCTGTCGTATCTCCGTCTATCAAGACGGTGGCAAGACCCTCATTGGCATGGTCCGTCCCACGGTGCTGCTTGGCTCGCTGTCGCAGTCGGAGAAGCTCGAGGCGCTGGCAAAGTTGGTCGAGAAAGACACCATCGCCATCATGGAAGCGGCGAGGTGAGCCACACCTGCCACTCGGGTAGGGTTTCGCCCCAGGGTGACAATCCTCGGGCGGCGTAACCCTAAATCATGAATGCTATCCTTATCTTGATCGTGCTCCTGATGCTTTTCGGTGGCGGTGGCTTTTACCTCGGTGGCCCCATCTTTGGCGGAGGCGGCCTTAGGCTGATCGTTATGGTTGCCCTGATCGTCTATTTCTTGGGCGGCTTTCGCGGCGGCCACGCCTGAGCTGGTCAAACCCCGCACAGGCTATTGAAGGGCGAATACCCTAAACTGGCCAATCCTCGCAGATTGCCCAGTTGTGGCGCAGGGCGGGCTGTTCGCCTCATGAGAACCCCGCCTCACTCCTTGTAACTCCCGCCCCTCCCGAGCTTACGCACCTGTCCGGCTTCGATCTTCGAATAGAGATCGCGCGGGCATGTAGGAGAGCTCAGCCGGAGCATAACTTACGATTAGCACATCCAGCTCTCCAAAGGCAGGGTAACTGCCTGTTAACGTAACACGCAAGAATGGATGGCCGAATGTCTGCCGACGCGAAGAACCTGCCTCGACGCAGAGATTTTTATGCTCCGCAACACACAGCCCGCTATCCCACCGACACCGTGGACAGCGGTCCACAAAAGTTCGTGAACATCACGACCCCTAAGGCGGAGGATTTCCAGAGGGCCGCAATCCGCGCTGACTGCAGCACTAATGCTGTGTCATGATTGACTGCACAGGGGATGCCCTCCACCTTGCCAGCTTCGCAGAGCCATCGATCCATGAATCTGACGACCGTCACCAAGGCTGTGTTGCTTGCCGCGATTCTCATCGCTGGCTCGCCTGGTCCTGCTGGGTCCACTGATCGAATCGTCGTTCATCCCAAGGATACCGGCGAGGCGCTCGCCAACCCGGGCATGGGGTGGACATTGCATTTCTTCTCAAACCTCTTGGAGAACTAC
>CAZSUJ010000133.1:0-5512 GCA_964609925.1 uncultured Chthoniobacter sp. | reverse complement strand
GCGCCGCCGCGCGCGCATGCCGTTGATGTGGGGGGCGTGATCCGCGGGCAACCGCGATGTTGGCATAAACGTTGCTTCCAGTGACATTCATGATGCAATCAATGACAGCAGCACTCGTGCACCGTGCGGTTCGCGCGACGGGCCGGTTGCATCTCCAAGAGTTTCGGCGGCTTGTCCGCTGTTCTCCCCAGGGCAATCCATGGAAAGGAGGTGAACCGATGATGATCATTGCCATAATGATCTCTGCCCTGAGCGTGTCGGCCATGGTGGCCGGCTATATCGTGATGGTCAGAGATTGACCGATCAATGGCGCTGAAGCGAAAGCGTCATTCATTGGTCTATCTGCGGGGAGGGCGGGGAAACCCGCCCTCCCTTTTTGTCTCCGCTGGGGGCGTTGACGGGCAGGGGGACAAGAAACATCAAACGGCGCGCGAGGCCGCGCGCCCTCCACCAGACGGGTGCATGTGGAGGGCGGCCGGCCCCGGCTGCCGAGGGCGTTGACAAGGCGCGGGAGAATAGGCACCAGACGGCTCGCAAGGCTGTGAGCCCTCCAGCTTACGGCGCGGTGCGCGTGCGCAATTGCCAGAACCACGATGACTGCCCCGCGGGCGCGTCGAAGACCGTTTCGTCCCACGGGTCGGACGGTGCGGCGACGGAGTTGGTCTGCCAGCTTCCGAGTGACGCGCCGCTGAGCAGTTGGTGGTCGAGTCCGAGGCGGCGTGCGAGGCGCAGGCGCACGCCGGTGTCCGTGCGTTCGGCGGCGAGTTGCGGCGCTGACGTCTCGAGCGCGAGCGGTTGGGCCTCGCGCCACGGGTCGAGGGCGAAGGCGAAGAAACGCGGCGTCAACCGCGCCCACGCCGTCTCGTTGTGCGCGCCGCCGGCTACGCCCTCGAACACGAGCGAGCGGCGCACGGCCTGTCCGGCGCGCAGGAAGTCGTTGCACGCGGTGAGCGCGCCCTGCCAGTAAACGTTGCTGCTGGACTCGCCGGTGCTCGACTCGGCGGTGCCCATCGAGACGAAGCGCCGCACGCCCGGCGGCACCGCACCCGGACGCGCCGCTGTGAAGTTCGGCGCCGCCCAATAGGCCGGCGAGAAGATCCCGGCCACGCCGAAGCGGTCGCTGCGCGTGTGGCCGATGTAGTCGCTGGCCAACCCGCCCATCGAGGAACCCGCCACCACCGTGTCGGCCGGACTGTCGAGCGTGCGGAAGTTGAAGTTGAGGGTGGGAAGGACGTTGTCCGCGAGGAATTGCGCGTATTGCGCCGCCTTGCCCGGATGGAGCACGGTGTTTGTCCCGTAGAGTGTGATGGTGTCGCCGTTGGGCAGGTATTCCTGCAGGCGGTCGGACCCGAGCGCGTTGCCGTTCGGGATGGCGACCAGGATGGCTTCGCGCATGCGGCCTTGGTCGGTCTCGTGCGCCGCGATGCGGTCGGCGTCCCACGTGCCGAACGGCCCGCCCGGGAAGAACACGTTCTGGCCGTCGTGGAAATAGACCACGGGGTAGCGTTTCCATGTGTTCTCCGCGTAGCCGCGCGGGAGCTGGATCGTGATGGTGCGGCCCGGGATGTTGGTGACCGTCGAGTTGATGACGCGGGTGACGGTCGAGGGCGCGCTGACCGCGGGAGGTGGTCGGTAGTTGAAGACCTGCTGGTCCTGCACGAAGAACACGTCGAGCGTGGTGCGGAAGTTGAAGGGCGCGGCCAGACCCGCATAGGGCGCGGCGGCCGGAGGTGCCGGGGCGTTGAGCCAGTTCGTGCCGCCGTCGTTGAACACGAACTCGAGCTCGGCTCCGCTGGCCACCGGCAGTTCCGCGCGGAAGAGCCGCTCGCCCGCGTTGCGTCCGGATCCAGCCACGCGCATCGGCGCCGTGGTCCAGGCGCCGCCCGACGTGAGGTCGCGGTATTGGATCGAGGCCTGAGTCCAAGTGCTGTGCAGGAACACCGTCTTGCCGCCCCACGGGGCGGGCGCATGCGGCGGGACTTGCGCGGTCAGGTCGCCGGTGAGGTTGACGAACTGCGATGGCGTGCCCCAGTTGGAGGTGTTGAACGAGCGACGGATGAAACGGTAGGTCAGCGACGCCCCGGCCGGCAGTGCGATCGTGCCGCGCCAGACGTTGCCCGGGTTCCAGGCGAGTTTGACCGCGCGCAACGGATCGTTCGCGCCGAGCGCCGGATGCGGTCCGATCACGCAGACCTCGTTGCCGAAACCGACATCCGCCGTGTGCGTGAACTCGACGTCCTTCAGCACGGCGGAAGCACCGGCGCCGGCCGGGATCAGCATCGCGAGACACGCAGCAACGAGGGAGCGCATGGGGGGAACCAAAAAATAGCCCTTCGCCGGCCATGCGCAAGCCGCGCACCGCGGCCTTGGCTTCCGCACACCGGCCAGTTGCGCTAGGTTTCAGCCATGGGCACCATCGCTCTCACCACCCCCGTCCCCGGACCGCGCAGCCTCGCCATCTTCGAAGAGCGCCGCCGCCACGTCGCGCCGGGCCCCTTCCACACCACGCCGATCGTCGCGGCCGCGGCGGACGGCGCGACGATCACGGACGTGGACGGCAACCGCTTCCTCGACTTCGCCTGCGGCATCGGCGTGACCAACCTCGGCCACGGCGAACCGTCGGTCACCGCCGCGGTCAAGGCGCAGGCGGACAAATTCCTCCACACCAGCATCAACGTCGTCGCTTACGAGGGCTACGTGCGCGTGGCCGAGGCGCTCAATGCGCGCGCGCCCGGGGATTTTCCGAAGAAGACATTCCTCGCCAACTCCGGAGCGGAGGCCGTCGAGAACGCGATCAAGTTCGCCCGCGCCTTCACCAAACGCCAAGCCGTGATCTGCTTCGAGCACGCCTTCCACGGCCGCACCTACATGGCCATGGCGCTCACCGGCAAGGCGAACCCCTACAAGAGCGGGTTCGGGCCGTTCCCATCGGAAATCTACCGCGCGCCGTTCCCCGACTTCTACCGCTGGCCCGGCGTGGGGGCGGAGTCGCCCGTGTGCCCGGGCGCGGAACCCTGCGCGCTCCCGCGCTGCCTCTGCCGCGAGGCCTTCACCGCCTTCGAGGAGATGGCGCATGCCGACATCGGCGAGACCAATGTCGCCGCCGTCATCATCGAGCCGGTGACCGGCGAGGGCGGTTTCATCCCCGCGCCCGCTCCGTTCCTGCAGATGCTCCGCCGCTGGTGCGACGAGCACGGTGCGGTGCTCATCCTCGACGAAATCCAGACCGGCTTCGGCCGCACGGGCTCGCTCTTCGCATGCGAGCAACTCGGCGTGACCCCCGACCTCCTCGTCCTCGCCAAGGGCCTCGCCAACGGCCTCCCGCTCTCCGCCGTGGTCGGCCGCGCCGACATCATGGACTCTGTCGGCACGGGCGGGGTGGGGGGCACCTACGCGGGCAACCCCGTGGCCTGCGCGTCCGCCCTCGCCGTGATGGAAAAGTTCGCCGACCCCGCGACGCTTGCGCACGCGCAGGAGTTGGGGCGCCTGCTCGCCGCGCGCCTCGACGAATGGACGCGGCGCTTTCCGCGCATCGGACAGCACCGCGGCCTCGGGCCCATGCGCGCCATCGAACTCGTGAAGGACCGCGCCACGAAAGAACCGGACAAACCCTCCGCCGCCGCGTTGGTGAAGTGGAACTACGAGCACGGCGTCATCACGCTCGCGTGCGGCACGCACGGCAACGTCCTCCGCTTCCTCATCCCGCTCATCGCCACGCCCGACCAGCTCCGCGAAGGTCTCGACGTGGTCGAAGCCGGCCTCGTCGCGCTCGGTTGACGGTCCCGATCTGTAGCGCCGGTGTCTCACTGGCGGTCTGCACCGCAAGGTAGGGACGATCCCCCGGATCGTCCGGGGTGGTTTGCGAAACGGCGATGTGGACATCGCCGCTACAGATTCTCCGGCTTCGGTGTCTCACCGGCGGTCCGGATTCAAGGCATCTGCAGCAGGAGCGAGCTGTGCGGCGGCAGCACGGCGGCGCCGTCCACGGCCTTTGCCTCGGGCGATGACGTCCACACGAGCTTGGTGAAGCCACGCAAGTTCTCAGGCAGCGTCGCCTTGATGTTCGTCGGCCCCACGTTGTGCAAGACGAGCACATCGCCCGCCTCGTGCCGCCGGACGAAGGCGACCATGCGGTCGTGCAGCCCCTCGACCGGCTCGAACCCGCCGAATGTCAGGGCCGGCGTCTCGTTGCGCAGCTTGATCAGCGTGCGGTAGTGGTTGAGCAGCGAACGCGGGTCGTCCGCCTGCTCCGCCGCCGGACGCACCGTGCTGTCCTTGCTGTGGCGCACCTTGTCGTTGCGCGGACGCGAGGGGTCGGGCGAACGCTGCCAGAGCATCGGCTCGCGGATGAAGGGATCCGGCTTGGTCCCGAGCATGCCGATCTCCTCGCCGTAGTAGAGGTAGGGCGATCCGGGCAAGGTGAGCAGCATGGCCGCGGCCACGCGCATCTTGTCCTGGTCGCGCAGCTCGCTCATCACGCGGTTCTGGTCGTGGTTGGTCAGGAAGGTCGCATCGATGAAATCCGGCGCCGCCGCGCGGTAGCCCGCGAGCAACTCGGACAACCACCACGCCAGCCCGCCGCCGCGCCCCGTGCGGACCGCGTGGACCAGACGCCCGGCCAGCTCGAAGTTGAACACCGAGCCGAGCCCCGGCAGGTATTCGCGCGTCACGGCGGAGTCGGCCCACACTTCGCCGACCAGCAGCACGTCCGGGTTCACCTTGCGCATCTCCTCGCGGAATTCCTTCCAGAACGCCACGTTGTCCGCCACCCGCTCTTCCGGGAAAATGTGCCGCGCCGCGTCGAGGCGGAAGCCGTCCACCCCCTTCTCCAGCCAGAAACGGCCGATGTCGAATATGGCCTGCTTCAACTCCGGGTTGTCGTAGTTGAGGTCGGGCATCCCGCCGGTGAAGTAGGCGTAATACAGCTTGTCCCGGTGCTCCTTGGTCTCGTTCCACCGCTGCAGGTTGTCCGTGTCGGGACCCGTCCGCGTCACCGTCCGTTGCCCGACCTCCCGCTCGTTCTTCCACACGTAGTAGTTGAATTCCGGACTGTTTGCATCCGCCAGCGCTGCCTTGAACCACGGGTGCTCGCGCGAGCTGTGGTTGATGACGAGGTCGATCACCACCCGCAGGCCGCGCTTCTTCGCCTCGGCCATGAACACCTCGAAGTCCTCCATCGTCCCGTATTCCGGGTCGATCCCCTTGTAATCGGTCACATCGTATTTGTGATACGACGGCGAGGGATGGATCGGCATGAGCCAGATCGCGCCGGCACCGAGGTCCTTGATGTAGTCGAGTTTGGACGTCAGTCCCCGCAGGTCCCCGATCCCGTCCCCGTCGCCGTCCGCGAAGGACCGCACGAACACCTCGTAAGTCACCGCATTCGGCCACGCCTCGCCCGGCCCCTCGGCCGCGCCGACCGTGCCGGCCGCCAGCAGCCACACCATGAACAAGAATCTCGCCATGAACCCCGCACCGTGACCCCGGGACGCCCCGCGGTCAACTCGCCTCG
>CAZSUJ010000132.1:0-5613 GCA_964609925.1 uncultured Chthoniobacter sp. | reverse complement strand
TTCAGCGCCCCGCCCATCGGCCCGGGCTCGACTTCCATCACCTTCGATTCAATGCCGGGCAGGTGTTTGCGCAAGGCGCTGGCCCCCGGATTCGTGCCGTCGTCGAGCAGGATGACGAGACCCGGCGCAACCGTCTGCGCGGCGATCGAGGCCAGCGCGCGCTCGAAGGGTGCCGTCCGCGGAAAGACGGGAACCACCACGGCGAGGCCCGCGTGGACGTTCTTCTTGGCGGTGTCGTTCGGCATTTTCGGGTATCCGCGAATGTCTTTCATTCGTAACGGACACGCTGGTAAAACTCCAACGGCATTCCACATGAGCAACCGATCCTTCCCGCCATTCAGCTTGAGCCGCCTGCTCAAGACGACCTTCGACCCGCAGCCTGGTCAGCGTGTCTGCGTCCTCATCGACCTCGCCAACCCGCGCGACATGAAGGACTTCAAGTTCCTCGCGGACGACAAACTCACCATCCAGCGCAAGGCCCACGACGTCTTCTACAAGGGGCTCAACAACGGCGTTCTCGCCGAGCTCGGCCTTCAGGGCGGCGAAATCTTCGCCTACGAAATGACCGGCGGCAGCAACCTCGACCTCTCCGACGAGGCCTTCGCGCCGGACGGTCGCCAGCTCAGCTTCGAGAAGGACATCTACCCGAACTACGATCTGATCCTCTGCGTTTCGACCTACTCGGCCACCGCCCCGCTCACCGCCTCGGCCAAGAAGCACGGCTTCCGCGGCGCGACCCTGCACGGGGTCAATGACATCATCCTCGGCTCCGGCCTTGCCGTGGACTACGACGAGGTGAGCGTCGAGGCCGAGAAACTTCGCCAAGGCATGACCCGTGCCGACTGGGTCGAGCTCGACTTCACCGTCGAGGGCCGCAAGCACACGCTCAAGCTCGACCTCGGCGGACAGGAGGCCCAGAAGAGTCACGGACTCTGCCGCGGCAGCGAGCCCGACGTGGCCAACCTCCCCGCCGGCGAGATCTACTACGTGCCCGTCGGCGCCGAGGGAGAGTTCCCCATGAAATACGAGGACGGCACCCTCGGCATCCTCAGTGTCACCGGCGGACGCGTGGTCAAGTCCACCCTGCTCAAAGGCAACGCCGCCACCATCGACGCCCACAACCTCAAGCTGGCCAGCGATCCCGTCACCGGCGAACTCGGCGAACTCGGTTTCGGCACGCAGGTGCTCCCGGTCTCCGGACGCGACATCCAGGACGAAAAGATCCGCGGCACCTTCCACCTCGCCACCGGACGCAGCGACCATCTCGGCGGCAGCCTCACGCCCGACCGCTTCGCCAGCCGCCTCAACGCGACCCACGACGACATCCTCTTCTCGCCCGAGAAGACGCCGGAGATCACCGCGTCCGAAGTGCGCCTCTGCCGCGACAACAAAGTCGAGGTGCTCCTCAAGGACTTCCACCCCGCGCCCTACATGGAAGGCCTGCTCAAGTAGCGTGGCCGGGAACATCTACGAGACCGACCGGCTCGTCCGCGAATACCTGCTCTTCCACTACGGAAGCGCCGACGAAATCCTGCCGCACCCCGCGGGCCCCCGCGATGCGCTCGACTTCGCCGTCCGCTGTGTCAGCGAACTGATCAACCCCGCAGCCGTAGGCCCGGACGCCCGCGCCCTCGACATCGGGTGCGCCGTCGGACGTTCGGCCTTCGAACTGGCGCGCCATTGCCGAGACGTCACCGCCCTCGACTTCTCGCAGGCCTTCATCACCGCCGCCGAGCGCCTCCGCGAGGCAGGCGAGATCGCCTACGAGCACACCGTCGAAGGTCATCGCACCGCCCCGGCCACAGCCCGCATCCCGTCGGGTGTGGATCCCGCCCGGGTTCGCTTCGCAGTCGGTGATGCCATGGCTTTGCCGGACGACTTGGGCGCGTTCGACGTGGTCCTCGCCGCCAATCTTCTCTGCCGCCTCCCGGACCCCCGCGTCTTCCTCGCCCGCCTTCCCTCGCTGGTAAAGCCCGGCGGCCAATTGTTGATGACCACGCCCTTCACTTGGCTCGCTGAATTCACCCCTCCGGAGAAATGGATCGGCGGTCAACCCGGGCTCGAAAGCGCCGCCGAGCTGCAAGCCCTCCTCGCGCCGCACTTTGAACTGCAGCTGGCCAAAGACCTCCCCTTCTTGATCCGCGAACACGCGAGAAAGTTCCAATGGAGCGTCGCCTGGGGGACGCGGTGGGTTAGGCGGTAGGTTCAGAATCCCACCCGGGGAGCGAGCGCGCCCTTGCGCGCCGTGCCGCCCATTCGCTTCCCACGGTAGAGCCGGTGGCTAATCCGACGAATACTTCAAGATAGCCGCCTTGAGATCTTGGTGTGCTCTGCCGATTTTGGCATCCGCCTCTGCCGAACTTCCACCCGGTTGCCAGCCCATCAACCCGCTCTCGACAGACTCTATATAGGACTTCAACGCATTCTTAAGGTCAGATGGAGCCTTTGCGGTATCAATGCTTCGAAGGTCGCTCACAAACGACTCTGCTCGAGCGACTCCCGGCGCAGAGCTTTCCAGCCGCTGTCTGGCCAGATCAATGCGCTCGACAACAGCTCTAGCCTCGTTCTGCTCGGTCTCACGAACAATGCTTAGGGCCGCGGTGATTCCGGAAATCAACGCAAGTATTCCAATCACCCGAAGAGTTTTGCAGAGCTTTGCCCTTGTCTGATGGTCCTCAAGCCTCTTTGTGATTAATCGCGGGAAGAAAAGACAAACAACGCCGAGGGGAATCGATGTTGCGGCAACGGCATAGTCCATCAACGCAAGGAAGGCTTGAGCTTCAGGAGGCATCGTCTTTTCGCAGGTTGAACAGCCTCAGATAGGGATTCCTCTCTCGCGGGCACCACAAGTTATTCAGGCAACGCCTTGACGGCAAGCGCACCGGGTCTTAGTCACAACCGTTGGCCTACTTGGCCAATTCCAAATGGCCTAGTCTCATTCCCCAATGAAAATCATGCTGGTCGAAGGGTTCAAAGCGAAGGTGATTGCCACGATGAGGCGGGTTAGGGAGACGGGGGAACCAGTGTTGGTGACGTTGCGCGGGGAACCTCTAGTGGAAGTCGTGCCGGCGCGCGAGGCTGTCGAGCAGGGCGTGCGTTTGGACGCGGGGCGTGGGCTGATGAAGAAACGTCCCTCCGACAAGGCGCTTGTGGGCGTCGGCTTTGCTTCTGACTGGGAGTTGAACGGTTGAATCCGCCGCCGGGGACTGGCTTGTGGGATCATTGGCAGGATGCCACTGCCACTGGGTGGATGTTCTGATCACCCGGGCCTCTGTATCCTCTGAGCTCTCTGTGGTTGCCCCTGCTTGAACGCGCGCAGCCCGCTTTGTCATAACACCACGCCGGGGTTGCGCGGGATGCTGGACATTTGCACAGTATCTCCATGGAGCGCGCACTGGGCCCTGTTGCTGCCGACCGGCGGCGGGTGATGCTGCATTTGGATGCGGACGCGTTTTTCGTCGGGTGCGAGGTGGCGGCGGAGCCGCGGTTGCGGGGCAAGGCGGTGGCGGTGGGCGGGATGAAGCGCGGGATCATCGCCTCGGCCAGCTACGAGGCGCGCCGGCTCGGGGTTTACACGCCGATGCCGACCTCGCGGGCGCGCAGGCTCTGTCCGCACCTCATCGTGCTCCCGGGCGACTACGAGAAATACGAGCACTTCTCGCGGCTGATGTTCTCGCTGGTCCACGACTACACGCCGCTGGTCGAGGCGGGTTCGATCGACGAGGGCTACGGGGATCTGAGCGGTGTGACGCGCTGGTCGCCGCGCGAGGCGGTGGAGCGGTTGCGGCGCAACATCCGCGCGCATCTGCGCCTCTCGGTCTCGCACGGCCTGGCCGCGAACAAGCTGGTCGCCGCGGTCGCCTCGAAGCTGCGCAAGCCGGACCATTTCCTCGAGGTGCCGGCGGGGACGGAGCGGGAATTCCTCGCGCCGCTCGAAGTGAAGTGGCTGCCCGGCGTCGGGCCGAAGTTGGCGGACGTGCTGCGGTCGTCCGGCCTGCACCGCATCGGCGAGCTCGCGGAGGCGCCGGTGGAGAGCCTCGAACTGCTGGCCGGTGCGGCCGCGGGGACGCTGCGCGAATTCGCCAACGGGCGCGACGAGCGTCCGGTGGTGACGGAGCGCGCGGAGGCGCAGTCTTACGGACGGCAGGAGACGTTCGACGAGGACACGACGGACGAGGCGTTCGTGCGGGGGCGGTTGCGGTCGATGGCAGACGCGTTGATGGCGAAGGTGCGGGCGGACGGCAAGGCCGTGCGCTGCGTGGAGGTGTGCCTGCGCTACAACGACATGGAGCAAAGCCGTCGCAGCGAATCGCTGGACGAGCCGACGGACCTCGAGACGGATGTCTACCCGCTCATCGACCGGCTGGTCCGCCGCGCGTGGGAGCGCCGCGTGAGTCTGCGGCTGGCCGGGCTGAAATTCTCGCGCGTGTATGCGGGCGGTCCGCGTCAACTTGCGCTCGATCTGCCGGGCACCGGGTATGACCGCGAGGCGCGGCGCGAACTGGCGCGGGTGATGGACGAGGCGGTGTCGCGCTACGGTGCGGGCGCGGTGGTGCGGGGGCACGCGTTGCGAAGTGCGAAGGATGAAGGAAGAAGGATGAAGAGGATCTGTAGCGGCGGTGTCCGCACCGCCGTTCCGGATCCGACGGCACGAAGGACGACGGCGGTGCAGAAAAAGGCGCGGGCGTTGACCGTTCTCAACGCGCGGAGTTGTTACAGCTTTCTCGACTCGCTGCTGCGGCCGGCGGACATCGTGCGGTTGGCGGCGGAGGCGGGCGCGAAAGCGGTCGCCATGACGGACCCGAATCTGCACGGGGCGGTGGAGTTCTGCGCGGCGGCGCGGGAGGCGGGGATCAAGCCGGTCGTCGGGGCGGAGGTGCGCGTCGGCGGCATCCCCTACCTCGCCTACGTGGAAACGGCGGAGGGTTACCGGAACTTGTGCGCGCTGTTGACGACGGCAGCTTCCTGTAGCGGCGGTCTCCGACCGTCGGGTTCGAAAACCCTCGGTGATGGGGACATGGACGCTACAGGGCGCGATTTGTCGGGCCTCATCCTGCGCCCCGCTTCGTCCTTCCCGGAGGTGCGCTACGCCTCGCCGCACGACGTGAAGTTTTACGAGGTCGTGCAGAGCATGCGCACCCTCTCGCTGGCCGGGCAGTCGCACGCGGGCAAGCGGCGAGGCGGGTTCCACTGGCCGGGGGCGGGCGATGCGCGGGCGTCCGACGCCATGGCGCGCGACGCGGACGAGATTGCGGAACGGTGCGCGTTCACGTTGCCGGATGGCGCCTTGAAGTTCCCGCACTTCGCGCCGCCGGATGGCTCATCGCCGCGCGCGTTCCTCGCGCGCTTGACCCGCGAGGGCATGCTGCGGCGCTACGGGTGCCCGCCGCCGGCTGGCGTGCGGCACCAGGTCGAGGAGGAGTTGCGCATCATCGCGGAGGTCGGTTACGAGGAGTATTTCCTCGTCGTCTGGGACCTCCTGCAGTCGTGCGCGGAGCGCGGCATCGAATGGATCACGCGGGGCAGTGCGGCCGACTCGCTGGTCTGTCATTGCCTCGGCATCAGCTCGGTCTGTCCGGTGCGGTTCGAGCTGTATTTCCGCCGCTTCCTCAA
>CAZSUJ010000131.1:0-5625 GCA_964609925.1 uncultured Chthoniobacter sp. | reverse complement strand
GGCGCCGGTCCAGGTGTTCGTGCCCGAGAGGTTCCGCAGCGCGCCGTTGGCCCCGACGCCCGTGCCGGCCACCGAAAGGGTTTCGTTGGTGACGGTGATGCCTCCCTGGAGGGCGAGGCCGGCGCCGCTGACCACGGTGGTTCCATTGCTGGCCGTGCCGAGCGCCGTGTTGTTCGCCGCGATGATGACGCCGTTGCTGATCGTGGTGACGCCGTCGTAGCTGTTGCTGCCCGAGAGGGTGAGGGTGCTTGTGCCGGTCTTGATCAGGTTGAGGTTGTTCGTCGTGTCGGTGATCACGCCGGAGAAGGTCGTGTTCGAGGCCCCGGAAATGACGAAGTTGACCGCGGCGGCGCCACTGTTGATCACCGTGCCGCCGCCGGAGAGCGAACCGATAGTTTCCTGGGTGTAGGCGGCGTTGCCGCTGAAGCGCAGCGTGGCGCCGCCGGCGACGGTGACCGCCGCGGCGTTGTCGATCGCGCCGACGAATCCCTGCTTGGTGATTTCGAAGGTGCCCGCGTTGACGGCGAGCGGTCCGGTCCAGCTGTTGAAGTCAGCCCCGCCGGTCTGGAACGTGCCCGCGCCTTCCTTGGTCAGCGTGCCGGTGCCGGCCACGGCGCCGTCATACGTCAAGGTGGTGCCCGACGCCACGTCCAGGGTCCCGCCGGCGGTGCCGATGCTGAGCACGCGGCTGGTCGGGGTGATGGCCATGGTTCCCGTGGTCCGCAGCACGCCGCCGTCCACCGTGATGTTGCCCGTGCCGAGGTTGGTGTTGGCCGCGACCTGCAAGGTGCCGCCGGTGATGATGTTTGTGCCGATCGAAGTGTTGTTGCCGCTGATGATGAGAGTGCCCGCCCCGGTCTTGGTGATATTGCCCGTGCCGAGGCTGAGGGCGCCGGCGAGCGTGGTGTTTCCGGTTCCGTCCACGGTCAGGCTCTGGTTGGCCGCGGTGATGTTGCCGGACACGGTGAGCAGTCCGGCGTCGGTCTGGATTTCGCTCGCTGCGGTAAGGGTCGTTGCTCCGGTCCAGGTGTTTGTGCCCGAGATGCTGCGCAGGGCCCCGTTGCCGCCCACGCCCGTGCCGGCCAGCGTCAGGCCCTCACCGGTGACCGTGATGTTGTTCTGCAACTCGAGGGCGGCTCCGGTGGAGACGGTGGTGCCGTTTGCCGTGGTGCCGAGTGCAGCATTGCTCCTGATGTTCAGGACGCCCGCGGAGACGGTGGTGGTGCCCGTGTAGGTATTGGAGCCGCTGAGCACGAGGGTGCCGGCCCCGTCTTTGACGATGTTGAAGGCACCGGAGACGGTCGTGGAGATGGTCAGGTCAGCCGCGGCTGCGGTGGAGTCTCCGACCGTGAACGTGCGGTTTCCGCCGAGGGCGAGCGTGCCGGCCCCGCTGATGGTGGCCCCGTTCGGGTTGTTCGTGGCGTTGTAGGTGACTGTGCCGCCGAGCGTGAGCACGCCGCCAGTGCCGATGGTGACCTGAGCCGTGCTGCCGGCCGCGCCACCGCCGAGATTGAGCGCGCCGATCGTATCCGTGCGGGTGTTGACGTCGAGGGTGCCGCCGAAAATGTTCACCGCCGTGCCGGGGAGGGCGTTGTTGATGCCAAGCACGAGGGTGCCGGCATTCGCGCCGCCGGCGGTGCCGATGGTGGTGGAACCGCTGTAGGTGTTGACGTCAGAGAGGGTCCACGTGCCGGTGCCGGTTTTGATCAGGTTGCCCGTGCCGCGGATGTCAGCCGCGATAGTGCCCCCGACGGCGCCGCTCAGGGTGAGGTCGAAGCCGCCGAGTTGGACGCGGTCCACGGTGGAGTTGATGAGGATCGAGCCAGCGGAACCGCTGAAGGTGGTGTTGGCCCCCAGTTGGATCTGGAGGTCCGCGTCAGTGAAGGTCTGGGTGTTGGTGGAATTGTTGACTATCCCGCCGGTGCCGAGAGTCAGAACATCGTCCCCACCTGCAGGGTCGGCACTGAAAGTCCACGCCGCCGTCCCAGCCCCAAAGAGAAGTCCGTTGATGCTGCGGCTGGCGTTGAGGACGGGGTTGCTGACGACGGTCGCATTGGTGAAAGCCCCGACGTTCGACGTCAGATTGTTGGTCGGCGCGACACCGCCGACCCAGTTCGTGCCCGTGGCGAAGGTGGAGCCGGAGTTATTCCAGAAAATGGTGGTCTGGGCCCGGAGGGAAAGCGGGCCGAGCAGGGAGAAAAGGATGGCCGCACTCAGGGCGATGACACCCGATGTGGGTGCACGATGAGGTGTCGCGAAACGGGTTCGCGACATACGTAAAGGAGAAGCCTCGGGGGATTTTCCGGTGGACGCTTCGCGCCATGTCCGTGGCGTTAACAGCCAAGAGAAAGAGCTCCTGCCTTTTTGTGAACAAAAATGCATTGGCAGGTTGACTTAGTATCCTCCTTCAGATGGGAGAAAAGTCAACGCCAAGGCAAAGGTCCGGAGAATCAGCCGTTTTCGGCCTTCTGGCCGACGGAGGAAATGTCGGCGGGGAGTCTGCATCCGGTAGGACTCGAACCTACAACCAATTGATTAAGAGTCAACTGCTCTACCATTGAGCTACGGATGCTCGCGGGGGGACAGGAAGATGCTTTGGAGACGCCTTCGGCTCAAGGAAAAAGCTGCCGCGAAGGAAAGTGCGCCCTCCTCTGTGGCCCTGTGATCGTTTCGGGGGACTCGAGGAGGGGAGCGCCCCCTGTCATCGGAATCTGGCCGGCCTGAAACTGCTCGCAGCACTCGCGCGGCGGTGACAGATTGGGACAGCCATGACCCGCGAGGCTCCATCGCAGCGCGCCACGTGGCGGGTGCAGGATACGGACGCGACCACGACCGTCCATCTTCAGGGGCGCCTGGATGACGCGGCGGTGGCGGGCGCGTGGCGGGGGCTGATGCACGAGGTTCGGAAGTCCCGCGGGCCGCTCACGGTGGACTGCGGGGGGGTTGAGTATTGTGGCGGCGCGGGCTTCGCGCTCCTGATCGGGCTGGAAGAAATGGCGAAGGAACGCGGCGCGACCATGCGGGTCGAGGCGTTGGCTCCGCGTTTCCGTGCGCTTTACGAGGCGATCGACCGCGGCAAGCTGGAGCGTCCGCTCGAGCCGCCGCGGGCCGGCGGCGGCTGGATTTCCGATTTGGGCGAGGCGACGGTGCGGCGCACGGACGAATGGGCCGGCCAGACGGCATTCGTGGGCGAGGTCAGTGCGGGTCTCGTCTCGCTCGGCCGGCATCCGCGCCGCCTCCGCCTGCGCGAGTGGTGGCTCATCGTCGAGAAGTCGGGGACGAACGCGCTGCCGATCGTTTCGCTCATCAGTTTCCTCACCGGCATGATCATCGCCTTCCAGGCGTCGATCCCCATGCGCCAGTTCGGCGTGGACATCTTCGTGGTCAACCTCGTCGCGCTCGCGATGGTGCGCGAACTCGGGCCGATCATGACCGCGATCATGCTGGCCGGACGGTCGGGTTCGGCGTTCGCGGCGGAGATCGGGACGATGAAGGTGAACGAGGAGGTGGCGGCGCTGACCACGATGGGGCTGAGCCCGGTGCGCTTCCTTGCGGTGCCGCGCGTGCTGGCCGGCATCGCCGTGACGCCCGTTCTGACCGTTTACGCCATGGCGATGGGCGTGGCCGGCGGCGTGGCGGTCATGATGCTGCGCGGCTTTCCGCTTTCGGCCTTGACCAACCAACTCGCCGTGGCCGTGAGTTCGCAGGACGTGGCGGCGGGGCTGATCAAATCGTTCTTCTTCGGTGCCGTCGTGGCGGGTGTCGGTTGCATGCGCGGTTTGCAGGCTTCGGCCGGCGCCTCCTCGGTGGGTGACGCCACGACACGATCGGTCGTGACGGGCATCCTGCTCGTGGTGGTGCTCGACGCGCTTTTCGCGGTGATCTACTACCAACTCGATTTCTGACCATGCCTCCGGAGACTCCGCCAGTCATTGATGTGCGCTCGCTCACGGCGGGCTACGGCGGGCGCGCGATCCTTCGTGACATCAGCTTTTCCGTCCGCGCCGGCGAGGTCTTCATGATCCTCGGCGGGTCGGGCAGCGGGAAGAGCACGCTGCTCAAGAACCTGATCGGGCTCTACCCGGCGATCTCGGGTGAAATCCTCATCTGCGGCCAGGACATCGTGAGCGCCACAGGTGCCGCGCGGCTGGCGATCCTGCGCAAGTTCGGCGTGATGTATCAGAGCGGGGCGCTTTTCGGGTCGATGACGTTGGAGAAGAATGTCGAGCTGCCGTTGGAGGAATGGACCGGTCTGCCGCCGGATGCGCGACTGCTCCTCGCGCGGCTCAAGTTGCAGCAGGTCGGGCTGGGGGAGTTCGCCGGCTACCTGCCTGCGGAGGTCAGCGGGGGCATGCAGAAGCGCGCCGCGGTGGCCCGCGCCATGGCCCTCGACCCGTCGATCCTCTTCCTCGACGAGCCCTCGGCCGGGCTTGATCCGATCACCTCGGCGGAACTCGACGAGCTCATCCGCCGGCTTTCGCGCAACCTCGGCATCACGTTCGTCATCGCCACGCACGAACTGGCCAGCATCTATGCGATCGGCGACCGCGCCATCATGCTGGAAAACGGCGGCATCGTGGCCGAGGGTGCGCCGGTGGAATTGCGAGACCATCCGCCGGGGGATTACGTGAGGGCCTTCTTCCGTCGCGAGCCGGCCCAAGCCCGAGCCGCCTGAACGCCATGCCCGGACAACCCAACTACTTCAAGACCGGCCTGTTCGTCCTCGCGGCGTTCGCGATGCTCGCGGTGGCGCTGCTCTTCCTCGGGGCCGACCGCATGTTCCGTCCGCGGGCCTACTTCGAGACCTACGTGGACGGTTCCGTGCAAGGCATCGACATCGGTTCGCCGGTGAAGTTCCGGGGCGTCCCCATCGGCCGCATCTCCGAGATCGACTTCACGTTCAATAAATACCCCCCGTCCGACCTGTCCGATGGGCGGCGCGACTACGTCATGCTCGTCATGGAGGTGGACAAGCAGGCGTTCGGCGGGATGCTCGACAACAACGTGGCCGAGATCACCTCGCGCGAGGTCAACGAAGGGTTGCGCGTGATGGTGCAGCCGCAGGGAATCACCGGCGTGAACTATGCCGAACTCGATTACGTGCCCATGGCCAACCGCACGCCGCCGCTGCGCATCTGGTGGATCCCGGTCCATCCCTATATCCCGTCGGCCCCCGGAACGCTGACCAGCATGCTCGACTCGATCAACAGCATCATGGACAGCTTCAAGGCGCTCGATCTCAAGGACACGCTCGAGAAGCTCGACGGCGCGCTCGGCGCCGCGACCTCGACCTTGCAGAAGTTCAGCGGCGATCTCGACAGCATGGAACTGGCCAAGGTGAGTTCCGACCTGCGCGAGTTGCTGACCGACCTGCGGACCAAGGTGAACAAGCTGCCGGTGGAACAGTTGAGCGCGGACGGACAGCAGATGATGAAGTCACTTTCCTCGGCCGCGCGCGATGCGGAGGGCTTGGTGGACCGGCTCCAGAAGAGCCCCCTGCTCAGCCGCGACACCGCGGCGAACATCATGGGCGATGTCGAGACCACCGCCCGGAACTTCCGCGTGCTCAGCGAGAACCTGCGGAACCAGCCCTCGCTCCTCTTCTTCGGCCGCCCGCCGAGGACT
>CAZSUJ010000130.1:4577-5647 GCA_964609925.1 uncultured Chthoniobacter sp. | reverse complement strand
GCCTGCGCCCGCGTGAGGGCGACGCCGCTGGGGAGGTAGAACCCGCGGGCAGCAAGGTTTTCGGCCACCGGGCACGACACGCCGGCGAACAGGCCCATACGCTCGAAAACCGGCTGCCGGTTCATCGGCCAGAAGAAGTGGCGACAGTCCACTCCCCCCTCGCGCATGCGCCGGATGGCCTCGCGCGCATCGAGCGGGACGGCGTCCTCGAGCACCACGCCATAGACCCAGCAGATGTTCTCCGCGTAATCGGTCCGCGCGACCGGAAGCTGCAGCCCGGGCGTGCCGCGCAGCAACTCGTCATACCAAGCACCGATCTGGCGCTTCTTGGCCACCGTCTCGCCGAGGCGTTCGAGCTGCGCCACCCCGACCGCTGCCTGGAGGTTGCTCATGCGGAAGTTCCAACCCATCTCGTCGTGTAGGAAACGCCGCTCCCTGTCGAAGAAGAGATTGCGGAGCGACCGGCACCGCGCGGCCAGTTCCTCGTCGTCCGCCAAGACCATGCCCCCCTCACCCGTGGTAACGTGTTTGTTCGGATAGAAACTCACAGTGCTCACATCGCCGAATCCGCCACACGGGCGCCCGCGATATGTCTGGCCGATGACCTCGGCCGCATCCTCGATGACTTTGAGCCCGTGCTCCCGGGCCAGCGCAAGGAGCGGGTCCATGTCCACGGGGAGCCCGTAGATGTGAACGGCCATGACCGCCTTGGTGCGCGGCGTGATCGCATCCGCCACCCTCGCAACATCCATGTTCCATGTCGCCGGATCGGCGTCCACAACCACCGGCGTGGCCCCTGCGCGGACGATGGCGGCACAGCACGAGACAATGGTGAAAGCCGGCAGGATGACCTCGTCACCCGGCCCGATGCGAAGCGCTGCCAGCGCGACATCGAGGGCGACACTCCCGTTGCAGACCGCAATGCCGTGGCGGCGCCCCGCCAACTCAGCCATGCCGGCCTCGAGTTTGCGGACGAACGGCCCCTCGGACGAAATCCACCCGGTTTCGATGCACTCCGCGAGATACCTCTTCTCGTTGCCCGTGAGGACGGGCTCGTTGACAGGGATCAT
>CAZSUJ010000130.1:0-4477 GCA_964609925.1 uncultured Chthoniobacter sp. | reverse complement strand
CCGCGAGATACCTCTTCTCGTTGCCCGTGAGGACGGGCTCGTTGACAGGGATCATCGGTCAGTCGTAGCGCAACTGCGGGGGGAGCTCCGGTTCGAAGCGGGTCTTGTCGCCATCGCCGGCGAACGGGCCCTGCTTGACCTCGATCATGTTGAGTTCCTCCAGCACCTCGAAGCCGTGGCCGCCGGCGATGAGCAGGATTACATCGCCGGCCCCGAGCACGCGGCTGGTCGCGTAATCGCGGGACGCGGTGAAGAAGTCCACGCGCACCTTGCCCTTGCGGATGAAGAGCGTCTCCTGCGTGTGCATGACCTCGCGCTGCACGGGATTGTGCGTGTGGGGCGGAATGACTTTGCCCGGAGCGTAGGACATCGAGGCAAGCTGCTGCGAGTAGTCGTCCGGCGTGAAGAACCGGATTCCGGGCTCATCGAAGGTGGCGCGCAGGATGATGGCGCAAAGCTCGCCCCCGGCCCTGATCTCCTCCTTCATCAGGAGCACCTCCCAGATACTGCGTGCTGCGTGTTCATGTGCGACGGAAGAGAAAGTAAGTCGTCTCAGGGTCCGCCTCGTTGTCCTCCATGACCAGCGAAAACCCGCGATCGCCGAGGAGGTTGACGAGGAAGTCGCGAGGCATGATGGCCGGGTAGCGGTGGGTCGAGGACATCCAGTAGTCGAGCTTCTCGGGGGTGAACGATTGTTCCGTGAAGACGTTGAAGTGCAGGAACCCTCCCGGCCGCAGCACACGGGCCGATTCGTTCCAATACGAGACGACGCTGAGGAAAGGCAGGTAAACGAGCGTCACCTCGGAAATCACCAAGTCCACCGAACCACTTTCAGTTCCCGCGAGAAGTTCTCCCTGCACATCCGGCGTTTCGGCACCGTATTGCTCGCGCAGAAACGTGCGCCAAACCGGATCGGCCTCGTAGGCAGTGAGCGCAACCGCGGGGAAACGCCGCTTGATGGCCTTGAGATGCCGACCCGAACCCGAGCCGATCTCAAGAACGCGGCGCGTCGAGGAGGAGAGGGCGCCGCTGGCGACGAGGCGCTCCGCGGCGTCTTCGGCTTGGCGATTGAAACCCTTCCAACCGAAGTGCGCCTCGATGTGGGTGTCAACATCGGTCCCGGCTGCCGCCGCGCCCTTGATGACCTCATGCGCGTTGATGTAGCCGCGGAGGACGGGACCATCGGGCGAACCGGCCGCCCGGCGCAGCCCTGCAGCCCGGGCGAGGCGCCCGGCGAAGGAACGCGCTTTGGCAAGCAGACCGTCAGACATGGTGGGGGGAGTGGTTTCTCGCAATCAAGCCCGTGATGATTCCCCGCAGACCGATTCGACTGCAACCCTAATGAGGAGCGGCGACCGTCTCGCCGACTGCGCGAAGAATCTCGCGCCCCTCCCCTGCGAGTGTGACCAAGCTGTAGTCGCGCGCCACCAGCGCGTGGAGGTTGGCCCCGAGCCGCCGTGCCAACGCGGGGTCGGAGAGAACTTCGACGACGCTCGCGGCGAAAACGTCCGGCGGGTCGGCGAGCAGGATGTCCCGGCCGTGCACGACCTCGATCCCCTCCGCTCCGAGCGTGGTGGAAACCACCGGCACACGGCAGGCTCCCGCTTCGAGGATCTTGAAGCGCGTGCCGGACTCGAAGAAGAGCGGCACCACGGCGACACCGGCATGGCAGAGGTAGGGGAGCACCGAATCAACGCGGCCCAGCACGCGCACGTGGGGTGACTCAACATCGGCCAGCACCTCGTCCGACCCCTTGCCCGCGATGTAGAAGACCGCTTCGGGGCACGATTCGCGCACCTTTGGCAGGACGTGGTCGAGGAACCACCGTGCCGCGTGCTCCATCGGGCTCTTCGGCCAGAAGCTTCCGGCGAGGAAGATCGAACACGCCGCCAGACCCGGCGCCGGCGGCGGTGGAGACTCGTAAGTAGCGAGGTTGATCACGTTGCGGAAGAGCATCACGCGCCGACCCGCGGTGTTGAGCGACTCGTAATACTCCGCGTCCACCGGCGAAACGGCCGTCGTGACATCGCAGAACTGCATCCACTCCCGCTCCTCGCGTTCTTTGGTCAGGCCCTCCGCCTCGATCTCGGCGCGGCGTTCCGGATCGGCCTCGATCTCGAGTTCGCGCAGGACGAAGCGCGACCACACGCTGTCCGTATCGCACACGAGCTTCAGGTCGGGTGCGAGCGCACGAACCCGGCGCATGACGTCGAAGGAAATGTTCCCGTATCCGAACCACACAACGCGGGCGGATTTCCTGCGCGCGAGCGCCACCACCTCCGCAGCCTCGTCGGGCGTGCCAAGCAACCGGTCCGCGATCCGAAGGCAGGCCCGGACAATCCGCCGGAACAAACGCACGGCAGCGCCCCCGTCGTCGGACAACCAAGCCGCCCGCCCCGCGGCGGCGCGCCGGAGCGCGCTCCGCCAGCGTCCGCGCGCCGAACCCGCATGGCATCCCGCCACGTGGCGTTCGAGGAACCGGTAGGCCTCGCCGCCGCCCACCTCGTGCCAGTCCGCGCGCACATGCACATGGACATCTGCGATGCGGGCGAGGGCGAGAATGCTGTTCTCGACGCGCAGCGCCGGGCCGCCCACGGGGGGGTGGGCAAGCAATGGCGTTGTGAAAACCAGCGCCGGGCGTGGCTGAATGCTCATGGTGCTTTCGCTCCGCCTACCGGAGGCAGGGCCTCGATCGCCGCCTTCACGGCCAGCGCCGCGTCATCCCACCGGCGCGGCTCGTAGCCAGCCCGGACCTCGTTCTCGAGGCGGGACAGTGAATCCGGGTCAGTCGCCAAGTCGTGGATCGCCTCCGCCCACGCCCGCGGATTCCACGGGTCCACGTAGCGCGCGAACTGCCCGCCCGCTTCGACGAGCGAGCCTCGGTCGGATGACAGAACGGCCTTGCCCATGGCCAGCGCCTCGCCGACGGGAAGGCCCCAGCCTTCGTAGAACGATGGAAAAACGCAGAACCGCGCGTGCCGGTAGAGCACAGCCAACTCGGCATCGGTGACGCGGTTCAACACCACCACCAGTTCGCGGGTCAGCGGGTCCAGTTCCACGTCTTTGAGGAAGTCCTGCACACCCCAGCCGGGCATGCCGACGAACACGAGCTTCGGCAGGCCGGCGCCCCTGCCCTCGGCGCAAAGGAGGTGGTAGGCGCGGTAGAGCACCTCGTGGTTCTTGCGCCGCTCGATCGTGGAGACAAAGAGAACGAATTGCTCCTCGCAAAGCCCACGCACCTGCGGCGAGACGGCCCCCGAACCGCCGTCCGGAACGTTGTCGCCGAGCGGGAACACGCAGGTGGCGGGCGCGGGCATTCCGTGGCGCGCGACGAAGCCGAGGAAGTCGCGTTCGCTCTGCCGCGAGATGCACAGCACAAGATCCGACCCGCGTGCAAGGTTGAGGAAGTGCCGGGTGAACAAGCCGACCATGTCCTCGGCGCAATACTGCGGGTAAAGCACGGGAATGAGGTCGTAGCAGCAGGTGACGATCCTCACGCCCTGCTCGCGGCGAAGCCGGTCGAGGACTGCGGGAAAAGCATGATCCCAATCGAGGCCGACGGTGAGGAGCACGTCCCCGGGCTGGAAAATTTTTCCTACCGCCGGCGAGACGAAGTCGCGGCGCGCGTCCCCCGCGACCTGCGCCGCATCCTTGGGGCGGCAAAGCTGGAGCCCGCGGTTGATGGCGGGCCTCAAGGCCGCCGGGGCCAACGAGAGCAGCGCCTGTCCGAGCCCGACCAGCGCCTGCCTGCGCGGCAACAACGGCACCACCCACGCTTCCTCCTCCGCAGAGCGATCGGACGATCCGCCTGGCGCGCGCGGCGGCGGTGTCCATTCCTCGAAATCCCCGTCACGCCACACGCACCGCTTGAAACGTTCGCCGAGCAGCGCGGCCAGACCGTCCTCAAGGCAACGCTCGACGCGCACGATGCCCATCGGCGCGCCGGTCCAGCTGGCGCTGGTCGTGACGTTCATCCAGATGGTGGGTGTCGCTGGATTCATCGGTTCCGGAGTGGCGCGCAACTTGCACCGCCACAATGTGCCAGCCCGAGGCGGCTACTGCGCTCCGCTCTGGATGTCCTCGAGCGTCTCGTCCCACGAGGTCGGGACGAACCGCGCGGCCCGGGCCTTGAGATCGGCGCGGTAGGACTCGTCCGAGTCGAAACGCTCGAGCTTCTCGGCCAGCGTGCGGCTGTCCCACGGCTCGAAGTAGTCCACCAATTCGCCCGCAACTTCAGGGATGGAGGTGGCGCTCGACGCGAGGACCGGGACACCGTGCTGCAACGCCTCAGCCACGGGAAGCCCGTAGCCCTCCGACCACGAGGAGAAGACCATGAGCTCGGCCCCGGCCAGAAGTTGTCCGACCAAGCGGTCCGACGGCGCATCGAAAAAAACCACGCGTTCGCGCAAGAGCGGGTTGTAGCGCAGGCGGTGGATGAGTTCCTCGGATCCGCCCGCGAGACGTCCGGCCACGACGA
>CAZSUJ010000129.1:0-5677 GCA_964609925.1 uncultured Chthoniobacter sp. | reverse complement strand
GCACAAACGACCTGTGGATCGCCGCGACCGCGCGCTTCCACGGGCTGCCGCTGGCCACGCGCAACGTCGCCGAGTTCTCGCGCGTGCGGGGTCTTAGGGTCGTGCCTTATTGAGGCAACGGCCGCTCAGCGGTCCCGCCAAAACATCGCCTTGAGCGGGTGTTCGTCGAGGATGTTGCCCTCGATGCCGCCGAGTTTTCCGCGGTCGTAGAGCTGGATGCCGACGTAGAAGTAGAGCGGGCAGACGGGCATCTGGTCGCAGACGAGGATTTTCTCGGCGCGGCGCAGGACCTCGTGGCGCGCGGCCGGGTCGATGGTGGCCGCGGCCTCGGCGATGAGGCGGTCGTATTCGGGGTCGCCCCAACCGGTGCGGTTGTTGCCGCCTCCGGTGACGAACATGTCGAGGAAGGTGTTCGGGTCCGGGTAGTCGCCGACCCAGCTCGATCGTGCGATGTCGTAGTCGAGCGTGCTGAGCGAGCGCAGATAGACTTTCCATTCCTGCCGCAGGAGTTGGACGTTGACGCCGAGCTCGCGCCGCCACATGCCCTGCAGTTCCACGGCGATGGCTTCGTTGAGTTCGCCCTCGCTGTAGAGGTAGGTGACCATTGGGAATCCGTCGCCCCCGGGAAAACCGGCCTCGGCAAGCAGACGCCGGGCCTCCTCGGGATCGCGCTGCGGCCCGCCGTCGAACGGCTCGTAGCCACCCGCGCCGGGCGGGACGAAACTCGTGGCGGGCAGCTCGCCGGCGCGCGTGATGCGTTCGACGATGGACGGCTTGTCGATGGCGAGGCTGAAGGCACGGCGCACGCGCGGGTCGGCGAACGGGCCCTTCGTGCAGTTGTAGCGGAGGAAGTAGGTGCCGAGGAACGGCGCGGCGTGGAAGTCGTCGCGCTTCTTGATCTCGCCGAGCAGGGCGGGCGGGACGAGGCCCTTGTCCATCATGAGGTCGGCTTGCCCGGAGGCGTAGAGGTTGAAGGCGGTGTTGGCCTTGCTCACCGGGATGACGTCGATGGTCTCCATGGCGACATTGGCCGCGTTCCAATAGCGCGGGTTCTTGCGCAGCCGGATGCGGTCGTTGAGCCGCCACTCTTCGAGCACGTAGGCGCCGTTGCCGACGAGACGGCCGGGCTTGATCCAGTCGTCGCCGTGGGCGGCGACGGCGTGCAGCGGCACCGGCAGGAGGGTGACGAACGCGCAGAGATCGAGGAAGAACGGGGTGGGATTCTCCAACTCGACGCGCAGCGTGCGGTCGTCGGGCGCCGAGACGCCGACCTGCGAGAAATCGGTGAGCGTCCCCTCGTTGAACGCCTTCGCGTTCTTCACGTAGTGCAACTGGTAGGCGTATTCCGAGGCGGTCGCGGGATCGAGCGTGCGGCGCCACGAACCGACGAAGTCGCGCGAGGTCAGCGGGGTGCCATCGCTCCACTGGAGGCCCTCGCGCAGCTTGAACGTGTAGACGCGCCCGTCGTCCGACACCTGCCAGCTCTCGGCCATCCCGGGCTGGGGCTTGCCGTGTTCGTTGAACGTGAGGAGTCCCTCGAACAGCGCATTGGCCACGCGGCCTTCGGGCTGGCCGGTGATCAGCGCGGGATCGAGCGTCTCCGGCTCGGCGCCGTTGAGGAAGACGAGGTCGGCCCGCGGCGACGGCGTGCAGGCGGCCGCGGCGAGGGCGAGGATCAGGACGAGAAAACGCACGACGCATTCATGGCCGGATCACGCGCCGCTGACAACCCCGCGGCGGCCGCGTAGTCTCGGCCGGATGTCAGGCCAAGGGGTGCGATTCACCGCAGCAGGGGCGCTGGCCGCCGTCGTGCTGGCCCTCGGCGCGTATTTCACCGCGCTCGGGAGCGACCACGCGGCGACCAACGGCGACGAGTTGCTCTACGCCCAGATCACCTTCGCCACGGCGCAGGCGGGACATTGGCTGCCGCTGGAGACGATGATCCCGTGGCACCGCAACACGAAGCCGCCGGCGCTCTTCTGGCAGGGCATCGTCAGCACCGACTGGGCGCAGCATTGGAGCCTGTGGAATCTGCGCTGGCCGAACGTGCTCTACACCCTCGCCACCGCGGCGATGGTCTTCGCGCTGGCGCGGCAACTCGGCGGCAGCGCCTCCAAGGGCCTGCTCGCGGCGCTGGTCTATCTCGCGTTCTTCGGCACCTACCGCTACGGGCGCGTCTTCCTCACCTCCGGCCCCGAGACATTCTGGCTGTTCGCGCCGTTCTTCCTGCTGCTCTGGCGGCGACCGGACCCCGGGCGACTCACTTGGCCGCTGGCCGCGCTCTTCGGGCTGATGGTCGGCGTCGGGCTGCTCTACAAGTCGTTCGCCCTCGTCCTGCCCGCCACGGCTGGGCTTGCGTGGTGGACGCTGCATGGGCGCCGCTATCGCATCGTGGAATGGTTGCGCGCTGACGCGTTGAAGATCGCAATCCTCGGTATCCTCGCCCTCGGCGTTTTCTCGCTCTGGTATGTGCTCGATCCGCAGCGGCAGAACATCCTGCAGGATTTCGTGTTCCGGGAGAACGTGGGCAAGTTCAACACCGGCGGCCGCAGCTATCTCGCGAATCTCCTCTGGGGCGATTCGAGCGTGTGGCGCAACCTCATCTCGTATCCGTTCAACGCAGGTCTCCTCGCGCCCGCCGTCATCGCGCTGGTGGTCATCGCCTGGCAGCGGCGGCGCGAACTGCTGGCACCCGAGCGCCTCCTCTGGATCTGGGTCGCGACCGTCATTGTCGTCTTCACCCTCCCCAACCAGCGTGACGAGCGCTACCTGCTGCCCGCCATGCCCGCCCTCGCGGTCCTGCTCGCTCTGCGCTGGGACGAAATCCCGCGCTGGGTCTTCCTGCCCACGCTGGCGGCGGTCGCGGTCATCGCGCTCGGCATGGGCCTGGGCGCAGGGCTGCTCACGTGGGACGCCGGTCTGGGGGCGGTTTATCCGTGGTTCTTCTGGATCATCATCGCGGCGACGATCGCCTTCGCCGCGTATGCCGCACTCTCCACATCCCGCACTCGCGTGCTGGCCGCCCCGGCCGTGCTCCTGCTCTACCTTTGCTATGCGGCGTTCCTCATTCCGTTTGACGGGCCGCGCGGCGCGTTCGACGCAGCGGCGCAGGAGTTCGTCCGCGGGAAGGCGTATGCCGCACCGATCAACTTCAACGCCCGCGAAGAGATCTACCGCTTCCTCCTGCCCGGCAGCGACCCGCGTCCGTATCACGTGAATGACGGCGCGACAGTCGATTCCCTGAGGCGCGACAACGCCGTGTTCATCGTGAGCGTGCCGCTGCGCGACATGACGGTGGAGAACTCGCCCGGCCTCCGCGTCGTCGGGACGCGATGGCAGTTGATCGACCGGTTCCGTCCGGACGAGACCGCGGCCATGCTGCGCGGCGACGTGGCGCGGCATCTTTTCAAGAAGGACCTGCTCGTCGAGGTCGTCGGACCATGACCGCGCGGCCCGCAACGTGGCCGCTCTGGCTGGCCCTCGCCCTCGGCGTCTTCGTCTACCTGCACAACCTCGGGAGCGAGCACGCGGCGACGAACCCGGACGAGCACCTTTACTGGCAGATCACGCGCATGACAGCCGAGGGCGGCGAGTGGTTGCCGCTCAAGAATTTCAGCCCGCCCGAGCGCAACACCAAGCCGCCCGCGCTTTTCTGGCAGGGCATCGTCGCCACCGACTGGGGCCGTCATTGGGAACTGTGGCGCGTTCGGTTGCCCGTCGCGCTCTACACGCTGGCCACGGCGGCGCTCGCGCTGCTGGTCGCGCGCAGGTTGTCCGGCGATATGCGCGCGGGACTGCTCGCCGCGCTCGTCTTCCTCGCGTTCTTCAGCACCTACCGCTACGGCCGCATCGTCTTCACCTCGGCACCGGAGACGTTCTGGTTCTTCCTCCCGTTCGCCATCCTGCTCCTGCGCGGGCGCGGTCCGGGCGGGCTCTCGTGGCCGCTGGCGGCGGGTTTCGGGCTGATGGTCGGGGCCGGACTGTTCTACAAGTCCTTCGCCCTCGTGATTCCCTTCGCCGCCGGGCTTTCGTGGTGGACCCTGCAGGAGCGCGGTTACCGGGTGGCGGCGTGGCTGCGGGCCGACGCCCCGAAGATCGCGCTGACCGCGCTCCTCGCCGTGGGCGTGTTCTCGCTCTGGTTCGTGCTCGACCCGGCCCCGGACAACATCTGGCGCGATTTCGTGCTGAAGGAGAATGTCGGGAAGTTCGACTCCAAGGGCGGGAGCTATCTCATGAACATGCTGGCCGGCGGGCACAGCATCTGGCCCATTCTCTTCGGCTACTTTGTGCATGCCGGTCTGCTCGCACCCGCGTTCGCCTGCTTGTGCTGGCTGGCGTGGCGCGGACGCCGGACTTTGACGGGACCCGAGAAGCTTCTTTGGATCTGGGTGATCACCCAAGTGGTCGTCTTCGCGCTGCCCAACCACCGCTACGAACACTATCTCCTGCCGGCCATGCCAGCGCTGGCCGTCCTGCTCGCGCTGCGCTGGCAGGAAATCCCGCGCTGGGCCCTGGTCATCACCCTCGCAGCCGTCGTTGCCATCACGCTTGTCCTTCTCGCAGGCGCGCTCGTCGTCACCTCCGAGGTCGGGGAGGGCGCGCTCTACCCGTGGTTCGCGTGGGTCTTGCTGGCCGCGATCGCGGCGTTCGCGGTGGTTGGCGCGTTTCGTCCGGACTGGACGCGCGCGTCCGCCTGTCCGGCCATCCTCCTGCTCTACCTCGCGTATGCGGTTTTCCTCATCCCGTTCGACGGACCGCGCGGCGCCTACGACCGGGCCGCGGTGGACGCCGTGCGGGGACGCACCGTCATTTTGCCGACCGTGTATGGCGCGCATGACGAGGTGTATCGCTTCATGCTGCCCGGGGCGGATGTGCAGATCGTGCGCGTCGAGCCGCCGGCCAGCCTCGACGAGATGCGGCGCGAACATTCGCTCTTCATTCTCAGCGTTCCCGCGCGAGACCGCGAAACCGCGAATACTCCCGGCATCCGGGTCCTCGGCACCCGCCTGAACCTTGTTGATCGCTTCACCGGCCGCGAATCCAAGGACATGCTGCGCGGCAACATCACCGGGCAACTGTTCAAGAAGGATCTCCTCATCGAGGTCGTGCCGGACCCGGGCTAGGCGCCGGGCCAATTTCGCAATGGGAATTCCCGCCCACCGCGTTCACGATCATTTCTCGATCTCCGCTGGCGAACCACCAAGTCACACCTTTTCCATATGAAGACACTACTCCTGATCGCCGTTCTCGGGGCCTTGGCCTTTGTCTGGCACCGCCAGCAGGTCGATCAGCTCTCAACGGAACTCGCTGGGGCGCAGGCTGCGTTGAGAGAGGCCCAGGAGCAACTGGCCGCGAGCGTGGAAGCTGCGCGCTTGGCGGAGGAGAAACCCAAGCAGTCCGCATCCGTGGGCGGGTCGGACACCGAACGCGTCCAAGCACTGGAGAGCCAGGCCGAGAATCTGCGCATCGAGCGCGATGCGCTGCGGGCGGAGTTGGACGCCTTGCGCGCACCGAAAGCCCCGATCGATACCACCTACGACTCGAGCCCCATCAATTCGTTTGATTACCAAGGCACGCGACTGATCGAGGCCAGAATCACTGACATCAGCCCCTCGGGGGTCACTGTCACCGGCAAGGACGGAAAGTCGGTCGTGGTCGATCTCGAACTCGCCCTCAA
>CAZSUJ010000128.1:0-5688 GCA_964609925.1 uncultured Chthoniobacter sp. | reverse complement strand
AGCTTATATTTTCCCGCTTGACGCTTATTGAGATTGAGACACAATCGCATCATCTGACCACTTCCATGCACCGCCTCCTCTCCAAGTTCGCCCTTCCAGTTCTTGTCCTGTGCATGATGGTCCTCACGTCGCCCCGTGCGTGCGCGGTGGTTTACAACATCAGCCAACAGACCAATTTGGTGTCTGTGGATTTCCGGGGACAGCCGAACACCACTTACTTCCAATGGGCCGAAGGCAACTTCTTTGGGTTGCCCGTCCCGCCTTCTGCCAGCCGCATCCTGAACAATCCGACGCCGTCGTTCGGGCTGACGACCGGGGTGGAGTTCTATCAGAACGACCGCGCTGCGACCAATTTCGTGATGATCGGCTCCAGCTCCGGGAACATCTACACTGGGCAAGGTCCGATCGGGAAACAGGCATCCGCCACCATGGTTGCCCCCGTGCAACCATCCGTCGTCGGCTCCGGTTTCACGACCATCGTCATCCAGGGCCGCACCATCACCGCCGGCGGTTTCTCGACCCTGGACCTCCTGCTGTCGAATTACCCCGTGTTTTCGCAGGCGGGCGGCGTCAATCCGACCTTCGTCATCGCGGGCAATGCCACCAACCAAGCCCAATGGTGGGCGCAGTATGAGATCCCGGGCAGTGCGACCAATTACACCATCGGCTGGACCTTCCCCGGCGGCGCAGGCACGACGCCCATCAGCATCGCCGAACTCTCCGTGGACACTTACTGGTCGGCGACCGGCTTTGCCGATGTGGCTGCCGTTCCCGAGCCCAGCACGGTTGCGTTGCTGGGAGTCGCCGGGTTTTCCGTCCTCGCTTTCCGCTGGGCCCGACGCATGCGTTCATGAGTAGCTGGTCTGCAGTCCTGCCGGCCGCGCTTATGCTCGCCGCCGTGAGCGGAGCCTCCGCTTCGCCCGTCACAATCCTCCAACCCTCTGGAGATCGCTGGATGTATTGGTTCGGCGACGCCACCGGCACGCGTTCGTCCGCTTCCACCTACGGTGCTTACGGACCCTTTGATTACATCTCGCAGGGCTACGATTTCGACGACCGGCATGGTCAGATGTTCATGGACTTCGACACTACGGCGATCGCGCCGGCTGGCTTGGGGCCCTCGAGCTATGAGCTCGGCGCGATTTCTGTCCGGCTTGTGGTTAACGAAGGTGACGCGTTTCTCTACGACCCGACCGCCGATGCACTCGGGACTTACACGGGCGCGCTCTCCGACTCCGACCCGGGGCGTCCCATCGAGTTGTTCGGGGTGGGCTACCGCGGGGGTTTCTCCGCCGTCAACTTCAACGAGGCCTCGCCCTATGTGACCGGCGCATACCAGACCAATCCTGTGGTCACCGTGAAGGGGCGACGCAACGCGTTCGCCATGGATTTTGTCGCCGGCGCACCACGCGATGTGTCGAACAACGTGGAGGAGGGCCTTCAAGTCCAACCGTGGGCCGTCGGCCAAGTGCCCGGCTACGCCGACTTCTTCGGTGAGTTGGTGCCGTCCCCGCTCTCGCCGGGTTCGCCCGTGCCTTTCGATTCCGTCATGACCTTTGAACTCGATCTCTCACGCCCTGAAGTCCGGAGTTACGTTCAGCAAGGTCTTCACCGCGGGCGGCTGCACCTGATGGTCACTTCGCTCAAGGAATACGACTACTCGGGCGGAGGAGGTGCGCCGACCGGCGGTGGCTTTCCTTCCTTCTACACCAAGGAGAACTTCAACCACTCGCCAACCAACGGTGTCTACCTAGCCGCGCGCCTTGCTGGTTCTGTTGCCGTGAAGCCGCCGGTGACCATCTCCCGCCTCTCGCCGTCGGGGATCCGCCTCTCGTTCCCGACCCTGGCCGGCCATCAATACCAACCGCGGCACCGCCCGGCGCTGAACAGCACGAACTACACCCTCCTCGGCGCACCGATCGTTGGGGATGGCACCGTGAAGACGGTGGACGATCCGGCTGGAGCCGTGGCGGCTCTCCGCTTCTACGATCTTGAAGTCATCAACCTCTAGCGCTTTCCGAAGAAACATGAATCCACGCCCAACCACGCGCGCCTTCACCTTGATCGAGATGTTGGCCGCCCTCGCCATCATCGCCATTCTTGCCGGTCTCACATGGCCGGTTCTCGCCACGGCCAAGGAGTCCGGACTCAAGAGCGCCGAGATCGCCGCGGCAAGGAAGTTGCTGGCCGGCCTGCACAGCTACGCCGCAGACAATAACGGCAGCGTCATGCCCGGCTACAAGGACCCGGGGGCCAACACGGTCAAGGACGACAACGGCAACGTCATCACCATGGCGGAGCCGCGCTCCCGCTACGCTTGGCGTATCGCCCCTTACGTTGACTACGACGTCGAAGGCACCTTGCTCGTGAACAACGCGGAGGCCGCGCCCAAGCACGACCCTATGTATCCCTACCTCGTCAGCGTGTTCACTTCGCTGGGCATGAACATCACATTTGTGGGCGGTGACTTCGGTTCGGGTGCGCTGCTCCGCGCGGATGACCCCCGAACCGTGGGCCGTATCGGCAATTTCTGCGTGCGGAACATGCAGCAGGCGACCAAGCCATCGTCCCTTATCGTCTTCGCCTCGGCATTCAACACCGCCGAAGGCCGTTCTCCCGGAAACTACCGGGTTCTCCCTCCGGCTATGCGTGAAGGCGATGCCAGCCACATCGACTACCGCTACGGCGGCCTCGCCGTGGTGGGCTGCCTCGACGGCCACGCGGAACTCCTTGGCCCCGACCAGATGAAGGACATGCGCCGCTGGTCGGACCTCGCGGCGCGCGCCGACGACCCCAACCACATCCCGCGCTGATCTCTACCACTATGACCACCACCACCGCAGCACCGACCGGCATCATGGGCCGGCTCAAAGCAGAAACCGCCGAGCAGCACGCCGTGGCGGAGGCCAAACCGCTCGAGGCCGCCCTCATCGGAGGCTCGATCGACCACGGGCAATACAAGGCCTACCTCGCCCAGCGTTGGATCATCCACCGCGAACTCGAGTCCGCGACCGACCGCGCGCTGGCCTCGGAGCCTCGCCTCGCCTCGCTCGGCCTGCCCGGGCTCTACCAGACGGCCAACCTCGAGGCCGACCTCGCCCACCTCGGCGTTGACACCTCCTCGATCAAGCCGATGAAAGGCTCCGAGAACCTCGTCGCCCTCATCCGCGATGCCGGCTCTCCCGCCGTGCTCATGGGAATCTACTACGTCTTTGAAGGCAGCAAGAACGGTGCGCGCTTCATCGCCCGCTCCCTCTCGAAGGCCTGGGGCAAGAGTGACCTCGCGGGCTTGAAGTATCTCGACCCGCACGGCGAGGCCCAGCGCGGGTTGTGGATGAAGTTCCGCGAGGACATGAACGCGATTGATTGGAGCGACGAGGAGCAGGACCGCATGGTGAAGGCCGCGCAGGTCACCTTCGACGCGATCTCGGCGCTCGACGACGAGATTCACGGGGCCTGAGTCAACGTCCGCCCATGCGCTGCGCCACCCTCGTTGTTGCCGTCTGCCTGCTGGCCGCCGCCGCCCGCGCGGCCGAGCCGCAGCGCATCGTCACGGCCGGGGCGGCTGTCACCGAGATCGTCTGCGCCCTCGGTCTGGCCGACCGCGTGGTCGCGGTTGACACCTCGAGCCAGCGCATTCCCGGGGTCGCAGGCAAGCCGGATGTGGGATACCTCCGCGTCCTCGGCGCGGAGGGTGTGCTCGCACAGAAGCCCGACCTCGTGCTCGTCTCGGGCGAGGCGGGACCGCCCGCCACGCTCGAACAGATCCGCGCCACCGGCACGCCGGTTGTGGTGGTCGAGGCCGGTCGCTCGCTCGAGGGAATCGGCGAGAAAATCCGCGGCGTGGCCCGCGCCGTCCACCGCGAGGCGGACGGCGAGGCGATCGTGGCCAAGATTGACGCGGACCTCGCCCTGCTGCGGGAGATGGTCGCGCGCCAGTCGTCGCATCCCAAGGTCGTCTTCCTCCACGCGCGCGGCGGCAACAACCTCATGGCCGCCGGGACCGACACGGCCGCGCACTCGATGATCGAGGCCTGCGGCGGCGTCAATGCCTGCGCGGACTTCGAGGGCTACAAGCCGCTCTCCGCCGAGGCGTTCGCCGCCATGGCGCCCGATTGTGTCATCGTTTCCGAGAGTATCGTGGCCAGCGACCAGGAATTGATCGCGTCCGTGCCCGGCCTCTCCGAGACGCCGGCCGCGAAGAACGGGCGAGTCATCCGCGTGGACGATGCCGCCTTCCTCGGGTTCGGTCCGCGCAGCGCGGCGACCGCCAAGCAGGTCGCGTCGCGTTTCCCGAGCCTGTGAACTCCGCCCCCGCGGGGCCGGCGTCCACGCACGCCCGCGAGGAGGTGGCCTCGCGCACGCACCGTGCACGGCGGCGCATGGTGCTTCTCGCGCTCCTCCTGCCCGTCGCCCTCGTGGCCGGTGTGGCCATCGGCGCGGTGACGATCGGCCCGGGCGACCTGTGGGCCATCGTCTCGGGTGACACGTCCGGGGTGGTCGGGAAGGTTTTCTGGAACATCCGGTTTCCCCGCGTCGTGCTCGCGGCACTGGTCGGTGCGGCGCTGGCGCTGGCCGGTTCGGGCGTGCAGGGGCTCTTCCGGAACCCGCTGGCCGACCCCGGCCTCATCGGCGTGAGTGCGGGGGCGGCTGTCGGCGCCGTGGCCTGCTTTTTCCTCGGTTGGCAGGGGATGTTCGGCGGGTGGCTGCTGCCCGCGATGGCGTTCGCCGGCGGATTGCTGGCCGTGGCGGCGCTCCGCGCTTTCAACACCGGGTTCGAGGCGGGCGGCACGGGAAAACTCATCCTCGCCGGCGTCGCACTCAACGCCATGCTCGGCAGCGTGTTGGGGTTCTTCCTTTTCTCCGCCAGCGACAGCGCGCTGCGCTCGATGACCTTCTGGACGCTCGGCGGATGCGGCGGGGCGACATGGGCGCAGAACCTCGTGCTCGCCGTTTTCCTCGCGGTCGGCGGCTTCATGCTCTTCCGCCGCTCGCGCGCCCTCGACGCGCTGCAACTCGGCGAGGCCCAAGCCTCGCACCTCGGCGTTCCGGTGGCGCGCGTGCGCGGCGAAATCATCGTGGCCAGCGCGCTGCTCGTCGGTGCGGCCACCGCCTTCGCGGGCGTGATCGGCTTTGTCGGCCTCGTCGCCCCGCAGATGGCGCGCCTGCTGCTGGGCGGCTTGCACCGCCACATCCTGCCCGGCGCGCTCCTTCTCGGCGCGACACTCGTGGTGATCGCCGACCTCGGCGCCCGCACCCTCGTCGCCCCGGCCGAATTGGCCGTCGGCATCATCACGGCTGCCGCGGGCGGGCCGTTCTTCCTCTGGCTCCTGCGCCGGCCCTCGTCGTGGTCCGCTGTGCGATGAAACCCGAGTCGCCGCGCTGTCCCCGCATCGTCGCGCAAGGCGTCACGCTGTCACGCGGCGGCCGGCGAATCCTGGACGGCGTTTCGCTCGAGGCCGAACCTGGGCGCTTCCTCGCCATCCTCGGCCCGAACGGCGCGGGCAAGTCTTCGCTCCTTGCCGTGCTCTCGGGTTGGTGGACGCCGGACGACGGCCGGGTGCTGCTCGGCGACAGCGACTTGCACGGTCTCGACGAGGCGGCGCGGGCCGCGCAGCTCTCGGTCATGCGGCAGGAGAACATCCGACCGGCCGGACTCACGGTGCTCGAGGCCGTCGAGTTGGGCTG
>CAZSUJ010000127.1:0-5705 GCA_964609925.1 uncultured Chthoniobacter sp. | reverse complement strand
CGCCGCCACGGGTTGCGACGAGGCCTACCTGGGTCACTGGACGCAAGAACTCGGGCTCGCTACCCTCTGGAAAGAATGCAAGGCATGACCGACACCCGTCCGGAAGCCGCGGAGATCGTCCGCAGCCGCCTTATGGCTCTTTCCGGTGCCGAGCGTTTCCTGATGGGCGTGCGCATGTGCGAAGCCGCCCGCCGTATGGTCCTTGCCTCCCTGCCGACGGGCTTGACGGCGACGGAGCGGCGGCAACGGCTCTACGAGCGCTTCCAGGGGCAGCCCCTGCCGGGCGGGGTTCCTCGTTAAACGGCTTGGACCCGGCAGCCACGAACTCCACCGCCGCGTGAAGCAAGCCCTCGACCCTCGCGACCTGCTCAATCCGCTGAGGTTTTTGGGTGGTTGAGGGTTGAGGGTTGAGGGAAGGCGGGGCTTGGCTCTTCACGCTCCAATCCCGCGTGCCTTGGGGGCGGGTGCGCCGCTTCGATTGGCATTGACTGCCGGAAGTCCGGACCCAGCCTTTAGAATGTCGTGAAGTTCCGCCCCTCCCGCGTTCGCCTTGTCTTGGTCCTCCCGCTCCTCTTCGTGGGAGGTTGTGTGCCGTATGCGCAGGTGCGTGAGGTCTCGCGCACGTCCTCCCTTGCCACGACACCCGGGCAGAGGGCCTTGGTGGCGCGGGAGGCTGGGCTGAAGAGACAGCCGCTGGCGCAGTTGGGCGGATACGTCGATGCGGCCAACGAAGCGAGGCTCAAGCTAGCCGGTGACCCGAAGAACCGCGCGTTGCAGTCAGACTACAACTTTGCCGTGGCGCGCGTTATGGACATCATCAAGGACCAGAAGCTCGCGCCTTGGGAACGTCCGATTGTGGCGCCCTCCGCCACGGGGACGCCATGGAGCCTGCGGCTCACGCCTCCGTCGGAACGCCGCGAACTGCATCCGTCGCGCCTGACATTCACTCCGGCTGATCGCTACGTGTTCAAGGGCAAAGCTGTCGCGGAGCGTGTGGTCCAGAGCGGGCTGGGCGCGCCGATTGTCGTCACCGGCAAGGACATCGACTACCTGAAGGCGGACCCGTTTGCGCAGGGCAAGCACATCTACTACGGCCTCACCGCGGCCATCCGTTTCCATGGTCGTAACGCGGAGATTGTGCTTTTGGATCCGCTGGAACAGGAAACCGTCACCCTCGATCGCAGGAGCTGGCCACTCTCCGCCGACTACACCGGGTCGCTTGCCTTGGCACTTTCCGAGTTGGAGCCGAAGAGAAAGGAGATCCTCGGGCTGTTCAAGCCGCAGAAATTCGAGGGGAACGCTCGCTTGGCGAGGCTCCAGCCGTTCGACCGCCACAAAATCCCCGTCCTTCTGGTCCATGGCCTCGGCAATTCGCCGGCCATCTGGACGCCGCTCATCCAGTCGCTCCGCGGGGATGCGCGCATCCGACGGAACTACCAGTTCTGGTTCTTCGCCTATCCCTCCGGCCTGCCGTATCCGCTTGCGGCCGCCGAGTTGAGGCGCCAACTCGCTCTCATCAGGAAGCAGCATCACGAGCAGAAGGATGCCGTGGTCATCGGGCACAGCATGGGCGGCATGATCAGCCGGCTTCTCGTCACCGACAGCGGCCGCGTGCTGTGGAACGCCTTTTTCGACCGTCCGCCGGAGGCCATTCCGCTCTCCCCAGCTTCGCGTAGGACCTTGGTGGATTCCCTGATCTTCAAGCCGGTGCCCAGGATTTCGCGGGTGGTGTTCGTGTCCGCTTCGCATCGTGGAAGCAAGATGGCCACGGACTTCTGGGGGCGCGTGGGAAGCTGGATCATCGGCAATCCGGTGGCCGAGAGGAATGTTTACCAGGAGGCCATCCCTTACGCGCGTCCCTCCGCTCCGGCCAGGAAGCTTGAGCGTCTGCCCAACAGCATCGACCTGCTCGCGCCGGACAATTACTTCGTCACCAAGGTGGACTCCCTGCCCTTGAAGAAGGGTGTTCCTTACCACTCGCTCATCGGCGACCGAGGCAAGGGCGGGTCAACCGGACGCACGCCGAAGCCCCTGAGCAGCGATGGCATCGTGCCGTATTGGAGCAGCCACATGCCTGGTGCCCGAAGCGAGGAAGTCATCCCATCCGGACACTGGAGCCAGTTGCACCCGGACGGAGTTGCCGAGATCAAGCGTATCCTGCTCTTGAACCTCCGGGAATAGCGTGGCCGGGCTCACCGCTTGGCCCCGCAGCCGTGTCAGGTGGGGTTGCGTTCGTTGATGCCGATGCGGTTGCCGTCGGGGGCCGGCTTTGGCATTACGCGCGGGTTTGCTTGGGGCGGGGAAGCGCGGTGGGGTTTCAACTCCCGGTCGCGGACTTGACAGCATTCTGGGCGGACTTGAGATTCCCGCCCATGACGTCAGGCATCGGAGTGAATTGTGTGATGCCGGAGATTCCGTTGGACGAGGCCGAGCGGCAACAGGCGGTGGATGACCTCAGGTTGGTGGCCACGCCTCAGGAAGAGCGGTTCGACCGGATCGTGAGCCTCGCGCAGTTGCTGTTTTCCGTCCCCATCGCCTACATCGCCCTGATCGACAAGAACCGCCAGTGGTTCAAGTCGAAGGTCGGCCTCAAGGCCTCCGAGACGCCGCGCGACATCTCCTTCTGCGGACACGCCATCCTGCAGGACGTGGCGATGGTGGTGCCGGACGCGCTGCAGGACTATCGCTTCGCCGGAAACCCCATGGTGCAGGGCGAGCCGTTCATTCGCTTCTACGTGGGGCAGCCCCTGCGCGGTCCCTCCGGCCACAAGGTGGGAACACTCTGCCTCGCCGATCGCGAGCCGCGTGAGCTGAGCGGGCATGACCTGAAGTTGCTCGAGCAACTGGCCCGGCTGGTCGAGCGGGAATTCACGCTCCTGGACCAGATCCAGATGCAGATCGAGAACCTCAAGGCGAAGGAGGAAATCGAGCGCAAGAGCAGGGAGCTCGAGTCGGCGGTGGAGGCGCTCTCCGAGGAGAAGGAGCATTCCGAAATCCTCCTGCGCAACCTTTTCCCTGGCGACGTGGCCGATGAACTCAAGCGCAACGGCCGGGTCAAGGCTGTCGCCCACGAACGCGTCTCAGTCCTTTTCGCCGACTTCAGCTCCTTCACCTCGGTGGCCTCCAGTTATTCGGCCGCGGAGTTGGTCGAGGAACTCAACCGCTGCTTCTGCCTCTTCGACGGACTGTGCGGGCGCCACGGGGTGGAGAAGCTCAAGACGATCGGCGACGGCTACTTTTGTGTGAGTGGTCTCAGCGGCGACCCCGTCGAGGGTGCGCTGCGGATGCTCCGTTTTGCGAAGGAAGCGATGGACTTTGTCAGCAAACGAAAAGCGGAGGTGGAGGCCGCCGGGCGTCCCTATTGGGGGATGCGAATCGGGATCCACTGCGGGCCGGTGGTGTCCGGCGTCGTCGGCATCAAGCGCATGGCCTACGACATATGGGGCGACACCGTGAACGCCGCCGCCCGCATGGAGCAGGCGTCGGAGCCCGGACGCATCAATCTCTCCAAGGACTTCTGCGACCTGCTCGCCGGCAAGATTCGCACCACTTCGAGGGGAGTCATCCCGCTCAAGAATTGCGGCGAGTTGGAGATGTTCTTTTTCGACGGCTTCATCGAGTAGCCGTCGCGCTGCGTCGCCTCGGCCTGCCGACTTTGGGATTGCACGCGGGTTTGTTTGCGGCAGGGTGGCGCGCCCATGGCGTTGCTGCAGTTGAAATCCGTCTCGCTCCACTACGGACGCGACTACCTGCTTGAGGGGGCGGATCTCTCGATCGAGGCGGGGGAACGGGTGGCGCTTTTGGGGCGCAACGGGTGTGGCAAGACGAGTCTGATGCGCCTCATCGCCGGTGAGGAGGGGCCGAGCGCGGGGGAGATTCTGCGGACGCCGGGTGCGGTCATGACGCGGCTCGACCAGGAGGTGCCGCAGGGGGTCGAAGGGACGGTGTTCTCCGTCGTGCGGGGCGGGATTTCGCCGATCCGGCATGAGGAGGATTGGGAGATCGATGTGAGGCTGGAGGATTTGCTGGCGGAGATGGAGTTGTCGGCCGAGGCCGAGTTCGGCTCGCTCTCCGGCGGGCTCAAGCGTCGTGTGCTGCTGGCGCGGGCCTTGGCCGGCCAGCCCGATTTGCTCCTGCTCGACGAGCCGACCAACCATCTCGACCTGAATTCCATCCTCTGGCTGGAGGATTTCCTGCTGCGGCACCCGATGAGCCTGCTCTTCGTCACGCACGACCGGACGTTCCTCCGTAGGCTGGCCAACCGCATTGTCGAACTGGACCGTGGCAAGCTCTTCGGCTGGGCCTGCGACTACGACACGTTCCTCCAGCGCAAGGCCGACCTGCTCGAAGCCGAGGCCGTGCAGTGGAAGGCGTTCGACAAAAAGCTGGCGCAGGAAGAGGCGTGGCTGCGTCAGGGGGTCAAGGCCCGCCGCACGCGCAACGAGGGACGTGTGCGGGCGCTGCTCGAGTTGCGCCGCGAACGCGCGCGGCGCCGGGAGCGCTCGGGGAAGGCGAAGATCGAGATTCAGGAGGGCGCGTTGTCGGGTCAGCGCGTGCTGCGGGCCGAGGGACTCACCTTCGCGCACCCGGAAATGCCCGAGCCGGTGGTGCGGGACTTTTCCACGGAGATTTTCCGCGGGGACAAGATCGGCATTCTCGGTCCGAATGGCTGCGGCAAGACGACGCTGCTCAAGTTGCTGTTGGGGCAGCTCGCGCCGCAGGCCGGGAGCGTGACCGCTGGCACCAACCTGCAGGTGGTGTATCTGGATCAGCTCCGCGACCAGATCGATTTGGACAAGACGGTGGCCGAGAACGTGGCCGGGGTGTCGCAGTCGGTGCATTTCCAAGGACGCGACCGCAACATCCACAGCTACCTGGGGGACTTCCTGTTCCGCTCCGACCGCGTGCGCATGCCGGCCAAGCTGCTGTCCGGAGGAGAGCGCAACCGCCTGCTCCTGGCCCGCCTGTTCCTGCAGCCGGCGAATGTGCTGGTGCTCGACGAGCCGACCAACGATCTCGATGCCGAGACGTTGGAATTGCTGGAGGAATTGCTGGTCAGCTGGGACCAGACGCTGCTCCTCGTGTCGCACGACCGCGCTTTCCTCGACGCGGTGGTGACGAGCCTGTTGGTTTTCGAAGGCGACGGAAAGATCACCGAAGTCAACGGCGGCTACAGCGACTGGCAGCGCTGGTCGGCCCGCGGCGCGGCTGTGCCGGTTGCCGCCGCGCCCGCGCCGGCCAAGGTGGAGAGTCCGAAAGCGGAGCGCCGGGGCAAGGCGGAGAAATTCCTCAATCGCGAGCGGCGCGAGCTGGAGGAGTTGCCAGCGCAGATCGAGCAGCTTGAGGCCGAGCAGGTGCGCTTGGCCGCGCAGTTGCAGGACCCGGAGCTTTATCGCACCAACCCGGCGGCCCTGCCCAAGATCGAAGCGGAGTCCAATGCGCTCGAGGCGAAAATCCGCGCCGCCTACGCGCGGTGGGAGGAGTTGGAGGCCAAGCGCGTGGCGTTCGAGGGGAAGTGAGCGGATCTGCGGGCCGCGGGGCTATCTGGCAGATGCGCTCGGGCTTCGGGCTTGCTTGAACACGAGGGCGGGCTCGGAGCCCGGTTCGATGGACATGCGGTGCACGGACTCCTGCTGCGTCTTCGAGTCGTAGCTGCCGAAGAGGAACTCGCGGCCGCCGGGCAGCCAGCTCGGGTGATCGGCATA
>CAZSUJ010000126.1:0-5818 GCA_964609925.1 uncultured Chthoniobacter sp. | reverse complement strand
CCGATCTCGGCCAAGCAGCGCGGCTATTTCCTCGAGTCGAAGTAACCGCCGCATGTTCTCGCCCCCCGGTTACCACCTCGTGGTGTCCTCCCTCCGCGTGCTCTTCTGGCCGTTCACGCGTTGTTGCTTCCTCGGACGCGACAACGTCCCGCGCCGCGGCGCGACGATCCTGGCCCCGAACCACATCAGCCACTTCGACCCGCCGTTCCTCTCCGCGGCAGCGCGGCGGCAGGTGGACTGGATGGCCATGCGCGAACTCTTCGAGATGCCCGTGGTCGGCGCGGTGCTCTCGCGCATCGGCACTTTCCCGGTGACCATGGGGGAGATGGACCGTGCCGCCGTGCGAACCGCTTTGGAGCGGCTGCACGCCGGACGCCTCCTCGGGTTGTTTCCGGAGGGCGGTTTGCGGACCGGCCCGACATCGGTGCTCGAAGGCGCCCCCGTGCGCCCCGGCGTGGCGGCGCTGGCCCAGATGACGCAAGCCGCCGTGGTGCCCTGCACCATCATCGGGACCGACGCCCTTTACGACCCGAAGCGCTGGCGCCCCACGCGCCGCACGCGGGTTTGGGTGGCCATCGGCGAGCCGCTCCCGCCGCCGTCGCGCGAGGGAGACAAGGCGGCGGCCCGCGCCGAATTCGAAGCCCTGCTCGGCGAACGGATCCGCGGGCTCTACGACCGCACGGTGAAAGAGCAGGCCATCCCCCAAGACTGCCTCCCGCAGACTCCGCAGCGGCGCAAGGGGCGCGAGTAGCGATGGGACCTTTCCGACAACACGCCGCCCAGTGGTGCGATGCGACCACCTGCGCCCTGCTCAACCTCGCGCAATGGCGCCACCGCCACGACGCCGTCGGGCGTGCCGATCTCGAGGCCTACCTCGTGAAGTGCGAGGACCTCGACCGGCCGGCCTTCTACGCGGCTCCCCCTCTCGTGCCCGTCGAGGAATCCGTCCGCCACCTGCGCTGGCCAAGTCCCCATGCCTCGGGCCACGCGGCCAACGACATCGCTTCCGCGCGTCTCTTCGCCTGCCGTGACGGATGGCGTGCCCCGACCGTGCTGATCCTCCACGCGCTGATGTCGGTGAGCGACACGGGCTATGCGGCACTCGCCGCGCGGTTCAACGCCATGGGTTGGAACGCCGCCGTGCTGCACCTCCCATTCCACTACGCCCGCCGCCCGCAAGGATACCTCAACGGCGAACTGGCCATGACGGCGCACCTTGTCCGCAACGGCGAGAGCATCCGCCAGGGCGTCAGCGAACTGCGCCAGCTCATGGCGTGGCTGCGCGCGCGCGGATGCCGCGAATTCGGCGTGCACGGAACGAGCTACGGCGCATGGACCGGCGCGCTGCTGGCCTCGATCGAGCAGGACATCTCGTTCATCGCCCTCCTGCTGCCGATCGCGGATGTCGAACACGCCATCTGGGAAAGCCCGGCCGGGGCGACCATCCGCGGGTTGGTGCGAAGGCGCGGGATCGACGGATCCATGACCCGCCGCCATGCGCACCTGACTTCCCCGCTGCACGGCCGCCCGTTCACCGACCCGCGGCGGATCATCCTGACAATGGGAGCCTACGACCTCATCGCCCCGGCCGACCGCATCGTGGCGCTGTCCGGCGCTTGGGGTGGGGCGCGGCTGATCACCAGCCCGCAAGGCCACTTCGGCTACGTCGCGGCACGGGAGATGTTCGCCGCCCTGGAGGAAACCATCGGTTGAGGCGCTGGCCTCGCTCCGCGCGCGTCGCTATCCTCCAAGAATGACCGCCCCGCTCGCCGTCATCACCACCGGGCCCTCGTCGGCTCCGATTGACGGAGTGCGCCGCATCACAAACCACGCGACGGGGGAGATTGGCGTGTTGCTCGCCTCCGCGCTCAACGCGCAGGGGTTCGAGTGCGTGTTGTTCCGCGGCCGCGGCGCCACCCACCTGCAAACGCCGCCAGGCGTGGCAGCGGTGGAGTTCTTCACCAACAACGACCTGGCCGAAGCGCTCCACGACCTCTCCCGCCGCCGTGCAGGCAATGTCCGCTGCGTCTTCCATGCCGCGGCCCTCGCCGACTATACGGTCGCAGCGGCGCGAGGCCCGCACGGCCCGCTCCCCCCCGGCGGCAAGCTTCCGGGCAACCTCGAGCAGGTCACGCTCACCTTGGAACCCGCGGCGAAAGTGCTGCCGCGCCTGCGCGCATGGTTTCCCCATGCCCTCATCACTGCGTGGAAATATGAACTCGAAGGCGCGCCCGAACACGCCGTGGCCGCGGCTCGGGAGCAGTTGAAGAGCGGCCGGGCCGACCTCAGCGTGGTCAATGGGAGCGCCTACGGACCCGGCTTCGGGGTGCTGGAAGGGGCGAATCCGCCGATCCAATTCGCCGACAAGCGCGAACTGGCTGTTTTTCTGGCTTCGCGGGCGGCGAAGTCCCGCGATGGCGTTGGATAGGGAATCCGCGCGGGGGTGCCTGTCGAAAACCCCGTCCGGCGGCGAAAATCAGCCCGACCAACCTTTTTCGTAAGACGTTGCGCATGTGGATATTGCGCAAATGTCAAATTGTCACAAAATAATCCTTCCCCCGCCACTGCCCGTTGTGGTTCTTTGGCAGGGCTTGCCTACATATTGTGGTAGGCCAGCAGGCTTGAGTGCTTTCCCCAGAGCAACAAGAGCCGGCGCAAACCAACCTCAGCCTCCACGCATTGCCATGATTGCCACGAAATCCACATTCCGCTCCAAAACCCGCAAACAAGACAACAGGCGCAGTTCGGGCCGTCAAGCCGTCGTGACCACCAGCCGGAACCGTCCGGCCAAGGCGGCCAAGGGCCTGCAGTTCGAGCCGCGTTTCCACACCCAGACAGGGTCGCCTTTTGACCATGTGGAATGGGACCACCGCACCGCCGAGATCAATGACGACTCGGGCAAGGTCATTTTCAAGCAGGAGAACGTCGAGGTCCCCCGCTCCTGGAGCGCCCTCGCGACGAAGATCGCCGTCTCCAAGTATTTCTACGGTGACCTCTCCAACGGCACCGACCCGCACAAGGGCGGCCGCGAGTCCTCGATCCGCCAGCTCATCCACCGCGTCACCCGCACGATCACCGACTTCGGCAAGGCCGACGGTTACTTCGCCGACGAGGCCAGCGCCGAGGCGTTCTACAACGACCTCACCTGGCTCTGCCTCCACCAGCACGGGGCCTTCAACAGCCCGGTCTGGTTCAACGTCGGTCTCCACCAGCAATACGGCATCGGCAAGGACGCCGGGCTGGGGAACTACTACTACAACCGCCTGACCGGCCAGGCCGAGCGCGCCCCGACGCAATACGAGTATCCGCAGGCCAGCGCCTGCTTCATCCAGGCCGTGGACGACAACATGGAGAGCATCATGGACCTGGCCAAGAGCGAGGCCATGCTCTTCAAATACGGCAGCGGCACCGGCAGCGACCTCTCCAGCCTGCGCTCCACCCGCGAGAAACTCAGCGGCGGCGGCAAGCCCAGCGGCCCCCTCTCCTTCCTCAAGGTCTACGATCAGGTGGCCAGCGTCGTGAAAAGCGGCGGCAAAACCCGCCGCGCCGCGAAGATGAACACGCTCAAGGACTGGCACCCCGACATCGAGGAGTTCATCGAGGCGAAAATGCGCGAGGAGCGCAAAGCCTGGGCCCTCATCGAGCAGGGCTACGACGGATCCTTCAACGGCGAAGCCTACGGCTCCGTCATGTATCAGAACGAGAACCTGACCGTCCGCGCCTCGGACGAGTTCATGGAGGCGGCCGTGGCCGGACGCGAGTGGACGACCATCCGCGTGACCGACGGCAAGCCGTGCGAGAAGAAGGACGCGCGCACGCTGCTGCGCAAGATCGCCGAGGGCACGCACGTGTGCGGCGACCCGGGCATGCAGTTCGACAGCACGATCCACAAGTGGCACACCTGCAAGGGCACGGCGCGCCAGAATTCGACCAACCCCTGCTCGGAATACCTCTTCCTCGACAACACCGCCTGCAACCTCGCCTCGCTCAACCTGATGAAGTTCAAGCGCGAGGACGGCACGTTCGACGTCGAGAAGTTCAAGGCCGCCGTGCGCATCTACATCACCGCGCAGGAAATCGTGGTGGACAACGCCAGCTACCCGACCAAGTGGATCGCCGAGAACAGCCACATCTTCCGCACCCTCGGGCTCGGTTACGCGAACCTCGGCGCCCTCATCATGAGCTACGGCCACGGCTACGACAGCCCCGAGGGACGCGCCCTGGCCGGTTCGATCACCGCCATCATGACCGGACACGCCTACGAGCAGAGCGCCCGCATCTCCGGGATCACCGGGCCGTTCCCCGGCTACCATGACTCGAGCGCCAGCGGCGTGTCCAAAACCGTCGCGCCCGACAACGTCGAGCCCATGCTCGAGGTCATCAAACTCCACCGCGACGCCGTCGAGCACATCGAGAACGCCGGTGAGTTCGAATACCTCCGCGATGAGGCCCGCCACGTGTGGGACGAGGCCCTGCGCCTCGGCCGCCAGCAGGGCTACCGCAACGCCCAGGTCACCGTGCTCGCGCCCACCGGAACCATCGGGTTCCTCATGGACTGCGACACCACCGGCATCGAGCCCGACATCGCCCTCGTCAAATACAAGCTCCTCGCCGGCGGCGGCATGCTCAAGATCGTCAACCAGACGGTCCGCCCAGCCCTGCAGAAGCTCGGCTACAGCGCGGCCGACATCGAGGCCATCATTGCCCACATCGACAAGCACGACACCATCGAGGACGTCGAGGTGGACGGCCAGACGATCCGCAGCGGCCTGCGCCCCGAGCACGTCAGCGTGTTCGACTGCGCATTCAAGCCCATGCGTGGGCAGCGCAGCCTCAGCTACCACGCCCACATCCACATGATGGGCGCGGCCCAGCCGTTCCTCTCGGGCGCCATCTCCAAGACCGTGAACCTGCCCGAGCAGGCGACCGTCGAGGACATCATGGACACCTACATCGAGGGCTGGAAACTCGGCCTCAAGGCCATCGCGATCTACCGCGACGGCTCGAAGCGCTCCGCCCCCGTCGTCACGGACAAAAAGAAGCACGGCACCGGCACCTCCGACCTCGAGGCCGAACTCTCGACCAAGAGCGAGCTCGAGACCCGCGTCATCGAGTTGGAGAACGAACTCGACGCCCTGCGGGCCAAGCTCAGCCAGCCGGCCCGCCACCGTCTGCCCGACACCCGCGTCGCGCTCAACCACAAGTTCGATATCGCCGGGCACGAGGGCTACATCACCGTCGGCCTGTTCGAGAACGGACAGCCGGGCGAGCTCTTCATCCAGATGGCCAAGGAGGGCAGCACCATCGGCGGCCTCATGGACACCGTGGCCACGCTCACCTCCATCTCGCTGCAATACGGCGTGCCCCTGGAGAGCCTGGTCAAGAAGTTCGCCTTCCAGCGCTTTGAGCCGAGCGGCTTCACCAAGAACCCGGACATCCGGAACGCCAGCAGCATCACCGACTACGTGTTCCGCTGGCTCGGGTGCCAGTTCATCAAGGGCTACAAGGAAGCCACCGCGCCCAACCGCAACCAGCCCGAGCTCCCGATGAAGGAGATCAACGAGATGGAGCGCAAGGCGGTCAACCGTCCCGTCTCCGACCTCCCCCGCACCGGCGAGCGCGAGATCATCGACGTCATCACCCAGACGCAGAACTCCGAGGGCACCCCGCTCCACCTCGCCGGCACGGCCACCCACGCCGAGCGGATCCAGGGCGCGCTCGGCACCATGTTCATGGACACCACCTGCTCGAACTGCGGCAGCAACAAGGTGATCCGCGCCGGCGCCTGCGGTGTCTGCACCGAGTGCGGCACCAGCCA